>JAYYUG010000110.1:0-11487 GCA_036344135.1 Pseudomonadota bacterium | reverse complement strand
AAAACCTAAACCAACTAATGCTTCTATCAATATTCTGTCATCAGAGGGTATCCATACATTTCTTAAAACATAATAATAAACTGACACCGCTAAGAGGGCTAAGCCTGCAACTAACATACCTGTAACAGCTCCTGATTTGAAAGCTATGTTCAAACCTCCAGCGAGACTCTTGATGGAGGCTTGAGTAGTTCTTACGTTAGCTCTAACTGAAACCAACATTCCTATATAACCTGCAGCACCAGACATTACTGCGCCAATAAGGAATCCAATTGCAACTTGTAAACCAAGTAGAAAATAAGAAATAATAAAAATTACGATTCCTACTAATGCTATTGTTGAATATTGCCTCGCTAAATAGGCGCTTGCTCCTTCTTGAATAGCTTTTGAAATTTCTTGCATCTTTTCATTTCCTGCATCCGCTGATATCACAGAAATTGAAGTAAAAACTCCATACAAAACGGCGATTATACCCGAACCAATAATAAGATGTATTATTCCCATTAGACCCTCCAATTCAATATTAGGGGAACATGCCAAATGCTTTTAATAATATCAAGATAAAGCTTTATTTAAAGATATGATTGAAACCATTCTTAATAGTTTTATCTTTTAATTTAAGATCAAGAATAGATATTTTACTTCCCTTCGTTATTTTACCTATCATTCTTATATTCTTTTTAGTTTCTAATCCCTTGGGACCAGTAAATAATATCTCATAATCATCACCACCATTTAGAATTACTTCAATCATTTTGCTATTTTTATCTACAATAGACCTCGCAGCAGAAGACAATGGTATATCAGCAAAATTAATCTCTGCACCTACACCCGATGATACACAGAGATTTTGCAAATCTTGAATCAAACCGTCAGAGATATCTATTGAAGCGTTTGCTTTTTTATTAATTATATTAACTAATTCTATCCTAGGTTTTGGAATCAGATATCTATCAATTAAAAATTCTTTAAAATCCTCGCTAACTTTTAATTTATTATTTAAAATCATTAAACCTAAAGCAGAATCACCAATCGTTCCTGAAACATATATATTATCACCAGGTATCGCAGAGGATCTTAATTTTATATTTGATTTAGGATTTTTTCCAAACATACATAGACTTAAAACTGTTTTGCCTTTGGTTTGAACAGTATCACCCCCAACTAAATTTATATTATATTTCTTGAAATCTTCATTTAAGGAATACATAAAACTTTTTATCCATCTCTCATTAATAATGTTTCCCGCAGAAAAATTAAGCAAACAAAAACCCGGCTTTACACCTTTAGCTACTAAATCGGAAACATTTACTCGGACAAGCTTTTTGGCTATATCTTCAGGTTTGTTATTAGACAAAAAATGAACTCCTTCTACAATTGTATCAGTAGAAAAAATCAAGTTATCTACAATACCTACATCATCTGACAAACCAATCGAATATTTATCATTATCGCCAACAAGTGGTTGTATATATTTTTTTATGATTTCGAATTCTGATTTCATTTCTATCTAAAGCCTATAATCCTTATTAGCTATTGTATCTAAAATACCATTAATAAAAGAAGGTTCATCTGAGCTAAAAAATAATTTTGAAATCTCTATATATTCATTAAAAACTACTTTATCAGGCACATCATTAGGACTTAAAAGTTCATAAACCGCGGACCTCAGAATTGCCCTAGCCAAAGAATCTATTCTTGGTAAAGACCATTTTTCTAAATTTTCGTTTATAATTATATCTATCTTTTTTTGATGTAAAGATACACCTTTAACTATATGTTTAATATAGCTCTTGTCGGGCATCACATCATTTTTACTGCTCATTATTTCAGAAAAATATTTTTTAGAAAAACGTTTTGATATTAATTCAAAACTCTTTCCGTTAATCTCCATTTCATACAATATTTGTACACTTATTAATCTTGAAGAAGACTTTTTCAAATTGTTATTTGAAGGCATCTAAGAACTCTTAATTTTTTAAATCTATTAAAACTCTGCATGCATGTGCGGCTTCGTATCCTTTGTTGATCTTGTCAGTTGATCTCTCTAAAGCTTGATTTTTATTTTCCACTGTAAGTATTCCATTTCCAATAATAATATCATGCTCTAAAGATAAATTAGTAAGGCCTCTTGCTGACTCATTGGAAACAATGTCATAGTGGCTTGTTTCTCCCCTAATTACACAACCAATCGCTACGAACCCTGATAAGATTGAAGTTTCTTCCTTAATTTTATTGTTTACAATTTTTATTGCTGTAGATATTTCCAACGCTCCAGGCACACTATAATTTAAATAGTCAATATCATTTTCAAGACAATAATTTCTTGCGCCCAAGACAAGCATATCCGTAATTTCTTGGTAATAATGTGCGGCTATAATAATAATTCTTTTCTTTGACATTTAATTTTTATCTCTTTAATGGCTGTCTTTCTACTATCTTAAGATTGTACCCATCAATATTTAAAAGAGTACTTTTAGAATCAGAAAGCAATTTGATATTTCTAATACCTAAATCTAATAAAATTTGGGCACCTAACCCATACTCTCTGATTTCAAGAATTTTTCCATGGTTATTTAATTTCAATTTTGAAAGATTATTTGAAATAACATTCTTATTGGTATCACGGATAAAAACAATTACCCCATAACCAATATCACTTATCAGCTTAAATGCTTTATCAACTAAGCTAGAACGTTTTTTACGTACACCTACTATATCTTCAAATATATTAATAACATGCACCCTCACAGGCGTAATTTTATTCTTTTTAATGTTACCCTTTACAAAGGCAAGATGTTCTGAGCCATCTAGATTGTTATTGTAAACTGTACAATTCCATTCACCATAAGAGGGAATATTGATTTTTTTGTTCATTACTTTTGTAATTATATGGTCATTGTTTCTTCGGTAATTAATAAGGTCCGCTATCGTTCCTATTTTTAGTTTATGTTTTTTAGCAAATTCAACTAACTCTGGAAGCCTGGCCATACTTCCATCATCATTCAATATTTCACATACTACACCAGCAGGTGTTTTTCCTGATAGTCGAGAAATATCTACTGCCGCTTCTGTATGCCCTGCTCTAACCAACACCCCTCCATCTTTTGATTTAAGTGGAAAAATATGGCCTGGAGAAACAATATCTTCAGCCCCACTTTGGGATGATATAGCTGTAGCGATTGTTGTTGATCTATCTTTCGCCGAAATTCCTGTGGTTACACCTTCACGGGATTCAATCGAGATTGTAAATGCAGTATTATGTCTAGACTTATTTTTGGGCGACATAAGAGACAAACCTAAGTGTTCTACTCTTTTTTCTGTTAATGAAAGACAAATTAAACCCCGTCCATACTTCGACATAAAATTAACGACATCAGGGGTAATATCATCAGCAGGAATGACTAAATCGCCTTCATTTTCTCTATCTTCAGCATCTACGAGAATAAACATATTCCCTTTTCGAGCCTCTTCAATGATATCTTCGATTGATGATAGATATTTTTTCATTTTCGTTCTCTTTCTAAATAACTAAAGACATAACGAGATAACATATCTAATTCTAAATTAACATTTTCATTGGCTTTAATTTCAGACCATGTTGTTAATCTCGTTGTTTGAGGTATGATATTAACTGTGAAATATTCATCATTTACCTTATTTATCGTTAATGATATCCCATCAAGGCAAATAGATCCTTTTCTAACAATCAACCCTACATAATCTTTAGGATAACTAATTGAAAAAATATTACTATTTTTACCTTTTTCTATTGATAAAATTTTAACAGCACAGTCAACATGGCCGTACACAAAATGTCCTCCTATTTCATCTCCAATTTTAAGACTAGGCTCAAGATTTAGTAATGTTCCTACATCCCAATCCTTTGAGGTTGTCCTTTCGTTTGTTTCTCTAGAAATATCTGCAGTAAAATAAGTTTTTCCGCTATCAATGCCTTTTTCAGTTATAGTTAAACATACGCCTGAACAAGAAATTGAACCTCCTATCAAAATATCATCTAATTTATATGAACACGACACAACAATGCTGGTTTGTTCTAAGTCATCTCTTTGCAGTATCCTACCTATATCTGTAATAATTCCAGAAAACATTATTTTAATACCTCGTATGTTTTAAGATAATTATTATTGAGATTTATCATTTCGATTAATTTTAGATTTGGCCCTTCCTTAATATTTCGAAGATTTAGGTTTCCAATACTAGAGAGACCATCTCCACCAATTATCTTATCAGAAGTGAACCAGTATATTAATTTTACGTTTTCTGAAGATAAAAAAGAAGTTATTATCGTATGACCACCTTCAATTAAGAGATTGTTTATACCTGCCTTACCGATTTGAAGTAAGATTTCATCAACATTTAAATAAGAACTTTCCAATTGTGAAACTTTCAATACCTTTACATTTAGAAGTTCTAATTTTTTAATTTTGTTTTTGCTAGCATTAAGATTTGTAAAAATAATTGTATTAATATCATTGGCTGTTTTTATAATTTTAGAATCTTCTGGGATTCTAAGATTTGTATCAAGAATAATTCTACAGGGCGATCTACCTTGAAGCCCTTGAAGTCTACAATTAAGCATCGGATCATCAGATAAGACAGTATTTATTCCTACTAATATTGCATCATGAGTAGATCTCAAACGATGTCCATATTTTCTTGATAGATCGTTGGTTATCCACTTTGATTTTCCATCATGCAATGCAGTTTTGCCGTCAGCAGAGCTTGCTATTTTAATATTAATTTTAGGTTTTCCATTTTTAACCCTATTAAGAAATCCGCCATTAATTAAATTTGCTTCTTCTTCTAATACCCCAATATCAACTACTACATTAGAGTTCTTTAGGAATTTAATACCTTTTCCATTCACAAGTGGGTGATCATCTTTCTGAGAAATAACCACTCTTGAAATTTTTTCTTTCACTAATAATTCTGCACAAGGGGGGGTTTTTCCTGAATGATTACATGGCTCCAAAGTTACATATACAGTCGCACCTTCAATATCCGTACAACTTTTTTCTATTGCTAATTTTTCTGCATGTGGAGAACCACCTAACCCTGTTGATTCTGCACTTATTATTTCTCTTTCTTTAGATACTATCACACAACCAACGGAAGGATTCTTTCCTGTATTACCTAGGTTTCTTTTGGCTAGATTTAATGCGTATCTCATATACATCTTATCTTCATTATTTGAAGTGATTTTCATACTATTCTATTTACAAATGATTTATTTAATAATCAATGCTAGTCATTTAAATTTGGAGGATTATCGAGATCACCTACAAAATCCTCAAAATCACCCACAGCTCGAAAATTTTTATAAACTGAAGCAAACCTTACATATGCCACCATATCCAGCTCACGCAATGCAGCCGTAATTAAACTTCCAATTAAGTTTGAAGGAATATCTGACTCACCTGTGCTTTCTAATTGCCTTATGATTCCTGTAACCATCTTTTCAATCTTTTCTGGATCAATATCCCTTTTTCGAATGGCAATTTGAACTGATCTCATAAGCTTATCTCGATCAAAAGGAGCCCTACGACCAGACCTCTTAACCACAGTTAGATCTCGCATTTGAATCCTTTCAAAAGTAGTAAACCTACCTCCACACGCTAAACATTGTCTCCTTCTTCTGATAGCGGCCTCTTCCTCAGTAGGTCGAGAGTCTCTTACTTGAGTGTCTGAATTACCACAAAAAGGACAACGCATTAAAAATCCTCATATATTGGAAATTGATTACAAAGAAGAATAACTTCTTTTTTAACTTTTTCTTCAATTTCTTTGTTAGAACTATTTTTATCGTCACATAGAGTATTTAGAACTTCACAAATAAGTTCACCAGTTTTTTTAAACTCTAGTGGGCCAAAACCTCGAGTAGTACATGCGGGAGTACCTAACCTAATTCCAGAAGTCACAGTTGGTTTTTCAGGATCAAAAGGCACAACATTCTTATTACAGGTAATATTTGTTTTACCTAAAGCACTCTCTGCCTCACTTCCTTTTAAACCTTTTGGTCTCAAGTCTAGTAAAATTAGATTGCTATCTGTTCCACCAGAAACAATATCAAATCCATCCTCCAAGAGAGTATTGGCAAGTATTTTTGCATTTTCAATAACATTCTTCGATTAGATTTTGAAATCTGGTTTCAATGCCTCGCCAAATGCAACTGCTTTAGCAAGAATTATATGCATGAGTGGACCCCCTTGAATACCTGGAAAGATAGCAGAATTAATTTTATTGGATATCTCTTCGTCATTGCTGAGTATCATGCCACCTCTTGGTCCTCGTAAGGTCTTATGAGTAGTCGTTGTTGCAACATCTGCATGAGGAAATGGAGATGGATAGTGACCTGACGCCACTAGCCCAGCAAAATGCGCCATATCTACTAATAGATAAGCGCCAACGGAAGTTGCAATATCTTTGAATTTCTTAAAATCTATTTGTCTTGGATATGCAGAACCTCCTGCAATTATTAAATTTGGTTTATGCTTATTGGCTAATTCCTCTACTTCTTCAAAGTCTATTAAACAATCCTCTTCCTTTACACCATAGTGAATGGCATTAAACCATTTTCCCGATTGATTAGGTTTTGCACCATGGGTTAAATGACCTCCTGCCTCAAGGCTCATACCCATAATAGTGTCTCCAGGAGTGAGTAATGATTGAAATACAGCTTGATTAGCTTGAGAGCCAGAATGAGGTTGTACGTTTGCGAAATTTGTATTAAATAATTTACATGCTCGTTCAATAGCAAGCTCTTCAGCTTTATCTACATGATCACAACCACCATAGTATCTTCTCCCAGGATAACCTTCAGCATATTTGTTAGTCATTATTGATCCTTGGGCTTCAAGCACAGATTGAGAAACAATATTTTCGGAGGCAATTAGTTCTATATTTTCCTGTTGTCTTTTTAATTCAAACCTCAATGCATTATACAATTCTTCGTCGGTTTCTTTTAAATTTGAGGAAAAAAAAACTGAATTGTTGTCATAATGATTTTTATTACTAACTTCGGACATAATTTTAATATAAATCAACCTTTCATTACTACATTTTGTATATTGGAATGTTCCATAACACAATTAAAAATATTTTTACCATAAATTCTTTTCCTTTAATATACTTTTTAAAAGCACTATCTTATCAGTCATTATTCCATCGACTCCTAGGTCTATTAATCTTCTTATTTCATTCTCTTGATTAATCGTCCAAGCTATAACTTTAATATTGATAGACTTTAAATAGCTTATATTTCTCTTGTTCAAGAGATCTAAATTATATTTTTTTACGGGCAATGAAGCAAAAATTGAATCAATTTTAACTCTATATTGGAAATATGAATTAAATTTAGCTTTTATAATATCGAAGGGCCCCATCGATGTTAGGCATCTATCAGTAAGATTATTTTTGATAATGTTTATTCTCTTTTGTGAGAATGAGCCAATACAAATTCTATTAAGGGAATTTGTTTTTTTAACTAAATCTATAACCGGCATGACGGTTGCGTCTGACTTTATATCAACTGAAAAAAAACATTCTGGAAATGCTTCTAATAAATCAGAAAATAACGGAATTTTATATTTTCCAAATATCTTAATTTTTTTTATATCTGAATAAGTTTTGTCACTTATTAGGCCGCTTGCGTCCGTTACTCTATCTAGAGATGGGTCATGGAAAGCTAAAATATATCCATCTTTAGTTGTGTGCAAATCTGTTTCTAATAACTTATATCCCAAACCTACAGCAGCATTAAAAGCCTCAAAGGAATTTTCTGGCGCATAGTCTGATCCTCCCCTATGAGCAAATGGAAAAAACTTTAGGTCTTTGAAAAAAAAGGTCATTTTATTTTAATGTCTTAATTATGTATTATAGTTTAATTATACAAAGATTTTTTATGAACAATATCAACATTTCTTATTATGAAAAGATTTTATTAAAAAGAATGATTGCATCTTTTATAGATGTACTTCTTGTTTCTATACTAACATTCACAGTTTTAATAATTATTTCCTTTTTAAGCGTTCTTACTTTAGGAATCATCGGTAAGTCTGTTCCTTTTGTCATTCCTGTAATCTTTTCATCTTACTTTTCCTTCACATTAGGTGGTGATCATTCAGCTACACCAGGAATGAAAATACTAGGAATTGTTTTAAAAATTAGAAAAAAGACTAAATTAAGCAAAGTTTCAGCTTTCGGACATACATTAATATTTTTTATGAGTTTACCAATAGGACTTATATTTTTAATCTCAATTCTATATCCTCTGTTAAATAAACAAAGAAAGTGTATTCATGACCTTATTTATGAGATAGAGGCTTACGAAAAAAAAGAGAGAAAAGATGATCTTTGAAATTGAAGTTTATATGTGGATTACTTTTATATTAATAATATTGTCTATGTTATTATATTTCTTAGATAAAATTAGAATTGAAATAATTGCTCTAGGAACAATTTCTACTTTACTTTTACTTTTTCAGAATAGTCCTATTTTAGGAGTTGTTTCAGGAAACCCAATTTCTCTGGAGTTACTACTGCAAGGCTTTGCTAACCCTGCCCTGATAGCTTTAATGAGCCTTTTAATCATTGGACAAGGCCTTCTAGTTACCGGCGCTTTTGACAGTTTTACTAGAATTATTGGTAATAGTAACAAATATTCAGAATACAAATTACCTTTAGTTATGATCTTGGTGTTAATACTAAGCGCATTATTAAATAATACTCCAATTATAATTATGTTTATTCCTATAATTATCTCATTGAGCAGACAATTAAACCGTACCGCAAGAATGGTATTATTACCCTTATCTTATGTTTGTATATTGGGAGGTATGACCACTTTAATTGGTTCTTCTACTAATCTCCTGGTCTCAGGAGCAACTTCGTCTCTTATTGGGAAACAGATTGGATTTTTCGAATTTACAATACAAGGATTAGTTTTGGCCTCGGTCGGTTTTATATATGTCACCTTAATACTCCCTAAGATATTGGGAAAAAATTCTCATCTCGAAGAAGAGGATTATGAGATATCAGATAGTGGAAAACAATATTTTGTAGAAATAAGCTTAGATTCCGAAAACCCGTTACTTGGAAAAAGTTTTATCTCTGGCCTACTTCCAGATCTTAAAGACGCAACTATAAATCTAATAATTAGAGATAACGAAAAGATTCTACCTCCGTTTGATGACATAATACTTCAGACGAACGATAAGCTTGTTATTGCGATAACTAAGAATGAACTAATCCAAAAGATTAAATCTAATGATAAAATATTTGATAAGATAGGCTATGAGAATGATAAATCTGATAGAGAGTTAATAATTGAGGCTGCTATTTCCCCAAGATCTTTCATGATAGGGAGAACCATTAATCAAACAAATTTTGAAACCGAAACAAACTGTAAGGTTATTGGCCTCCAGAGAGAAAGGAAATTTGACAGAAACTCTCCTAGATCTCAAAAATTGAGTCATGAAAATATCTTATTAATAAGAGGAGATGAAGAATCGATAAGAAGACTTAGAGCACATAATGATATTTTTCCTATAGAATGGTCTGCAATCTCACTGCCTTTAAAAAAATTTAGTCAAAGGTCTAGGATTATTTTTGCAGTTACAATAATCTCTGCTGCAACAGGCTTCTTAAATATCACAACCGCAGCCTTATTGGGGGCAGCTCTGATGCTTATCTTTAATGTCCTTAGCATTAAAGAAGCTTTGTCTTCTTTAGATATAAAAATCTATTTGCTGGTAGCCTCTACGTTAATGTTATCTACTGTTCTTCAGGAAACAGGAGGGGCAAAATTAATTGCTGATACCTTAATGTTACTAACTAATAATCTAAGCATACCGTTAGTTTTGTCTTTACTATTTATTGTCATAGCCATAATAACAAACTTTCTTAGTAATAATGCTACTGCGGTATTATTTACTCCTATAGCTATAAATCTTGCTAATGATTTCCAGATGCAGCCCGAGCCGTTTATTTTTTGCGTTATCTTCGCAGCTAATTGTTCTTTTGCTACTCCAATAGGATATCAAACCAATTTAATGGTTATGGGGCCAGGGGCTTATAAATTTGTTGATTATTTAAAATCTGGTATACCATTAATTATAATCTTGTGGGTAACATATAGCCTAACTGTGTATTTCGGTATCTAAAATGAATAAAATAAAAATGTTTCATAGAGAAGACTTCTTTCTTTCTAAGCCATTTCAGTGTGCTTACAAAAGTCATATGCATGAAAAGAAAATTTTTTCTTTTATTCCTAATGAAGATGGTGAAGACCTATACAATTTACTTATTCAGAAGGGATTTAGAAGAAGCCAAAATATATTGTACAGACAAGTATGTGAAAAATGTAGTTCATGTAGATCTATTAGAATTATAATCGATGGTTTTATTCCAAGCAAAAGTCAAAAAAGAATTAGAAATAAAAACAAGGGTTTGTTTAATATAAAATTAATTGATTACCCTTCTATGGAGCAATTTTTACTTTTTAAAAAATATCTCTCTTTTAAGCACCCTAAAAGTGAGATGAATGAGATGTTATTTGAAGAATATAAAAATATGATTGCTGATTCAGGCATTCAATCTAGGATTATGGAATACCGGCATAAGGAAAGATTAATAGCATGCTGTATATCTGATTTCTTAAAAGATTCTCTATCGTTAGTGTATTCTTTTTATGATCCTGCATATTTAAAAAACTCACTAGGTAAATATATTATTCTTGACCACATTCAATTCGCCAAGTCTATTAATAAACCATATTTATATCTAGGCTACTGGGTGGAAGGCTGTCAGGAAATGGAATACAAAAGTAATTTTAAGACTTCAGAAATATTGATTAATAACTCTTGGCAAAAAATTTAATTTCTAAAATCGAGATATTAATGAAAAAAAACAAAACGAAAAAATTTAGGCGTCGTGAATTTCTTGTTACAGGGGGTTCTAGCCTATTGCTTGGTGGATTGATAAATAAACCAGCTCTTTCAAAAAATATCAGAAGATTAGTAATGGCAAGTACTTGGCCAAAAAATTTTCCTGGGCTTGGAACTTCTCCAGAAAGAATAGCTCGTCATATGAAAATTGCCACTGAAGGAGAAATTGAGATAAAAGTTTATGCCGCTGGAGAGCTTGTTCCTGCTTTAGAGGCTTTTGATGCGGCTACAAGCGGAGTTGCAGATTTATATAATGGTGCAGAATATTACTGGCAAGGTAAAAACATAGGTTTTAATTTTTTTACCTCTGTGCCTTTTGGAATGACTGCAAATGAATTAAATGCATGGATAGATCATGGAGGGGGTCAAGAGCTTTGGAATAAATTGAGTGAAAGGTTCAATATCATAGCATTTCAATCAGCTAATACGGGCGTTCAAATGGGTGGGTGGTTTAATAAAGAAATTAATGAAATAGATGACCTAAAGGGATTAAAGATAAGAATGCCTGGGCTAGGTGGTGAAG
>JAYYUG010000109.1:0-3446 GCA_036344135.1 Pseudomonadota bacterium | reverse complement strand
CTTTCTTAGAGGCGCCGCAAGATTAACAAATTCACAAATCAATTTTCTTGTGTCTCGAGGATCAATAATTTCTTCTACCAAAAAACTTTCCGCTGTTTTGAAAGGTGAGCGAACTTTATCCATTCTTTGTTCTATTTCCTTAAGTAATTCTTCGGGGTTTTCTGATTTTTCTAAATCTGATTTGAAGGCTGCTTCAATTCCTCCTTCCATAGGTAATGATCCCCAATCTCCAGAGGGCCATGCGTATCTATAATGAACTCTTGAAGCGTTCATATGAGCAGCGCCAGCTACCCCAAAAACTTTCCTTAAAATTACGGAACACCAAGGTACAGAAGCTTGGTAAACGGCTGTCAAAGCTCGCGCACCATGTCTGATGGTCGCATCTTTTTCTGCTTCCAAACCTATTACAAATCCTGGGTTATCAACAAAATTGACAACCGGAAGGTGAAAGGTTTCTGCGATATCTACAAATCGTGTCACTTTGTTTGAGGCGTCTGAGGTCCAACCAGCTCCATAAAAGTAAGGATCACCGGCCATGATAGCCACAGGCCATCCGTCTAGTCTTGCAAGGCCGGCAATGATGGACTGACCATATTTTTCTCCGAATTCTAGAAAACTTCCTTCATCTACAACTGAAGTAATTATATTTCTGGATTTATAAACTTTTCTTCTGTCCTTCGGTATTGCGTCTATAAGCCAATTAACTCTTCGGTTAGGATCGTCATTGCTGTCACTTCTTTCAGGAGTGGAGTATACTGAAGAGGGTAAGTAGGACAGAATTTTTTTTGTTACCTCAAAGGCCTCTAATTCAGTTTTCACTATTATGTCTACTGCTCCATTTTTTGCATGAATGTTGGAACCACCCAATTCTTCTTTGGTAAGATCCTCGCCCAAACGCTTTACTACCGGTGGACCAGCAACGAACATTTGGGATAACTCTTCCACCATAATTGAGAAGTGACTTGTCACCATCCTCGCAGCGCCAAGTCCGGCAACGGGTCCCAACGCAAGTGCAATAACTGGTACAGTTGAAAGATTCTCTACTACCCAATCCCATCCTGGGTTTGCGGGGATATAGGTTCTGGCATCCGTATCAAGCGATTTAACTGAGCCTCCCCCTCCAGTGCCTTCAATCAATCTTATTATTGGCAGACGATACTCGTTAGCCAATTGTTCAGCCATTACTTGCTTTTGGTGTATAGAAGCATCAGCAGCACCTCCTCGAACGGTAAAATCATCTCCTCCAACTACGACTTCTTTTTTATTAATCTTACCTCTCCCGAATACAAAATTCGCGGGAGTAAAATTCACTAATTCGCCTTTTTCATCATATTTTGCTTTGCCTGAGATTTTACCAATTTCGTGAAAGGAGTCCTTATCAAGAAGTAAATCAATTCTTTCTCTAATATTTAATCGATTATTGTCTTTTTGCCTTTTTAGTTTTTCTGGGCCACCCATTTTCTCAGCTAGTTTTTCTCTTTTCTTTAGTTCTTTAATTTCTTTTTCCCAAGTCATGACTAACTCTCCTTAAAAACCCAATTATGAAGCGGGCGCGCTATTAGAATAAGTAAAACACCAAATGCAGCAGATCCTATCGCGATCTGATTAAACAGATCTGGCATTGAGCTTAATCCTTCATCGGTAGCTTGTCCTGATAATAATCCTGCAATTATAGCTCCCAAAGAGGAGGCTAAGAACCAAATTCCCATCATTTGTCCAACATACCTTTTTGGTGATAATGACGAAATGGCTGAAAGACCGACGGGACTTAGAGTTAGCTCACCCAAAGTGTGGAAAAGATAGGTTAATAATAACCACTCAGCACCTGCTAAACCTTCCGAAATTGCCACCTGGGCACCCAAGGCTACAACAACAAAACCAAAGGCCATAAGAATAAGACCTATGCCAAACTTAAAAGGTAAGGATGGATCCAGCATTCTTTTCCCCAAAAAAATCCAAAGATATGCCATAAAGGGCGACAAGATAACGACTAAAGCGGGATTGAGAACTTGAAGCCAACTTGCCGGATATTCCCAACCTAAAAATATTCTATTTGTATATTCCTTAGCAAAGATATTGAATGAGCTTCCGCCTTGATCAAATCCAGCCCAGAAAAAAGCTGCGCCAAGAAATAAAATAAAAATCATTACAATTTTCTTTTTTTCTTCCTGATTTAAACCCCCAAAGACATATATATATGTAAAGTATAATATTGCCACCGAAGCTATAAACACGGTTAGTGCATTGGCTATTGGTAAAGGGTCTAATGTTATAAGGCCAAGAGACACTAAAGCAATAAACATTATTATTGTGAGAAGGGAGGCATATAAAATTTTTAGCGTTCTTTTTCTAGCTTTTTCTGACAATTTCTTTGAAGGATGCAAACCAGCTTCACCAAGTAGGGAACGACTATAAATATATTGTATAAGCCCAAGTGCCATTCCAATGCCGGCCGCACCAAACCCGTAATGCCATCCAATTTGTTCTCCTAGAAAACCACATATAAAGAAACCCAAGATACTCCCAATGTTGATAGCCATATAGAATATCGTAAAACCAGACTGCCTGTTGGATTCATTCCTCTCATATAAGGTTCCGACTATTGCCGAAATATTTGGTTTTAATAATCCCGTTCCAAGAACGACAAATAATAAGCCTAAATAAAAAGCATTAATATTTGGTAAAGCAAGAGAAAAATGACCAAACATGATTATAAACCCACCATAGAGAACGGCTTTTTGTTGACCAATAAGTCTGTCTCCTATCCACCCGCCTGGAAGTGTAACAAGATAGACAGAGGCGGCATATATTCCATAAATCGCACTAGCCGATATATTGTTGAAGTTAAGCCCGCCTTCGGAAATTGCAGCGGTCATAAATAGGACTAAGATTCCTCTCATACCATAAAAAGACATTCTCTCCCACATTTCGGTGAAGAATAATGTTCTCAATCCTGGAGGATGTTGATTTTCTTGCAAATCGTCACTTTCAAAAGTTTGAAGGTTAACTTTATAAAAAAATAAATAAAACAACAATTAAATTTGATGTAGAAAATAAATCTGATAGATTTTGGTTGTTTTTTTAGGTTAAAAATTAGCTAATTGGAAAAATGAAAAAAGTTAAACAAATTAATACCGCCCTAATCATTGGGAGATGGCAACCATGGCATGAAGGTCACCGAGAGCTTTTCAAGGCAGCATTGTCCCGTGCCGAGAGAGTTTTAATTGGAGTCAGGGACACACATTTACTAGATGATAAAAACCCCTTTACTTTTGAGCAGGTGAAAGAGGAAATTAATAGAGATCTTAAAGATGATTTTCCAGATAAATATGAAATTATCTCATTTCCCAATATCACAAATGTTATCTATGGAAGAGATGTTGGTTACAAGATTGAGGAAGTTTCTTTTAGTGATGAAATTGAAAAAATATCAGCAACAGATATTC
>JAYYUG010000108.1:0-22311 GCA_036344135.1 Pseudomonadota bacterium | reverse complement strand
CCGAAGGTAAAATTATAGGTTCTTTTGCATTAACAGAACCAGAAGCTGGAAGCGACGCTACATCTATAAAGACGATCGCAGTTAAAAAAAATGATTCTTACATATTGAATGGAACAAAAAAATATATAACCAATGCACCGAATGCAGATCTTTTTTTAGTTATGGCAAGAACAGATCCCAAAGCAAAAGGAAGTAAAGGTATTTCTTCTTTTCTTGTCGACGCAAAAAGTGAGGGAGTTGAAGTAGGCAAGGTTCCGGAAATGTTAGGTCATAAAGGGTCCGCTTCTCCAGAGGTCTATTTTAATAATTGTAAAGTTAACGAAGATAGTCTTCTAGGAGGGAAAGAAGGGGGAGGTCTTAAACCGGCCTTAAGAGGTATTAATCACGCAAGGCTTCATGTGGCAGCTACTTGTGTTGGACAAGCAATAAGACTGATTGAAGAATCAGTTAAATTTTCTAATTCACGAATTCAATTCGAAACGCCAATCGCGGAAATGCCTGTTATTCAAAATATGATTGCTGATAGTTATTCCGAAATGTTAGCATCAAAAGCCATGACACTTGAAGCTGCGAGAAAATTTGACACAGGTTCAATCCCGGAAACAGAAATTGCTGCAGCAAAATATTTTTCCTCTGAAATGGTCTCTCGTGTAGCTGATAGGTCTTTACAAATAATGGGGGGAGCAGGATATCTTGAAGATAATCCTATTACTCGTCTTTTCCGAGATACAAGATTATTCAGACTTTATGAGGGAACTTCACAGATCCAACAAAGAAATATAGCTCGAAAAATAATAAGGGAATTTGAGTAAAGAAATCTTATGAATGCTTTCAACAATATAATAGAAGCGATTGGCAATACTCCTTTGATAAAATTAATAGGACCTTCTCAAGAAACAGGTTGTGAAATTTATGGAAAAGCCGAGTTTCTTAATCCTGGTCAATCCGTGAAAGATAGAGCGGCTCTTTACATAATTCGAGATGCAGAAAAAAAGGGGTTATTAAAAAAAGGAGGAACTATTGTAGAAGGAACAGCCGGTAACACGGGTATAGGATTATCCATAATCGGCAATTCATTGGGATACAAAACCGTTATCGTTATTCCTGAAACTCAAACCCAAGAGAAGAAAGATGCTATCAAGTTTACTGGAGCAGAACTTATTGAAGTCCCTGCAGTTCCTTATTCTGATGAAAATAATTACATAAAATATTCTGGTCGCTTGGCTGAAGAATTGGATAAGAAACTTGAAAATGGTGCTTTTTGGGCTAATCAATTCGATAACACAGCTAATAAAAATGCTCATATCGAATCTACAGGACCAGAAATTTGGGAACAAACTGATGGCAAGGTTGATGGTTTTATATGTGCTATAGGAACCGGAGGAACATTATCAGGCATTAGTACCTTTCTTAAATCAAAGAAAAAAAGTATTCAAATTGGTTTAGCCGATCCACATGGTGCATCAATGTACAATTATTTCAAGAATGGAGAATTAAAAGCTGAAGGAGATTCAATTACTGAAGGAATCGGACAAGGAAGAATTACTAAAAATGTTGAAGGCTCAATAATAGACTATCCCTATTTAATAGAAGATGCTGCAGCCCTTAACATTTTATATAATCTGATAGAAAAAGAAGGATTATTCTTAGGCCTATCCTCAGGTATAAACATTTGTGGAGCTATGAAACTTGCAAGGGATATTGGTAAAGGAAAGATTATCATAACAATTTTGTGCGATCTTGCAGACAGATATAAAGCTAAAATGTTTAATTACGATTTCCTCAAAACAAACAATCTTCCTATACCGAAGTGGTTAAAAAATGTTTGAAAAAATAAAAAATTTTTGTAAGCGCTATTTTTGGCTTTGGATTTTCTATCAAGCTATTAAAGGGGTAATAACTACTTCACTAATATGGGTTCCTTTGATTTACTATTATTTCATTCATTAGGTGATAAAATGTTACAACAAGCAATAGATTTTAAAGAAGAAAGCGATGCTCTTTTTAACCTCCTTAAGGATCAAGAAGAGAAAATCTTTCAAAAAAAGACTCAATTTAAGGGTTGGACTATTGATAACGTCTTACATCATCTTCATGTGTGGAATGTCGCAGCTGATATGTCTCTAGTGAGTGACAAAAAAATCGTACAATTTTTGGAAGATTTCTTTAATGCGGTAAATAAAGGCTACAATGCCAGACAATACGAAAAAGAATTGTCCAATAATAAAACAGGTAAGGATTTATTATATCTTTGGAAAGAATTTTATGAAGAAATGACAGAAAATTTTAAAAGTTCAGATCCAAAAAAAAGAGTAAAATGGGCTGGTCCGGACATGAGTGTAATATCAAGTATTACCGCACGTTTGATGGAAACTTGGTCTCATGGACAAGAAGTTTATGACATGATTGGTGTTAAAAGAGTAAACACTGACAGAATAAAGAATGTTGTAATTATAGGGATAAATACCTTCGGTTGGACTTTTATTAACAGATCCCTAGATGTGCCAGCAGAAGTTCCAAATGTAACCCTAAAATCCCCGTCGGGTGAAATATGGGAGTGGAACCCAGAAAACAAAGAAAATAAAATTCTTGGAGATGCTACCGATTTTTGCCAGGTCGTCACTCAGGTTAGGAATATTGATGACACAAATCTTTTAGTTGAAGGAGAAGTAGCACAACTTTGGATGTCTATAGCTCAATGTTTTGCAGGGCCTCCTGAGGACCCTCCATTGAAAGGGGTTAGATTTACTCATAATGGATAAACTTGAAAATTTAGCTAAAAAAACATCAGAAATTCTAATAGAAAATAATCAAACAATTTCTGTGGCCGAATCTTCTTCTGGTGGTTTAATATCCTCAGCATTATTAGCCTTACCAGGAGCCTCAAAATATTATTTAGGGGGTCAAGTTATTTATACTGCCGCATCAATCCGAGTGTTATCAGGAATGAGTATTCGTGATCTTAAAGAAAAAAAAATTAGATCAAGCAGTGAGGCTTTTGCTCTTTTGATGGCTGAGAAAGTTTGTCAGATTTATGGGTCGAATTGGGGTATTGGAGAAACAGGTGCAGCAGGCCCTACAGGTAATGGTTACGGAGATCCGCCTGGTTATTCTTGTTTAGCGGTTTGTGGAGAAAGAGAAATATCTACTCACGTACTCACTAACTCAGATAACAGGAGAGAAAATATGGAGGCGTTTGCTTTAGCTGCTTTAGATTTATTTATAAAAAATTTTTAAATTATTATTTTGGGGCCCTTTTAGCTAGAATTCTTTGAAGAGTTCTTCTGTGCATTTTTAAACGACGAGCAGTTTCTGAAACATTTTTGTTACATAATTCATATACCCTTAATATGTGCTCCCATCGAACTCTATTTGCGCTCATAGGCTCATCTGGTGGAGGTATTTTCTCGTCTCCATAGGTAAACAAAGATGATAAAATATCCTCAATTGTAGCAGGCTTTGAAAGATAATCTATTGCTCCAATTTTTATTGCAGAAACTGCGTTAGCAATATTTCCAAAGCCTGTAAGTATAATAGATCTCGAATTTGGGTTTACTTTTCTAAGCTCAAGAACAATTTCTAATCCATCGCCATCATCAAGACGAAGATCGATCACTCCAAAATCAAAGCTCTCTCGTGAAAGAATATCAAAGGCCTCTGTGACCGATTTAGCTTCATGAACATCTAGTCCTCGTCTAGACATTGCCCTGGAGAGTTGATTAAGCCATACGGTATCATCATCAACTATTAGTATTTTTTTATCCTTATATGATTTATTCATTACGACTTATCATAAAATATTTTTATGTTTTTTTGCTCCACTCTTTTTTAGGAATTAGCAAAGACACTACAGCTCCATTTCCTGGTTTTGCTTTATTATAAATATCAACTCTTATACCCAATCTTTCAAAAAGGGTCTTAGAAATAAAAAACCCAAGACCTAGACCCTTTTCTTTCGAACTATCAATGGAGCGTGATGAAATATAAGGATCTCCTAGCCTATTCATGATATCGTTGGGAAAACCTTCACCGTCATCTTCAATCTTTAAGTGAATTTGGCCTTCTTTTTCATCAACGCTTAAAAGAACTAGATTTTTTGCAAATTCCGCTGCGTTTTCGATAATATTAGAAAGACCGAGGAGCAGCTCCGATCGTCTTTCTATTAGATGAAAGCGTAAGTTGTCATTTTCATTACTAAATACTATCTTCGAATTTATCCCCTTAACCTTAATTAACTCACTTAACTCTTCTAATAGAGCATGCAGTTCTATTTTATTAACAATATCATCATCTAAAGAAGATTTTTCTCCAAGAGAACTTAATATATTTTTACATTTATTAATCTCTTGCGAAAGAACTTCCAAATCTTCTTTTCCCTCTTTACTAATCTTTTCGTTTTTCATCAATTCACTTGCAATTAAATTGATGGTACCTAAGGGGGTTCCTAACTGATGTGCCGCTGCAGCGGCTAATCCGTCTAAAGATGAAAGGTTTTGTTCGTTTGAAAGAAGTTCTTCTGTAACATTTAGGGCTCCAGCAACTTCACGCGATTCTCTTGTTAAACTACCCATATATACTGAAAGAAATAATATTGTTACCAGTAAAGAAATCCAAATTCCTATGATCAATATTGGTGGATTTACCAGGTAAGTCATGTCTTCTTGTATAAGAGGATAATGAAAAAAACCCAACACAGATATTAATGCTAGAGTGAAGACAATTAAGATTGATGTAGATCTTAATGGAAGATTAGAAATAGAAATAGCTATTGGAACTATAAATAGCATAACGAAAGGATTTGAAAGTCCACCGGTAAAATAAACGAGCAAAGCTAGCTGAAAAATATCAGCACATATTACAATCGTTGTTGCGGTCTCACTTAATCTATGGTGCCAGGGATACCTAGGATATAAAAGTATATTTGATGCCGCTAACGCAAAAATTGTTAAATAAACTTCAAACCAAGGAAGGTTGAAGTTTAGAATTCCACCTACCACTGAACAGGTTAAAATTTGTCCAAAAACAGCTATCCAACGCAAATAAACAATTGTCCGGACCCTAACTCCTAATTCTAAATTCGGAGAATATTTTCTTTCGCTAGTCATTCCTCAATTAAAGAAATATTAATTAACATTATCTAATTCTAAAAGCTCCCTTACCGTCCTGATAGTTTCATCGGGATCAATGACCTTAATAGTAGTCATTCCAAGTGACCTAGCAGGTTTTAAATTTATTCCTAAATCATCAAGATATATACACTCCTCTGGATTAACTTTTAAGGCTCGATAAGACATTTTATAAATTTCAGGATTTGGTTTTCTTATACCAACCTTGGAGGATTCAATTATGTGATCAAACAAAAGCATAGCGTTCTTTGATTCATTATTGTTCGAATTTTCTTCAAGATCTTTTTCTAAAGGCTTTATATTGTTGGTAATGCATCCTAATTTATACTTTCCTTTTAACTCTTTTAGAAACTCAACCATATTTGATCTTACAGATCCAGAGAGCAATTTTACCACTTCCTTGCCTTTTACGTTGTATCCTTTTTTTTGGACCTCTTTTAAAAAAAGTTCATCAAACTCATCTACACTTATTTGATTGCTTTCAAATTTTGCCCAGGCATTAGAATCGGAATTCTCGGAATTCACAGTTCTAATTAAATCCTTGGGTAAATTGTTTTGTTTTTCAAAAATATTAAATGATTCAAAAGGGCTAGAGGTAATTACTCCGCCAAAATCCCAAATTATTGCTTTATATTTCATTGTTTTTTAATCCTTTGGAAACCATAGCCCTCATTGAAAAAACAAGCTAGAGTAGAATATCAAAATTTGGAGGAACATATGCAAGGGGAACCTATTACACCAGAAAATAATGAGATATTGTATATGGAGAAAGATAATATAGTAACGCTTACACTCAATAGACCAGAAAGACTTAACGCTTACACCGAAAGTATTTATATGGGTCTGAGGGAAGGTATAAATAGGGCCTCACAAAAACAAGATGTAAACGCCATAGTTATAACGGGCGCAGGTAGAGGTTTTTGTGCAGGAGCGGATATGGATAACCTAAAAAAAACAAATTCCGGTAGTACTATAACTCCAAAAAGCAAGCAAGAAGATCAACTGCCATCTGAGAATCTTGGCCCATCTATTGCCGAGCATTATAAAACCCGCTTTGGCTTTCTAGCTCTTTGTAGAAAACCAATAATAGCTGCTATAAACGGTCCTTGTGCCGGAATAGGCCTCGTAATGACATTATTTTGTGATCTAAGGTTTGCTGCAGCAGGTTCGAAGTTTACGACTGCTTTTGCTAAACGCGGCCTTATAGCGGAACACGGAATAAGTTGGATATTACCGCGATTAGTGGGTCATGCTCATGCAATGGACGTATTATTCACTGGTAGAGTCTTCCTCGCCGAGGAGGCTGAAAAAATAGGGTTAATAAACAAATGCTTCTCTGCAGAAAATTTTATTGAATCTACAATGGATTACGTAAAAATGCTTTCAGAAACTTCGTCGCCGCGTTCCATATCAGTAATGAAGGCACAAGTTTATAAAGCTTTTTTCCAGGATCTAAATAACGCTGCAGAAATTGGCGATGAAGAAATGCAAAAAAGTTTTAGTTCTGAGGATTTTAAAGAGGGAGTAGCCCATTTTGTTGAAAAAAGGGCTCCTAAATTTTCTGGAAAATAATTAAAGAATTTCATCAAATAAAAAATGCTAAAATCTACTTTTAGACTCTTAGTCCTCATACCCTTTTTAATCTCTGTATCCGCAGAGGCAGAGACGAAATTGTCATATAATATAAATTTAGGGGGAATAAAAATATCTGATGCAATTCTTTCAGTAAGTTCTAATAATGAAGTTTGGAACATCAAATCTGAAATAAGTGCCGCAGGAATAGTTGATGTTATAATTGAATTTAGAGCATTCTCGGAAAGCAGAGGATTCATCAAAGGAAATAAATTAATCCCTGAAACTTACAGTTTTTCTTACGAAACCGGAAAAGGTAGATCACGAAAAGGAACTTTGAGCTATGACACAGGAATTCCATTTAAATTAATCACGCAACCCGAATATGATGTAGATGAAAAACCTGATTTTGATTTTCTCAAAGAATATGGCAAAGAAACTAATGATCCTTATAGTGCATTATTCGTTTCTGGAGAATTTGATGATCCCTGCACTTACACGGCACATGGTTTTGATGGAATTCGAGCGTTTAAAACAAAATTTGTTCGTCCGGGGAAAAAAGAGAATATTGTTATAAATGACGAAAAATATGAGGTTTTAAAATGTACGGGTTATTTTGAACCAATTATAGGTTATAAACCAAGCGAATTTCTGGATGAAACTTCCAAACCAGGATCTGTAAATTATTGGTATAATTATTCAAATATGGAAAATTTATGGATTCCACTAAAGGTTATTATTAAAACTCCTTTAGGAGGCTTCGTTATGAAAGCAGTAGCTGTTGAAACAGAAGATTTAGCGATAAATAAAAATTGATGAATATGAAAATACCAACGATATCATTAAAAGAGATTGATAATAAAAAAGAAAAATTAGCAATAGAAATCTTTGATGCGTGTATGAATGTAGGTTTTTTCTCAGTTAAGGACCATGAGGTAGATATTAGTCTAATTGGACGCGCATTACATGTATCAAAGAATTTCTTCCAAAAACCACTTCATGAAAAAATGAATTATCACATCGATGGTGGGGCCGGACAAAGAGGCTATACTCCTTTCGGAGTGGAAACTGCCAAGAATGCCCATCACCCCGATCAAAAAGAGTTTTGGCACCATGGTAGATCCAATTGGGACAAGGAATACAAAGATACAATGCCTGAGAATTTAGTTGTGAGTGACTTGACGGGCTTTAATGAGTCTTTGAATGAATTGTATGATCAACTGGAAAAACTTGGTTATAAGATATTATCTCTGATTTCGTTGGGTCTAAAGCTAGAGGAAGATTGGTTCAAAGATAAAATTAATCAAGGAAACTCCATATTAAGGTTAATTCATTATCCTAAAATTGAAAAAAATAATATGGGCATAAGAGCCGAAGAACATGAAGACATTAATTTGGTAACTTTGTTGTTCGGAACGAAACAAAAAGGCTTAGAAATCCTGAATAATGATGCAAAATGGATACCGCTAGAAGTAAGTCCTGAAACTATAGTTTGTAATGTTGGTGACATGTTAGAAAGATTGACAAATGATAAATTAAAATCGACTACTCATCGTGTGATTAACCCTAGGGGGAATGAGGCCCAACACTCTAGATACTCAATGCCATTTTTTATTCACCTAAATCCGGATCATGTCATTTCAACTATCCCAAGTTGTATCAATAAGGAAAATAAAAATAAGTACGAAAAGAGTATAACAGCAGACAATTTTCTTCATGAAAGACTGAAGGAAATAAACTTAAAATAATAGTAATATTTGCGAAAAACCCTAGTAAATCTAATGGAAAACACTGGTGTAGTATTATTATCACTACTTTTTATTGATTTCAAATAATTGTCTTGTCCTAACACCCTCTAATATGTATTCTAACTCTGCTTAATTTTTAGTTATTATGATTGCGATCAATCATATAGATCACGTGGGAGGCAAACTAAATGCTTAATAAAACTATTTCTATAGCTATATCAGCTATAATTATGCCTGTGTTTTTGGTGGGCGTAGCTTTTTCTCAAGCTCTTGAAAGACAGGGTATCGAAGAGATCATAGTTACAGCTCAGAAAACCGAGCAAAACATTCAAGATGTTCCGATTGCTGTTTCTGCTTTTAATACAGAGACCCTAGAATTACAACAAATCGAAACATTTTCTGATCTTCAATTTAACGCACCGAATATTACCTTTACTAAAGGTAACTTTACCGGTTCCAACTTTGTTATTCGTGGAGTTAACTCTTACACCGTAGCCGCTTCAGGTGACGGTGGTGTGGCCTTCCATATCAACGAGGTTCCGGTTGCTACAAGAATATTTGAGACCGAATATTATGATCTTGAACGTGTGGAAATTCTCAGAGGCCCACAAGGAACTCTATACGGTGCTAACTCTGTAGGGGGTACTGTAAATATGATGTTTGCTTCTCCTACCGATGAAGCAGAAAGCTCTGTTGAAGTAGAAGTTGGCGATTACGGTCATCGAAAGTTTAAAGCAATGGTAAATATGCCACTTGCAGAAAACTTAGCGTTGAGAGTTGCCGGTCTTTCTCTTCAAAGAGATGGTTTTTCTGATAATCTTTTCCCTGGAAGAGAAGGTGATGTAGATGGACGTGACATCACTTCTTGGCGATTTACTCTTCAAGCTGATTTGAGTGAAAACACAACCGCAAAATTTACCTACTGGAATTTTGAGGAGGATGATAATCGAGCGCGTATTGGAAGACAAATGTGTAAAGCTACAGAAGTTCCTTCATTTGGTTGTCACCCCACGGAGATAGCCTATCAAGGACCTGCAGGTAGTTCAACTTTTGGTGGAGATGTAGCGGCCATAGCCGGCTTAATGACTTGGTCACCTATGGATTATATAGGGCTTAACGCCAATAGAAGTAGCGACCCTCGTGCGACCTATCAAAATATGGACCCTGTCTACAAAGCTTCTGAAGATGGATATTTGTTGAGCGTTGAAAGTAGTGCTTTTGAAAATATTACAATCAAGGCCAATGTTCTCTATCACGAAACTTCCGTTTTCTCACAACAGGATTACAACAACAATGATGGTTCTGCAAAATTCGCAACATATAATCCAAATAATACGAATCCGCTTGTTGCAGGGGGTAATGCTGCTTTCCCACAAGGCGTAGTTCCTGTTTCACAATATACTCCTACTGCTTGCGGTGTTTTCTGTGGTGCTATTCAGGGTTATTATGATTACTCATTTGCTTATGACACATCAATGGGAGGAGCAGAATCAAAATACGCGGAAATCTCTATTCAATCGTCTTTCGACGGACCGATCAACTTTATAGCGGGTTTAAACGTATCTGAATATGAAAGCGCTGGTGTTTATGATGTGTATTTTTCTTCAGCCGATGCAGCTGCAATTGCTCCAATTTTAGCGGGATTAAAACTTTATCCTTCACATTATAGGAATGAAACAAACCCTTATGAATTGGAAAGAAAAGGATTGTATACTGAAGTCTATTATCAAGCTACGGATGACCTTAAAGTTACCGTTGGTGCACGATGGAACGAATCCGAGAAGTCAGTAGCTGACAGACAACTTCTTTTTAATTCTGCTATACTTGGCGGCGGTACAGGACCTGGAGATCCAGTGACCTTAGCTGTACAAACAGGCGATCCGAAATTTATTCCAATCCTAATTGGTCTTGCTGCACCTCCAGGTGCTTTAGAACCTATTCCGGGATTGGCAGAACAGCGTAGACTTCAAGGTGTTAGTTCATCGTTTACTGAAGAAGAAGTAACCGGGAAAATTGGCATCGATTGGACACCTGACTTAGAGGGAACAGATTCAACATTAGTATACTTCACGTATTCAAGAGGATATCGTCCTGGTGCATTTAACCCGCCTGTCGACCCTAATTTATTTGCAGGTGTGGCACAAACTACAGATCCAGAATTTATTGATGCTTTTGAGTTGGGAATGAAAAATGTTCTTCTTGATAACTCTTTGATAGCAAATCTAACAGCTTTCTATTACGATTATCAGGATCTTCAAGTTTCTAAAATTATCGCACGTACCTCAGTCAATGAAAACATTGATGCTGAAATGCAAGGATTAGAAGCAGAATTATTCTGGAGTCCTCCTAGTGTTCCGGGTCTACGTATAGATGCCCAAGTATCGTTTCTTGAAACCGAAGTTGCCAATAACACCTACTCTCTTAACCCACTTGACAAGATTGGAAGAAATCTTGGAGATACAACTGGATGGTTGGTTAAAGACTTTGGTAATGGTGCAACATGTGGATTCAAAAAGGCATCAATTCTTGGAGGTATTGCAACGGGAGTTCTTAATTTAAATCCTGCTGCCGGTGCGTTGGATATGATAGCGGCGGGAAAGACTTTATCAGTTAATAATATCGACTCAGCTGATCCTTCTGGTACTGTTGGTGCAATTGCTCAAATATTTGGAATGGGAGCATTACCAACTTTAGGTAACTGTGCAGTTATGAATTCCAAATTAACTGCTGCTGGTCTTGGTGGCTTCTATGAACCTGAGTATGACCTTAGCGGCAACGAGCTAGTTCAAGCTCCTGCAGTTACTGCTCATCTGGGCATAGAATATACTGCAGACCTTTCACAAGCGGACCTTATGATTACATCGCGTATTGATTATTACTGGCAAGACGATTTCTGGACTCGCCTTTACAATGTGCCTAGAGATGTTGTTGACGCCTGGGATGTCATTAATGCTCAAATAATTTTCCAATCAACCTCTGCACCTTGGTATATAAGAATATGGGGTCAGAATCTTGCCGATGACGACAATATTACAGGTCATTACTTCACTGCTGAAGCCTCTGGTGGTTTTAGAAATGACTTCTTGTTAGACCCAAGAATGATTGGTGTAACTTTTGGAGCTAAATTCTAAAAAAGTTATATTAAAATTAAAAATTAGGCGCGGTATTAGTATCGCGCCTTTTTTTATTTTCGTGAGGTAATCGACAGGAATACTGTTTCCAAAGAGGCTCCAACTACCTCAAAATCAACAACACTTATACCTGAACTCTCAACCATTTCTAGAATCTTTCTAGAATTATCAATTTTAGGATTATAGTTGATTTTAAGATTGTTATCAGCATCAATACTTGCGCCAAGTTGGGATATTGTAGCATTTTTGGGATCAGGATTCTCAGAAGTCTTTAATATTATGGTTTTGGATTCTACATCCTCTAGAAGTTCTTTTGTTGATGCGCATTTAACTATTTTTCCTTTATCTAATATAGCTATCGTCTCACATAATTCTTCTGCCTCTTCTAAATAATGTGTAGTAAGAATTATGGTCGTTCCGTGTTCATTTAATTTCCTAACATAACTCCATAGTTGCTTACGTAGCTCTATATCTACTCCCGCTGTTGGCTCATCAAGAATAAGTATAGGGGGTCTATGTACCATAGCTTTTGCAACAAGTAGTCTTCTTCGCATCCCGCCCGACAATTCACGCGCGTAAGAATCAGCTTTATCTTCCAAATCAAGAACCCTAAGAATTTCTTGTGTAATCCTTTCTTTGGGCCAGATTCCATACATTCCAGCTTGTAGATTGAGAGTTTCTTTCGGTGTAAAGAATGGATCAATATTCAATTCTTGCGGAACTATTCCTAAATAAGATCTTATAGTTCTCGGATTCTTATCAATATCGTAACCCCAAACCACAGCCTTTCCAGATGTTTTGATAGTGAGACCAGCCAAAATATTAATGAAGGTTGATTTACCAGCACCATTAGGGCCCAACAGACCAAAAATAGATCCTCTCGGAATATTAAGAGACACTGAATCAAGAGCAAAAAATGAACTTTTACCATCCGCAGATTTGTACTGCTTACTAAGATCCTTAATATCTATTGCGTTATCAGGAAGTTTTTTTTCAGTCATAATTTATTTGTTTCAAATCGGAATGTAATTGTTACTTTTACCACATTAAACTTAATGTCATAATGGAAAATAAAGAATCACAATGAATGAAAGAAAAGAACATATCTATCTAGTCGACGGTTCAACTTATATTTTTAGAGCTTATCATGCGCTTCCGCCATTAACTAGAAAATCAGATGGATTTCCTGTTGGCGCCATTTCTGGTTTCTGCAGTATGCTGGACAAACTTGTTAAAGAGGAAAGAGAGCGGAATGAATTAACTCACCTTCTTGTCGTTTTCGATGCTTCTGGGAAAACTTTTAGAAATGACATTTATCCTGAATACAAAGCTAATCGTTCTGAACCACCTGAAGATTTAATCCCTCAATTTCCAGTAATCAGAAGTGCTACGAACGCATTTAATATTAAGTATGTTGAAATGTTGGGATACGAAGCCGATGATCTCATAGCTAGCTATGCAAAATCAGCCCATGCTGAAAATATGAAAGTTACTATCGTTTCTTCTGATAAGGACTTAATGCAATTGATTAATGATGACATCTCAATGTTGGATACTATGAAAAACCGAATTATTAATAAAGAAGAAGTTTACAAAAAATTTGGTGTATATCCTGAAAAAGTAATCGATGTCCAATCACTTGCAGGAGATTCCATAGACAATATTCCTGGTGTTCCTGGTATTGGTATAAAAACTGCAGCTCTCCTGATAAATGAATATGGCAATCTTGATAACTTGTTTAAGAAAACTGATGAAATTACTCAAAAGAAAAGACGCGAAAATCTAAAAAACTTTGCAGATCAAGCCTATTTAAGCAAAAAACTTGTGACCTTGAAAGATGATGTTGATCTGCCTATTCCCTTAAAAGATACTAAAATCCAAGAAATCAATCCGCAAAAATTATTAGGGTTTTTAAAGGAAATGGAATTTAAAAGATTAACTGAGAAGAAATCTTCCGAGCTAAATGTAGATATAGATTCAATTTTACCCACAAAATCGATCAAATTCACTACAAAAAAAGATGTTACTAAGGAAGACAAGGTCGAAAAGACAGAAAAGTTAGATTTTAATACTAAAAATTATAAGACAATTCAAAACAAATTAGAACTCATGGAGTGGTACAAAAAAGCGGAAGAAGTCGGATATATTGCTTTTGATACTGAAACCGACTCTTTGAATGCAATTGATGCAAACCTAATAGGTTTCTCAATGTGTATTAGGCCTGGTGAGGCATGTTACGTACCTCTTAAGCATATCGAAACGGATGAAAAACAGCTCAATTTTGAAGAGTCTTTAGTTTTTCTTAAATTGTTATTAGAGGACGAGGGAATAATAAAGATTCTGCATAATATGAAATATGACGGATTGGTTTTATCTAAATATAAAATAGATATTAAAAACTATGATGACACCATGCTAATTTCCTATTCTTTAGGATCTGGTGGCATTCGCCATAGCTTAGATAATTTAGTCAAGACATACTTTAATCATACGGCCATATCCTATAAAGAAATTGTGGGAACAGGAAAAAAGAAAAAAATATTTTCAGAAATTTCTATCCCCGATGCCACGGAGTATGCTGCTGAGGATGCAGATCTGACTATGAAACTCTGGAAATTTCTAAAACCTAAATTATCTCAAAATAATCTCATGAAGGTTTATATTGATATTGAAAGACCTTTGGCTAGAACCCTAATTGAAATGGAAAAAGAAGGGGTGGCTATCGATAAAAACAAATTAAAAAAACTGTCTAAAAATTTTGAAGAAAAAATAGTTGAAATAGAGAAGATCTCTCATAAATTAATTGGAGAAGAATTTAACCTTGGATCGCCTAAACAGATAGGTGAAATTTTATTTGAAAAACTTTCAATACCGGGAGGGAAAAAGACCGCTTCAGGGGCATGGTCAACGGATGCGAATGTACTTGAAACACTGGTTAACGAGGGCCATGAACTACCAAAACTCTTATTGCAATGGCGTGGATTGTCAAAACTAAAGACAACTTATACTGATGCTTTGCCTACATTTATTTCTAAATCTACAAATAGAGTTCATACTTCTTTTGCGATGGCAGCAACTTCGACAGGTAGATTAGCCTCATCAGATCCGAATTTACAGAATATTCCTATTCGAACAGGAGATGGGAGAATGATAAGGAAAGCCTTTATTCCTGAAAAGGGTAATTTGTTGATTAGCGCAGATTATAGTCAGATTGAATTAAGGCTTATAGCCCATATTGCACAAGATAAGAATCTGACAGAAGCTTTCAAAGACGGTCAGGATATTCATTCGCTTACTGCTTCAGAGGTATTTAATGTCCCTATAACTGATGTTGATGAGAATATTAGAAGAAGCGCTAAAGCAATAAATTTTGGTATTATATACGGAATTTCAGCTTTTGGATTAGCTAAACAATTAAATATCTCTAGAACAGAGGCTTCCGAATATATAAAATCCTATTTTGCAAAATTTTCCTCAATAAAAGAATATATGGCTGAAACGAAAGAATTTGCCAAAAAAAATGGTTATGTAAATACAATTTTCGGAAGAAAATGTATTATCGGTGATATCGATACTAAAAACCCTGCCAGAAGGTCATTTATGGAAAGGGCAGCTATAAACGCTCCTATTCAAGGATCGGCTGCAGATATTATAAAAAGAGCAATGATCCGAATGCATGATGAACTAAGAAATTCAGAATTAAAAACCAAAATGCTATTACAAGTGCATGACGAGCTAATCTTTGAATCTGACGAGACAGAGATCGATGACTCAATAAGAATTATTAGGAAAGTAATGGAAAACGCCCATAAACCATCTCAAGAATTATCAGTTCCTCTTATTGTTGAACTTCGGTCAGGCCTCAACTGGAATGAAGCACATTGAGGATTATTCTGCAGCCTGTAAGTTGGGCGCAGCATCTATAATTTCCATATCTACATGCTCTTTGAACGATTCAAAATTATCTGAGAACATTTGTACAAGCTGAAATGCCTGCATATCATAATTTTGTTTATCTTTCCAAGTCTCTCTGGGGTTTAAAATTTTTTCATCTACCCCTTCTACATTTAAAGGAACTTCAAATCCAAAAAATTTATCTTTCTTCATATCTTCCTTTAGAAGTGTTCCATCTAAAGCAGCAGATAGTAAATTCCGTGTTGCGACAATTGGCATTCTTTTACCTTCGCCATAAGGGCCTCCTGTCCAGCCAGTATTAACCAACCAACAATTAACCTTATGCTTAGCTATTAGTTTTTTTAATAGTTTTCCATAAACAATAGGATGGAGGGGCATAAATGGAGCTCCATAACAAGAAGAAAAAGTAGCTTCAGGCTCATCAACACCTTTCTCTGTACCAGCAACTCTTGCAGTATAACCAGACAAAAAATGATACATTGTCTGCGAGGCCGAAAGTTTTGCAACTGGGGGTAAAATTCCGAAAGAATCACAAGTTAACAAAATAATATTTCTAGGAATGGTTGTTATGCCTGTTTCACTCGAATTTGGAATAAAAGTTAAAGGATAAGCGCCACGTGTATTTTCAGCAAGGCTATCATCGTCTAGATCTATTTCTCCAGTTTCCTCATTTAGTACAACATTTTCAAGTATAGTACCTTCACGTTTTGTGGTCTGATATATCTCAGGTTCAGCCTCTTGCGAAAGTCTTATCATTTTTGCATAACACCCACCTTCAAAATTAAAAATTCCATCATCGGACCAACCATGCTCATCATCGCCAATAAGAATCCGACTGGGATCAGCTGATAAGGTTGTTTTACCTGTACCAGAAAGACCAAAAAATATTGCTGGACCCGAATCCTCTCCTACATTCACGGAACAATGCATTGGCATCACATTTTTTTGTGGTAATAAATAATTTAACATTGTAAAAACAGATTTCTTAATTTCTCCTGCATAAGAAGTACCAGTAATAATAATCATTTTCTTATCAAAATTGACTGCTATTAAGGTTTCAGAATTACTGCCATGTCTGTCAGGTTTGGCTTTAAAACTCGGTATATCAATAATAACAAACTCAGGAATAAAATCTTTTTTTTCTATATCCTCAACCTCAATTAGTAAATTTTGTATAAAAAGAGAATGCCAAGCATATTCTGTATAAATTCTCGTTGATAATCGGTGAGAAGGATCTGCTCCTCCAAATAAATCCTGTATAAAAATTTCTTTACCTTCGCAATATTCTATAACATCATCATAAAGAAAATCAAAATTCTCTTCTGTTATTGCTTTGTTATTTTCCCACCAAATAGTTTCTTCATTATTATTAGATTTAACGATGTATTTATCATTGGCTGATCTTCCAGTGTGAACCCCTGTTTTGACAACAAGCACTCCGTCTTTAGATAATTTACCTTCATTCTTATCCAAAGATATTTTGTATATATCCTTTTGATTCATATTCCAGTAAAGTTTTCTTATATTTCGAAAACCGTGATCACTAGCATTTATAGCTGAGAAATTTTTACCTATTTCACTCAATTACTTATCTTCCCAAATAGAATTTAATAAATATTTATAACAGAATATTATCAACTTTCAATGAAACCTATTATATACTCTATGTATAAATTTTATTGAATTAATTAGATTTTTAAGAAATAGAAAAGATTAATGGTTAAGATTTGTTTAATCGATGATGATCAAAATATTCTCGCATCTTTGAGCCTTGCTCTTAAGGCCGAAAGATACGAGGTTGTGACCTTTTCGGATGGAAAAACTGGATTAGAATCATTAATTAAGGAGGATTATGATATAGCAATCTTGGACATTAAGATGCCAAGACTTGATGGATTAGAAGTTCTTCAAAAACTAAGGCTTAGTTCAGATATACCAGTAATATTCCTAACTTCTAAGGACGACGAAATTGATCAGTTATTAGGTCTTAAAATGGGTGCAGATGATTATATTACAAAGCCCTTCTCACAAAAATTATTAATAGAACGAGTTAAAACAATTCTTAAACGCGTTTCAAAAATTTCAGATCCTAATTCACTTAGCGAAGATAATTTTTTAAAAAGGGGGGATCTTAATCTTAATATAAGTCGACACGAATGCATTTGGAGGGAAATACAAATTAAACTTACAGTTACTGAATTTCTAATTCTAGAAAACCTAGTTAATAGACCAGGTTACGTAAAAAGTAGGGACCAACTGATGTCTGCAGCATATGATGATAATATTTATGTTGATGACAGAACAATCGACAGCCATATAAAAAGAATTAGAAGGAAATTTAAGTCTAAAGATAAAAATTTTGACTCTATAGAAACATTGTATGGTGTAGGATATCGCTTTAACCAATAAAAAAATATGTTTAATTTTTTAAAACCCTCTTCTCTTGCTTCGAGAATAATAGTTATAAATTCTTTGGGCTTAATACTTCTCGCTTTTGGATTCATATATGTAGATAAATCTGAAGATAATTTGATAGAAGCCAGAAAGGAGGCTCTTCTAGTACAAGCAAATCTTTTCGCTTTTTCATTTTATTTAGAGCCTGAAATTTCTATTTCATTTAGGGAAAACATAAACAAGTTTGTCCTAAAACGACAAGAAAATGTCATTGTAAAAACCCGTACAAGAATTTTCGACAATCACAAAGAAAATTATTATGACACACAGGATTTTGAGGAGTCTAATAAATCACTAAATAATAATGAAGAAAACAAAATCGCCCTATTTGATAAAATTTCAGATGTTATCGGAAATTATTTTGAGAGGAACGCTCCTTTGCTACCTAAAGAAGGGTATTCATTTGAAGATCTAGAAAATGCCTTAAATGGCAAGATTACAGCGAAAGAATATAAACTTGAGAACGGAGGTATAACAGTTCATGTAACTGTCCCTGTTATTAACAATTCCAAGATAGTAAGCGCACTCTTATTGACAACCGAAGAAGAAGATATTGGGCTAATATTACAAGAGGGTCGAGAAGGATTTATTCGAGTCTTCATAATTGCATTATCTGTTAGTTTATTTTTGTCGGCTGTTCTCACCAGTAATATAGCAAGACCATTAAATAGATTATCTAAAGCCGCAGAAGGTGTTTCTAATGCTGGTGTTGGTGAAACTCCAATTATGGACAGTAGAAGAGATGAGATAGGGGCTTTATCAAGATCCATAAGAAGAATGACACAAGCGTTACAGGATAGGGTTAAAGCTGTTGAAGCTTTTGCCGCGGATGTTGCACACGAGGTAAAAAACCCTCTAACATCTTTGCAAAGCGCAATTGAAACCTTAAATATTTCCAACAATGAAGATGAGAGAAAACAACTTATAAATATAGCTTTTAAGGATCTAAGAAGATTAGATAGGCTAATCTCAGATATTTCATCTTCTTCTCGATTAGAAATAGAGCTAGCTAAGGGTGAATTTGAAATTATTGATCTAAGAGATATTTTACATTCTGTAGTTGAAGTTGCAGAATCAGCTTTGTCAAAACAGTTAGGGGTAACTATTAATTATAAAATATCAGAAGACGAAATAAGAATAGAGGGAATACCGGATAGAATTGCTCAAGTTTTCCATAATCTTGTTGATAATGCTCTTTCTTTTTCCAATAAAGGATCTCACATTGAAATATCATTATGGTCGGGGAAAAGAGGTGCAATTATTGAAGTTAAAGATAATGGACCAGGTATACCAAAAGAGAGTCTTAATAAGGTATTTGAGAGATTCTATACTTACAGACCCCATGATAAAAACTTTGGAAATAACTCCGGCTTGGGACTATCAATATGTAAACAAATAGTAAAAGCCCACGGCGGCTCAATTGTGGCTGCAAATAGGGAAAATGGGGGAGCAATTTTTACTGTTGTTTTTCCCTTAACTCATTAAAAAGGAATCAAAAATGATAGGAATAATAATTGTTACACATGGAAATCTTGCTTTGGAGCTAAGAAACGCTATGGAACATATTATTGGTCCCCAAAGAAAGATTGGAATTATTTGCATAGGTCCCGATGACAATATGGATAAGAGAAGAATAGAAATAGAGGAATTAATTTCAATGGTGGATGATGGGAAGGGAGTAATAATCTTAACAGATATGTTTGGGGGAACTCCATCTAATCTTGCTATTTCATTTCTAGAACCTAAAAAAATTGAAGTTATGGCTGGAGTTAATTTACCAATGTTAATTAAGTTAGGATCTTTGAGAGAAAATTCTTCTTTAGAAAATGCTGTTAAATCAAGTGAAGAAGCAGCACACAAATATATTTCTATAGCAAGCGAGATACTCTCTGAAAGAATGAATGAAGATAATGAATAAGAAGATCCAAAAAGAACTTAAAATTATTAATGAGAAAGGGCTACATGCTCGCGCTTCAAAAAAACTTGTAGAGTGTGCAAATTTATTTGAATCTGATATTAAAATAGGAATGATATGCAATAATGAGGATCAAGATGTCTCATGTAGGGAAATTATGGATTTAATGATGTTAGGGGCTAATTACGGAAAAAAAGTTAGGTTATCAATAATTGGTCCTGATGCTCATAGAGCTTTTAAAGCTATAAAAGAATTATTTAACAATCAATTTTACGAATAGAGGTAGTATAATTTTTAATTTAGGAAAGAAATGCAATTTCAAGATTATAAAGTAGCTGATATTAAACTGGCTGATTGGGGCCAAAAAGAAATAAACATCGCAGAAACAGAAATGCCTGGTTTGATGGCATTAAGAAGAGAATATTCTTCTTCCCAACCGTTGAAAGGCGCAAATATTGTTGGATGTCTTCATATGACAGTTCAAACAGCAGTACTAATTGAAACATTAATTGCATTAGGGGCTTCTGTAAGATGGTCTTCATGTAATATCTTTTCCACTCAAGACCATGCGGCTGCGGCAATAGCAAGTAAAAACATACCGGTTTTTGCTTGGAAAGGAGAAACTGAAGAGGAGTATGATTGGTGTATAGAAAAAACTCTCTCTGGGTCAGACGCATGGGCTCCTAATCTAATTTTGGATGATGGAGGGGATCTCACTAAGATTGTCCATGAAAAATATCCTGCACTATTAAAAAATATTAGAGGTCTATCCGAAGAAACAACTACAGGAGTCTTAAGACTTTATGAAATGGAGAAGAATAATACCCTAAGAGTACCTGCTATAAACGTTAATGACTCAGTCACTAAATCTAAATTTGATAATTTATATGGATGTAGAGAAAGTTTAGTTGATGGTTTAAAGAGAGCTACAGATGTCATGTTAGGAGGAAAGATTGCAGTAGTTTGTGGTTTTGGTGATGTAGGTAAAGGTTCAGCCGAATCTTTAAAGTCTCAAGGTGCAAGAGTTGTAATAACCGAAATAGATCCCATATGTGCTCTTCAGGCTTCAATGCAAGGTTATGAAGTTTCTACAATGGAAGAGTATGCAGAAAAAGCTGATATTTTTGTAACCGCCACAGGCAATAAGGACGTTATAACACTTGACCACATGAGGGAAATGAAAGACCGAGCTATTGTCGCTAATATCGGCCATTTTGATAGCGAAATACAAGTTGATAAGCTTAGAAATTTTAAATGGCATAATGTTAAACCTCAAGTCGATGAAATCGAATTTTCAGATAAAAAAAGAATTATACTTCTAGCAGAAGGAAGATTGGTAAATTTAGGATGTGCTACTGGTCATCCGAGTTTTGTTATGAGTGCATCTTTTTCCAACCAAGTTTTAGCTCAAATTGAAATTTGGAAAAATTACAAAAAATATCAAAATAATGTTTATGTCTTACCAAAGCATCTTGATGAAAAAGTAGCGTATTTGCATCTTAAAAAGTTAGGAGTAAAACTTACCAAATTAAGTGATGATCAGGCTGACTATTTAAGTATTAATAAGGATGGGCCCTTTAAACCAGATCACTATAGGTATTAGAAAATGAATAATTATTGTTGAGAAGGAGGCATCTTAACAACGATACCGTCTAATTCAGGGGTTATTGGGATCTGACAAGCTAATCTAGATTCTTCTGTTCGATATTCATGAAAGTCCAACATACTTTCTTCTTCTTCTTCCATTGCATTAAGTTTTTTTTGCCAATCGGCATTTACAAAAATCATACAGGTAGCACAAGCACACCCACCCCCACAATCAGCATCTATGCCTGGTATTGAATTTGAGACCGCGCCTTCCATTAGAGATATGCCTTCTTCAACATCTACGTTATGCTCTTCTCCACTATCTTCTACGTAAGTTATATTAACCAAATCATTTCTCTAAAGAATAATTATTAAATTAGATTGCTCTTATAACTGAATTTTACACTAAATTACAATTAGTTTAATAAATCTTTAATTGGTCGCGATTCATCAGCTAATTTTTCAGGCTCAAGAAAAATTCCTTCTGAAATTATTTTCCTAGACAACATATGCTCAGCCGCCCTGTTGATGCAATCTGAAGCGCAAATCTTTCCATCTTTGAGGTAAAAAACTGCAAAAGAATCTTCACCTCTTTCTCCTCTGATAATATAATCGTCATAGTCTGAAATTAAACCGGCTATTTGTAATTTTAGGTTATACTGATCAGACCAAAACCAGGGTATTTGATCATAAGGAATTTTTTTTCCTAAAATAGTTGAAGCTACAGTTTTCCCTTGTTCAATTGCATTATGAACTGATTCCAATCTAATACTCTTTTTATAATAAAAGTTGGGATGTAAGGTACAATCTCCAGCAGATAAAATTTCTTTGTCGGAGGTCCTACAATATTCATCAACATTAAT
>JAYYUG010000107.1:0-3310 GCA_036344135.1 Pseudomonadota bacterium | reverse complement strand
CATCAAGTTAAAAGTTTAAAAAAACCTGTCTTTCATAATTCGGTAAGGTCCATCAAACATCTTATTGAAAAGGAAAATAATTATATTATGCTTCAGTCCTTAACTCTTAAGGGAAAAAATAAATTTCTCCTTTTTATTAGATTGTTTACCGAGTTACCCTTCGCTTTTTTTAAATATTATATAATAACAAGGGAATTTTATGGCGCCTTTTCAGGTTTAATTACAGCTGGCATCTTATCGTACTTCCGATGGAAGAGAATATTTGTACTCTTTAAAAAAAATTAAATTATCATTCATTAGAAAAAATATGTTCACAAATTTTTGAAGAAACCCAATCAAACACACCTGGGGGTAAATCGTGCCCCCAACCTTCAAGAATCTCGAGTCTTGCATTTGGGATCAATTTAGCAGTATCAATTCCGCCTTCAACAGGAACAAGATTATCCGAGTCACCATGCAATACAAGAGTAGGCGAAATGATTTTTTTAAGTCTTTCAACTCGGCTTCCGTCATGACCTATAGCTGCGTATTGTCTTGTTTGTCCTTCGGGATAAAACATTCTTTCATAAGATGCGGCATAATTTTCTATAAGTTCTTCTTCAGGTGTCGGAAATTTAGGAGAAGACCATAATTTTCTAGTTTCCATATTATAGTTTACGATCGATGAAAGATCATCATTCTTTGGAGAACCCGTTAACCCCTCTCTTACCTTTTTTGATATTCTTGGGAGATCTGGATTATTACTTGTAGACATCATAGAAGTAAGACTGCGACAAATCACCGGATAATTATATGCAAACAATTGTGCTATCATACCGCCCATCGATGTTCCCAAAACATGGGCACTGCGAATATCTAGAGCCTCCAAGACACCTTTTGCATCCGCTGCCATATCATTAATCGTGTAAGGAACGGTTGGCTTCTTTGTAATTTTTGAATCTGCATTACTTGAAAATGAATATTTCCATATATCACTCATATTTGAAATCTCTTGACCAGAGAATTTATGACTTAAGCCTACGTCTCGATTATCAAAGATTATTACTCTTATGTCTTTTTCCAAAAATTTGTCTATAAATTCAAGTGGCCAATTGATTAATTGAGATCCGAATCCGTTTATCAAGAGTAAAGGGATGCCTTTTTTTGATCCGAAATCTTCAACTTCAATCTTAATGTTATTTGCAATGATTCTCATAATTTAATTAAGAAACATTCCTATCTTTTCCTGCCCAATAAGGATCGCGTAACTCTCTTCTTAGAATCTTTCCTCCAGGATTTCTCGGTAGCTCTTCAATAAAGTCTATAGATTTTGGGCACTTATACCCTGCAATCTTGGTTCTAGTGAAACCAATAATTTCTTTATCAGAAAGATTTGAATTTGTATCAAGAACAATTACACCTTTTACAGCTTCTCCCCATCTTTCATCAGGAACACCTATTACTGCTGCGTCAGATATTTCAGGATGGGCCATAAGAGCGTTCTCCACCTCCGCCGGATAAATATTTTCACCACCTGAAACAATCATATCCTTAACTCTATCATGAATATAGAGGAAACCTTCTTCGTCAAAATAACCAGCATCTCCCGTATAAAACCAATCATCTACAATAGCTTCTGCATTCGCTTCGGGGTTATTCCAATAGCCTTTCATTATACATTTACCCTTTATAATAATCTCCCCAACCTCACCAACGGTAAGCTCATTATTATCAAGATCTACGACTTTTACCTCAACTCGCGGGTAAGGCTTTCCACATGAACGTAGTTTTCCCTTTTCAGGAGCGTGATCTTTAGGGTCCATTGTTGTACCCAAACCTGTCGTCTCAGTAAGGCCATAAACTTGCCAAAAATCACATCCCATAACATCTATAGCCTTGACAAGGGTATCTTCAGCAATAGGGGATGCTCCGTATATAACTTGTCGCATAGAAGAAAAATCAGTCTTATCGCAATTCGGGTGCTGAAGAAGAAACAAAATAATAGCGGGAACCAGCAAAGCAAGTTCAATTTTCTCTGTTTCTATTAGACTAAGGATAAGTTCAGGATCAACCTCTGGAATTATTATGTTTTTGCATCCAAATACGATGCCCATAACTCCCATATTAGCTCCAGCTATATGAAAAACAGGTGAGCAGACTAAATTGACTGAACCTTCATTCCACTCTTTACCCCATGTCTCATCAATAATGGAAATTGCATCAATATAATTTTCGTTTGTAATTTGAACTCCTTTGGGGTGGCCTGTCGTACCTGAGGTGTACAATTGTATTACATCGTCTTGAAGGTGAGATTCCATTTCTGGATCTTCCACTTTTTGACTATCCCTCCAGGAGATATAATCTATCCAGGAATTTTTGGATTCGCCCATAGTGATAATTTTTTTGAGAGTGGGTATTTCATCTTTTATTTGTTCTACCAAATCATAAAATTCTGGACCCACGAATAAAATTTCGCTTTTAGAGTCATTGAGTACATAAGAAACCTCTGGAGGAGCTAACCTCCAGTTTACACCCACTGTAACTGTTCTCGATTTCATCGTTCCATATAAGAATTCAAAGAAATAATCCGAGTTCTTTGCAAGGAAAGCAACTCTAGAATTTGGCATACATCCTTCTTTAATTATGCCCATTGCAACCTTATTAGCATTCTGATCATATTCCCTATAGGTAAACTCACGACCTTGAAATTTACTAACCACTAGGTTAGGTGTTTCTTTTACCCGCAACCTAAAGATATCAACCAATGATTCTTTCAAAGGTAATCTATTCATCATTCTCTCCTGAAAAAAATTTGCAGTTAAATCATAAACACTCTATTAAATAGGTCAATAAAGCTAAAACTTAACTTTTTCATTTTTTATCTTTTCAAATTTCTCATCGTTCAAATCTGTATATGTTTTATTTTGATTATCGATAATGTAAATGCGGTCAGAAACTTTAGATGGGTCGTAACCCTCTCGTACAAGCTCCACTTTCCTGTGCTTAAAGGTTCCAGTTATCTCGATTTCCTTTTTAATTCTTAACATTAATGGTACAGCGTAAGAAGGTAATGATTTGCTTAAATCAAAATATAGATCTTTCAAATCAATATCTTCATCTATAACCAAGGCTGCCATCCCTGCTTTGCCATCGTTTCCGGGAATTGAAACACCATAAACATTCGCTTCTTTTACGCCTTTAATATTTGAAAAGGCAAAAGCTACTTCTGAAGTGGCAACATTTTCTCCTTTCCACCTGAATGTATCGCCAATTCTATCTACAAAGTAAAAATAACCGTCTTTATCAGTGCTGAGTAAATCTCCAGATTGAA
>JAYYUG010000106.1:0-6194 GCA_036344135.1 Pseudomonadota bacterium | reverse complement strand
GGAAGTCTCTTCTATATTAAAAATCTTTACACCCTGTGTGTTTCTACCCATTATTCTTATATCAGTTACTGGGCATCTAATTAATTTACCACTATCATCAATAAGCATTATTTGGTCATTAGAGTCTACTCCAAATGATGCCACAACTTCACCGTGAGCCTTTGTTAAAGTTATACCTATAACTCCTTTTCCTCCTCTGTTGGTAGTTCTATGCTCATACGATGATGACCTTTTGCCTTGACCATTTGCAGCTACAGTAAGAATAATTTCTTCTTGTGCGACCAACTCAGAATATCTTTTTGTAGAAAGATCAATATCTCCATTATTATCGTGTTCGATAATTGAAGCATCAGACTCTTCTTCTGTTGCCCTTCGCATAATAGATGCTCTTTTTAAATAAGCTCTTAATTCTTCTATAGATGCATCTACATGGTTTAAAATTGACATCCCAACTACGCCATCTCCTTTTTTTAAACTAATTCCTCTAACTCCCGTGGATGATCTTGATGCAAAGACGCGTACTTTTTCTACAGAAAAACGTATACTTTGACCCTTTCTAGTTGTTAATAGAATATCATTATTATTCCTACATGTTTGCACTGAAATAATTCTTTCATCGGATTTTAACTTCATAGCAATTTTTCCGTTTTTATTTATATTCCAGAAATCTGATAACGAATTTCTTCTTATACCTCCGGATGAAGTAGCAAATACTACAAATAAGTCCTCCCAATCACTTTGATTTTCTGGCAAAACCATTACCGTTGTTATTCTCTCATCTTCATCTAGCGGTAGCAGATTAATCATTGCCTTTCCTCTAGCTTGAGGACTAGTAAGAGGTAATTTCCAAGATTTTAATCTATAAACCATACCTTTTGATGAAAAGAAAAGTATTGGCTGATGGGTGTTGGCAATAAAAATCCTAGTAACAAAATCATCATCTTTAGTTTGCATACCAGAGCGGCCTTTTCCCCCGCGGTTTTGTGCTCTATAAGTTGATAAAGGAACCCTTTTTATGTATCCACTATGACTAACTGTTATAGCCATGTCTTCTTTTTTAATTAGATCTTCATCCTGCACGTCATCGAGTTTACCAATAATTAAAGTCCTCCTAGGAACAGCAAAATTTTCTTTAATTTCAATTAACCCTTCTTTAATTAAAGCAATAATTTGATCTTTACTTCCAAGAAAATTTAACAATTCAGTTATTTTATCCCTTAAATCGTTTAACTCAGATTTAATTTCATCAATTCCAAGGGCAGTCAATCTTTGTAATCGTAATTCCAAAATTGCTTTCGATTGTTCCTCTGTAAAAGAACAATTACCTGCTTTTGAGACTCCATGCCTCGGGTCATCTATTAATGTAATTAAAGATTTAACTTCTTTTGCAGGCCATTCTCTATCCATTAAATCTTCCTTTGCTTCTGCTGGAGACTTCGAAGATCTAATCAATTTTATTATTTCATCAATATTAGTTACGGCTATTGCTAAACCAACCAATAAATGAGCCCTATCTCTTGCTTTATTTAGCTGATATTTAGCTCTTCTTTTAACAACCTCTTGCCGAAAATCTAGAAAACATATTAATAATTCCTTAAGATTCATAATCTTAGGAGCCCCTTTATCTAGCGCAACCATATTGGCTCCAAATGATGTTTGAAGTTGAGTATACTTGTATAATTGATTTAAAATAATTTCTGGAACAGTATCTCTCTTCAACTCAACGACAATACGCATACCATGGCGATCGCTTTCATCCCTTAAGTCGCTTATTCCTTCAATCGTCTTATTTCTAACTAATTCTGCAATCTTCTCAATTAACAGGGTCTTATTAAGCTGGAAAGGAATTTCTGTAATGATAATTGCTTCTCTATCTTTCCTAATTTCTTCAATATCTGCCTTACCCCTGATAACAACTGAACCTCTGCCGGTTTCATAAGCACTCTTAGCACCACTATTGCCCAATATAATGCCTCCAGTAGGAAAATCGGGCCCTGGAACCATTTTAAATAATTCATCAATCTCAACCTCAGGATTATCAAGGATTTGCAAACAAGCATCTGTTATTTCACCTAAATTATGCGGGGGAATATTAGTTGCCATGCCCACAGCAATACCTCCTGCTCCGTTTACCATAAGATTAGGAAATTCAGCAGGTAAAACAACGGGTTCACTTTCTGAATTATCATAATTCTCTTGGAAATCTACAGTATCCTGATTGATATCATTTAATAGATGATGTGATAGCTTCTTCATTCTAACTTCTGTATATCTCATCGCTGCGGGAGGATCTCCATCAACTGAACCGAAGTTTCCTTGCCCATCTATTAATGGAAGATGTAAAGAAAATGGCTGCGCCATTCTTACTAATGCGTCATAAATACTTTGATCCCCGTGTGGATGGTATTTACCTATAACATCACCAACAACTCTTGCTGATTTTCTATACTGCTTGTTATAATCATATCCACTCTCGTGCATTGAAAATAAAATTCTTCTATGCACAGGTTTCAAACCATCTCTAGCATCAGGTAAAGCTCGAGCAACAATTACGCTCATAGCATAGTCGAGATAAGATTGGCGCATTTCTTGATCTAAACTTATATTAGATATTTCCGAATTTTCGTCAGAATGTTTATCATTGATTTCTGACATAATTCTCCATTAGCTGAGTATTTATAACGAATCGATAGCTATTATAAGACATTCAACATAATAACATTATGATGATAAATCTTCAATTATTTAAATATTAGTTATTTTAATTTTCTATTTATGATTCAATAAGTTAGAAAGGTATGTCGTCATCAATTTCTGAACTCGAATCTTCTGTGTTCTGAATACTGTTTTCTTTTCCAAAATCTTCGGATAATGATGTACCTTTACTATCCAACATTTTAAAGGTTGAATTAAAACCCTGCAAAACTACTTCAGTCGTATACTTCTCTATACCTTCCTTATCTTCCCATTTTCTTGTTTGCAATTGACCTTCTAAAAAAACATTTGAACCCTTTTTAACATACTGTTCTATAATTTTTACAAGGCCCTCATTAAAAACAACAATTCGATGCCATTCAGTTTTTTCCTTTCTTTCTCCTGTATTACGATCATTCCAATTTTCACTTGTAGCTAGAGAAAAAGTGCATAATGAGCGTCCGTCTTGTGTGTTCCTAATTTCGGGGTCTTGACCTAGGCGACCAATTAACATGACTTTATTTAAACTTCCTGACATAAAAAACTCCCGTTAATAATTGATAATATAACAAATACTATAATTAATATTAAATGTTATGATATAAGATATTTTTTATTTTAAACATGAGAAAAGTTTTGTCATCAAAATCATTAAAAAAAAATAATCAAAAATACATAAGAATAAAAGGCTCAAGAGAGCATAATCTTAAAAATATAGATGTTGATATACCCAAAGAAAAGATTACGGTGATAACGGGTTTATCAGGATCTGGGAAATCCTCACTTGCATTTGACACGCTTTATGCCGAAGGTCAAAGAAGATACGTTGAAAGTCTATCTGCATATGCCAGACAGTTCCTTGAAATGATGCAAAAACCCGATGTTGATTTGATTGAAGGGCTATCACCAGCAATATCTATAGAACAAAAAACAACCTCAAAAAATCCTCGTTCTACTGTTGGTACTGTTACCGAAATATACGATTATCTTAGATTAATGTATGCCCGTATAGGCACGCCGTACTCACCAGCTACCGGGCTACCAATTAAAAGTCAATCAGTGTCAGAAATGGTGGACCAAGTTAATAAAATAAGAAAAGGGACAAAAGCCTATCTTCTCGCTCCAATAGTACGTGAGAGAAAAGGTGAATATAAAAAAGAATTTTCCGAACTTTTAAAAAAGGGTTTCCAAAGAGTAAAAGTTGATAATATTTTTTATGAAATTAAAGATGTCCCGGAGCTGGAGAAGAATATAAAACATAATATTGACGTTGTGGTTGATAGGATTATCATTGATAAAAATTTAAACGCCAGATTAGCTGATAGTTTTGAGACCGCCTTAAATTTGACTGATGGAATTGCGGTTATAGAAACTTTTTCTAGCTCTAATAAGACAAATAATAGAATTATTTATTCAGCTAAATATGCTTGCCCAGTATCAGGCTTTACTATTGAGGAAATTGAACCAAGATTATTTTCATTTAATAGCCCTAAGGGGGCGTGTGTAAGTTGTGATGGGTTAGGTACTCAATATTTCATAGATGAAGATCTTATAATCCCTAATAGAGAAATCAGTATTAATGAGGGGGCTATCGTTCCTTGGTCAAAAACCAGAAAACCCTCACCTTTTTATCATCAAACATTATTAGCATTATCTAAACATTTTAATTTTTCCTTAGATAAAAAATGGAAAGATCTTTCTGGTAATATTCAGGAATTACTGTTGAGAGGATCGGAAGAAAAAATTTCTTTTATCTATGATGATGGTTCAAGAACATTTAAGACCATTAAGAATTTTGAGGGTATTATTAATAATATTCGCAGACGTTATCGCCAAACTGACAGCAATTGGATGAGAGAGGAATTTGAAAAATATCAATCAATTTCTGACTGTAAAGAATGTGATGGATATAGATTAAACGAAGAGGCCCTATCTGTTAAAATTAATGAGATTCACATTGGAGAGATAGTATTGTTATCTATAAAAGATATTCAAAAGTGGTTTGTTAATTTACCAAAAAAACTTACAAAAAAAGAAAATAAGAATGCCCAAAATATAATTAAGGAAATTAATGAAAGACTTAATTTCTTAAATAATGTTGGGTTAGGTTATTTAACGTTATCAAGATCATCGGGAACATTATCTGGAGGAGAATCTCAAAGAATTAGACTAGCTTCGCAAATCGGTTCTGGTTTAACTGGAGTATTATATGTATTGGATGAACCTTCAATAGGATTGCACCAAAGAGATAATAAAAAACTATTAAGTACTTTAAAAAGATTAAAAGACATAGGAAACACTGTAATTGTAGTTGAACATGATGAAGAGGCTATGCTTTTTTCCGATCATATTATCGATATTGGCCCTAAGGCGGGTTTAGAGGGTGGATATTTAGTTGCCCAGGGAAGTTATAAAGATATTCAGAACTGTAAAGATAGCATCACTGGTAAATATCTTTCTGGAAAAGAAACAATTGATTTAAGGAATAGAAGAAGAATCAATAAGGAAAAGAAAATCTCATTAATCGGAGCTAAAGGTAACAATCTTAAAAATATTACAGTGGATTTTCCTTTAGGAACATTTATTTGCCTAACGGGCGTATCGGGTTCAGGTAAATCTACTTTACTATTATATACTTTGTATAATGCAATAAATAGAATGCTTAATAAATCCCAGAAGACCGCTATGAAATATGAGAAGATAGATGGGGTTCATTTTGTTGATAAGATAATTAATATAAATCAATCACCCATTGGTCGTACCCCAAGATCTAATCCTGCAACTTATACTGGAGCATTTTCACCAATAAGAGACTGGTATTGTGGTTTACAGGAATCTAAAGCTAGAGGATATAAACCCGGAAGATTTTCTTTTAACGTTAAAGGCGGTAGATGTGAGGCTTGTCAGGGCGATGGGCTTATAAAAATAGAAATGCACTTTCTTCCGGATGTTTATGTTAAGTGTGATCAATGTAAAGGTAAGAGATACAATAGAGAAACACTAGAAATTAAATACAAGGGTCGCTCAATAGCTGATGTTTTAAATATGACTGTTGATGAAGCGTATAAATTATTTAAGGCTGTTCCCAGTATACGAGATAAAATGGAAACCCTACAAAGGGTTGGACTAGGATATATAAAGGTAGGTCAGCAAGCAAATACTCTTTCTGGTGGCGAGGCACAAAGGGTTAAGCTTTCAAAAGAACTATCCAAACGAGCGACCGGAAGAACCTTTTATGTTCTGGACGAGCCAACTACCGGATTACATTTTCATGATATAAAAAAATTATTAAAAGTTCTTCATGAGTTAGTGGATCAAGGTAATACAGTTGTTGTAATAGAGCATAATTTGGATGTTATTAAGACCGCAGACTGGATTATTGATGTTGGCCCAGAAGGTGGTGATAACGGGGGTAAAATAATTGGACAAGGCACACCTGAAAAAATAGCAGCACTTAAGTCTAGTTATACCGGTCAATTCCTAAAAAATGTTCTGAGCCA
>JAYYUG010000105.1:0-26481 GCA_036344135.1 Pseudomonadota bacterium | reverse complement strand
ATGATTTAGATCTGCTAAAATTGTATAATCTTGTAGGATCAAAAATACTATCTTCTCCAAAGATTTCTGTATCAGGTTTGAAAGATATTTTTGTTCCTTTTTTATTCGTTTTTTTGTTTATTATTTTTATTGGTTTAAGAGGTTCTCCCCGAGAATATTTTTGATAATAAGTCTTTTTGTTTCTATATATGATAACCTCTAGGAACTCCGACAATGCATTTACAACACTTATACCTACCCCATGAAGACCTCCGGAGGTTTGATATATTTTATCTCCAAATTTTCCACCCGCATGTAATGTCGTCATTATTACCTCAACTGCCGATTTTTCCGGAAAACTTGGATGGGGATCAATAGGAATTCCTCTGCCATTATCTAGTACAGACACAACATTATTATTAGAAAGGTTGATTTCAATAAATGAAGCGTGATTAGCTACCGCTTCGTCCATAGAATTATCTATAACTTCGGAAAACAGATGGTGCATGGATGCATTATCCGTGCCACCTATATACATACCTGGTCTTCTTCTTACAGGTTCAAGTCCCTCTAAAACTTCAATATCCGACGCTTCGTATTTATTTTTTTTAGCCATAAATTCAATTTATATCTATTTTAATAAATATAAGTATGATTCGAGCAAAAGAAAAAAGCCCGTCTTTAAAAACGGGCTTTTTAAGCAAACATCTGAATCAATCTTTAGAAGGTTAACTGATAAGAGTTCCAACTAAATGAGCTAAAATCTTGTAAGGGTCAGCATTCGATGCCGGCCTTCTGTCTTCAAGATATCCGTTCCAATTATTATCTAGGGTATAAATTGGTATTCGTATACTTGCCCCTCTATCACTTATCGCATAAGAAAATTCTGTAATTTTTTGGGTTTCATGCAGACCTGTTAGTCTTTTGTCATTGTCAGAACCATATGCTATTATTGCTTGATCATGAACGCTTCCTAATTTTTCACAAAGTGAATTAAATAATTCTTCAGAACCGTTCGACCTCATTTCATTATTAGAGAAATTGGTATGCATTCCCGATCCATTCCAGTCACCTTCCTGAGGTTTGGGGTGAATATTCACAGATACTCCAAAATCCTCAGCCACCTTATGCAGAAGATATCGACTTACCCATAGGTCATCAGCAGCTTTTATTCCTTTTCCAAAACATTGATATTCCCACTGTCCTAATGCTACTTCTGCGTTAGTTCCAGTAAGTTGTATTCCTGCTTCTAGGCAAGCATCTAAATGGGCTTCTGAAACATCTCTTCCCTGCACATTACTTGTTCCGACACCACAATAATATTCTCCTTGAGGTCTAGGAACACCATCTTCCCAACCAAGAATGACACCATTTTGATCAGTAAAGAAATATTCTTGTTCAAAACCAAACCACCACTCGTCTGTAACTACTTCAGCCGCAGCAACTCTAGTGTTTGATGGGTGGGTTTTATGTTCACCAGTTTCAACTTGGCACATAACCAAGGAGTCTGAAAATAGAGGGCTATTATATTCTTGAACTGGTAAAATAAGGCAATCTGAACTAGATCCTTCAGCTTGTTGAGTTGAAGAACCGTCAAAAGACCAATCAGGAGGGCTCCCGCTGTCTTCAACCTTGATTTTGCTTCGTAACATTGGCTCAGGCTTATATCCATCTAGCCAAATATATTCATATTTCTCCATAATTATCCTCCTTATAATTTTATGATAATCTTACAGATTCTTTTTTATATTGCTTCCGACCCTGTTTCCCCAGTCCTTATTCTAATTGCTTCTTCAACAGATGTAATGAATATTTTTCCATCACCTATTTTCCCAGTGTAAGCCGATTTTGTGATTGCCTCACAAGCCTTTTCGCATTTGTCATCTTCTACAACGATATCTAAAACAATCTTAGGAAGAAAATCTACGTTATATTCTGCGCCTCTGTAAAGTTCTGTGTGCCCTTTTTGTCTTCCAAATCCTTTTGCCTCAGTGACCGTAACACCTGCGATATCTACTTCTTGTAGAGCATCCCTTACCTCATCAAGTTTAAAAGGTTTTATTATTGCCTTTATTTTTTTCATTTAAGACCTCCTGATTTTATTAATACATAAGCAAAATTTGTGCCAAATTATATCTCTATCCAAACACTAAACAAGTATGTAAAGTGTGTAAAATATTTTTTAATGTAAGAATAGTATTTATTTTCTTTGGACAAAATTAGCAGTTAATAATTTTTAGAAATAAGGTAAAGATATGAATAGAGTTTTAGTCTATGGAGCAAGTAGCGACCAGGGTATTCCACTCATTAACGCCTTGATTAGAAAAGGATATGATGTAAGAGCTGCGACACGTAATCCTGAAAAGTATAAAAATGAAATCACTAGTAATATAGAAACCATTCAAGCAGACTTGTTCGACATTGAGACTCTAAAAGAAGCTTCCAAAGGTGTTGATTCAATAGCCATGAATCTACCTTTCGTTTTCGACAAGAGTATTGCAAAAAAATGGGGTCTAAATATAATTTCCGCTGCAAAAGACATGGGGGTAAGAAAAATAGTATTTAATACTAGTTGTTATGTTGCCCCAAAGGACAATGGTATAGAGGCCCATGACGGAAGACGTCAGATTGAAAAGGTAATAGAAAAGAGTGGTATGGATTATGTGGTAATAAGATCTTTAGTTTTTATGGATAATTTATTAAGATTCTGGTCGAAACCTTCAATAGTTAATCATAATATTTTTGCTTACCCATGTGAGCCCAATTTAAAAATATCATGGATATGTCTTGAAGACGTAGCAGCTTTCATGGTAGCAGCATTATCTTCTAATGATCTTAGAAAAGATAAAATCCTAATTGGAGGCCCAGAGATTCTGGTGGGTGATGAGGTTGCTCAAAGGTTTACAAATGCTCTAGGAAGAGAAATAAACTTTTCGAGCCTAAAACCTGAAAATTTTGCAGCTTCAATGAGCAAATTAATTACAGGATCGAAAGAATATGAAGAAGTTTCAATTTATGGAGGTATGGCTGCTTTTTATAGTTGGTACAATGAGCAGGATCCCTCTCCTCTAGCTGTGGATATGAGTAATCTTTATAAGAAACTAAAGATTAAACCTACCTATTTTGAAAATTGGATAAAACAACATGATTGGGATAATATATAGGCATTACAACTGATATTGTGTCTGTCAACATGAGCTTATTATTGAATTTGATTATACATGAGGTTACAGAAAATGATAGAATCTAAAACGCCTGTTCTAGTAGGGTGCGGGCAAGTTACACAGAAAATCAATAATCCAATGGAGGCTAAAGAGCCTATAGAATTAATGAAAGATGCTTCTGAAATAGCTTTAGAAGATACCACTATTTCTGATCTTTCATCACACATAGATTCTATAGTTACCGTCCGGTTTGTATTTGATTCGGGAGCTGGTAGGAGACCTCCGTTTAGTATTTATAAAAATCCCCCTAAATCACTTGCTGATCGTTTAAATATTAAGGAAGCTAAAACATTTTATGGACCAACTGGTGGTAATACCCCGCAGTATTTAATTAATATTGCAGCAGAAAAAATCACTAAAGGAGAATTAGATGTTGTTTTACTTTCAGGAGCTGAATGTTTTTCTACAATGCGAAAAGCTTCAAGAATGGAACTAAAAACTGGTTGGGGAGAGGACCCTGGGGGTAACAGGATAGATTTAGGTTATGAGAAACTTGGGGGAACAGAAAACGAATTGAAACATGGCATTCTTTTGCCAGTAAATGTTTACCCTCTTTTTGAAAATGCGATAAGAGGTGAAAAAGGGCATTCAATTGAAAGACATCTACAATATCTCGGAGATTTAATGGAGCCCTTTACTAAAGTTGCTAAAGGACATCCCAATGCATGGTTTCCAACATACAGATCATCAAAAGAGATATCAGAAGCTACAAAAGCCAATAGATTTATAGGCTTTCCTTACACTAAATACATGAATGCTATTATGGAGGTTGATCAGGCCGCCTCAATAGTCATGATAAGTGAAGGTAAGGCGAACGAATTAGGGGTTCCCAAAGAAAAAAGGGTTTATTTACATGGGTGTGCTGATATTAATGAGGTTTGGAATGTAACTGAAAGACCAGAATTACATTCATCTAAGGCTATTAGATTAATGGGGAAAAAAGCTTTAAGTATGGCCAATTGGAATATAGATGAAATTGAATATTTTGATCTCTATTCTTGTTTTCCGAGTATGGTTGAACTAGGAAGAGAAGCATTAAATATTAATCCGAACCGAGATGTTAATCTTACAGTTACCGGAGGTTTACCTTATTTTGGCGGGGCAGGTAATAATTATGTAATGCACTCTGTAGCAACGATGATGAATGAATTAAGAAAAAATCAGGGTTCCAAAGGCCTTTGCACTTCGAATGGTTGGTATGCTACTAAACATGGAATTGGTCTATATTCTTGTGAGCCGTTTGAAGGATTGTGGGAACGTGAAGATCCAGAAAAATATCAAAAAGAAATAGATAATATGGAAATACCAGAGGTTGATGAAAATCCAAAAGGGAAGGCTTTGATTGAGACTTATACAGTAGCTAATGGTAAAGATGGTCCGCAAATGGGTATAGTTATAGGGCGTTTAAAAGAAAATAATAAAAGATTTATAGCTATTGCCCGAGATGATAATGATTTAAGTATTATGATGAAAGAGGAATGCTTAAATAGAGATTGTTCAGTTACTCAGGATGATAAGGGTTTAAGTATAGTTTCCCTGGATTCATGAGTAAGGTTTTCTTAATTAGACATGGTAAGGCTGAGGATGGCTGGACTTCAATGGATCCAGGATTAAGTGAAACAGGAATACACCAATCAAAGAAGCTCTCTAAGAAAATGATTAAAATGATAACAGGTGGAGAGGCCGTTATTTCAAGCCCACTAAAAAGGTGTTTGGAGACTGCTAGCATATCCTTAGCCAAATTAGATGTTAATATTAACATTGATAATACATTTGCAGAATTGCCGTCCCCTATTTCTGATTTAAATAAAAGGGTGATATGGTTAAAAAGAGTACTACCTTTAACTTGGGAAGAATTGGAAAACGATCCTGTTTCAGCATCTTCATGCATTAGTTATAGTAGTTGGAGGGAAGATGTCATTAGATCCTTATTAAAATTAAAAGGAGATAGCATCATATTTAGTCACTATGTTGTCATCAATTCGGTTATTGGTTGGGCATTAAATAGCAACAAAGTTGTTAATTTTAATCCTGCCAACTGTTCAATTACTGAATTAGAGATAAACAAAGGTAAGATTAGTATCTCATCTTTAGGTGAGGAGAATCTATCAAAAGTTAACATATGAAAAAGTTATTACTAAATAAAGAAACTGCGCATCTAATTGATAAAATGGCTATTGATAAAGGAGCCTCCCTTTCAGATTTAATGGAAACTGCTGGAAAAAGATCAGCCAAAATAATTATCAACGAGATAGTTCCTAAAATTAAAAATTTTAATAAGAAAATTTATGTCGTATGTGGCCCTGGAAATAATGGCGGTGACGGTTTTGTAGTAGCTAAGTATCTTAAGGAAGAGGGAATTTCAATAAGGATTCTTTCTCTAAATTCAGAAAATGAATTAAACAATGTTGTTATGCAAAAGTTTAAAGATTTAGATGCAGAGCTAGAAAATATTGGGGAGATATCTTTTAGCGAAGCCGATGTAGTCGTTGACGCCATTTTTGGTGTTGGAATTAACCGCCCAGTCAATAAGAATTATGTTAAAGTTTTTAGAGAAATTAACGAAGAATCTAAACTAATTGTATCTTTAGATATTCCAAGCGGTGTTGATACTGACACCGGATTGTTAATGCCAGAGGCTATAAAGGCCGATCATACTATCGCCTTTGTATATCCGAAGTTATGTCATTATTTATTGCCAGCTAAGAAATATGTAGGAAACGTTCATGTAGTCGATATAGGTGTACCAATTAGTGTTACTTCTAAAATTGAAAATAGATATATGTTTCATCTCAATTCTCCCGATTATTGGATTTCTGACTTCAAGTGGCCAACAGAAGACGATCATAAGTATAAAAGGGGTCACGTTCTGGTTCAATCTGGCCCAGAATCCTCAACTGGCGCCGCAAGATTAGCTGCGATTTCCGCCTTGAGAATAGGAGCAGGTGCGGTAACATTATCTTCAAGTCGCGAAGCTCTAAACGTTAATGCGACTCATCTTACTTCGGTAATGATTAAAGAAATCAATAATTCTAAAGAATTTTTTAATTTTTTAGATCAAAAGAAAATTAATACTCTAATTATTGGACCTGGATGTGGGATAAATAAATATACTAAAGAGTTAACTATAAAAGCTCTAAATTATAAAATTTCATTAGTCCTTGATGCAGATGCAATAAGTTCTTTTGCAGAAGAGTCCGAAGATTTTATAAAGGCATTAGAATGCTCAAAAGCTGATGTGATAATAACTCCTCATGAAGGCGAATTTAATAAAATATTTGGTAATCTTAAAGGTTCAAAGATAGAAAGAACAAAGTCAGCTGCTATAAAAAGTAAATCTACTGTAATCCTAAAAGGTAACGATACAGTTATTGTATCACCTGATGGAGAGGTAGTTATTTCTGACAAAACTTCACCTTTTCTTGCGACAGCAGGTTCAGGAGATGTTTTATCTGGAATTTGTGGAGGTCTGATAGCTCAGGGTATGAAAAGCTTTAAAGCTGCATGTGCAGCACAATGGATTCATAGTTCGATCGGGTTAATTGCTGGACCTGGTTTAATTGCAGAAGATATGATTTCAATTATTAAAGATGATATTCCTGATATTCTGATGAGCATTTACACCAAATAAAGGATATTTATTAAGTTTATATCTAGATATTCCTTCAATGTACTGTTATTAGACAGATTGTATTTTTTGCGGGCGTGGTGGAACTGGTAGACACGCAGGTTTTAGGTACCTGTGCCGCAAGGCGTGGGGGTTCGACTCCCTCCGCCCGCACCAAATTTAAGAGAGATATTTATGAAAGTTAAAGAAAAAAAAACTAAAGGTCTAAAAAGGGAATTTAAAATTCAAATTGAATTTAAAGAAATAAGTTCCTTACGTGAAACAAAATTAAAGGAAATTGCTTCAAAGTCTAAGATTTCAGGATTTAGACCCGGAAAAGTTCCAATTAGTCATGTAGAAAAGATGTATGGAAAAGATGTAACAGTTGAGGTCATAGAAGAAAAGATTGCTGAAACATCTAAAGTTGTTCTTGAGGAAAGAGGTTTAAGAGCAGCAGTCTCTCCTCAAATAAATATGAATGAGGAGATGGAAAAAATTATCAATAGTGAGGAAGACGTCGAATATACTATGTCATGCGAGGTCTTGCCAGATATAGAAATTATAGATTTCAAGAAAATAAAATTAGAAAATCCAGTAGCAGAACCTCAGAAAAAAGATATTGATGATGCTTTGGCATATATATCAGAGCAAAATCCAGATTACACGAAACCAAAAAAGAAAAGAGTGGCTAAGGAGTGGGATAGACTTAATATTAATTACGTAGGCTCAATAGATGGTGAAAATTTTGAAGGGGGCACAGCAGATAAAGCCGATATTATTTTGGGATCGAAAACATTTATTGGAAATTTTGAGGAACAGTTACTTGGTGCTTCTGAGGGAGATAAAAAAAATATAAAAGTAAAGTTCCCCGAGAACTATCAAAATAAAGATTTGGAGAATAAAGATGCTATTTTTGAGGTAGAAGTTAATGGTATTTACGAACCCAAAAAGGCTATAGTTGATGACAATTTAGCTAAGAAACTCGGCCAAGAAAGCCTAGATACACTAAAAAATGCCCTTAGTGATCAAATTAAGAAGGATTTTGATCAAGCTTCAAGAATTCGACTAAAAGATGGTTTGTTTGATTATCTTGAGAAAAATCATAATTTTGAATTACCAAACTCCCTTGTTGATCAAGAGTATGATCAAATGTGGCATCAACTAGAACATCAACTAGAAGAACAAAAAAAAACATTAAATGATTTAGAGCTGAAGGAAAGTCAAATAAAAAAGAATTACAAGGAGATTGCAGAAAAAAGAATTTCAATAGGGTTGCTTGTAGCGGAGATAGGAAGATTAAATAAAATTGAATTAGATAATAATGATATCAATATTGCTCTTCAGAAAGAAATGCAAAGGTATCCTGGTCAAGAAAACGAGATTATTAAGTATTACCAAAACAATGCAGAGGCCATGAGAAGCCTTACTGCTCCTATCTATGAAGACAAAGTAGTGGATTATGTTCTTAGTAAGGTTAATTTAAAAGATAAAAAAATAACTAGAGAAGACTTATTTGAAACGAAAAAAGACATCCCAAAGAAGACAAATACTAAAAAAAACATAAAAAAGCCTGATAAAAATAAAGAAAAAAAGTGATAAGAGATATTATTATAAGTAATTGAAATAAATATATAAAATTGTATTAATGCACTTTTCTTTATAATAAAACTCTTGGCATATTAATAGAATTAACCCATATATGAAACAGACAGGTTAGAAAATGATAGATAAAATTAGACATACAGAAGCTAATCTAATTCCTATGGTTGTAGAGCAAACTAATAAAGGAGAGAGAGCTTTCGATATTTATTCCAGGTTATTGAAGGAAAGAATAGTGTTTGTTACAGGTCCTATTGAAGATTTTATGGCAAGCGTTATTACAGCTCAATTGCTATATCTAGAAGCAGAAAATCCAAAAAAAGAGATTTCAATGTATATAAATTCTCCTGGTGGTACTGTTTCTTCGGGTTTAGCTATTTATGATACTATGCAATATATTAAGCCTGAGATTTCAACCTTATGTATTGGGCAAGCGGCTTCAATGGGAAGTTTACTTCTTTCTGCCGGAACTAAAAATAAGAGATTATCTTTGCCCAATTCTAGAATTATGGTTCATCAACCTTCTGGTGGTTTTCAAGGGCAAGCTTCGGATATTGAAAGACATGCCCAAGAAATTTTATCTTTAAGGGGTAGATTAAACGAAATATATGTAACTCATACCGGCAAAGATCTAAGTTCTATTGAAAAGGCGCTAGACAGAGACACTTTTATGACTGCCATTGAGGCTAAGGACTTCGGACTAATTGATAAGGTTGTAGAGAATAGAGATGTTGTTGAAGGTAAAGATAATGAAGGCTAATAAGGAATAATCATGAGTAAGATTAGTGATAGCGGTGATTCAAAAAATACTTTGTACTGCAGTTTTTGTGGAAAGAGCCAACACGAAGTCAAAAAATTAATTGCTGGTCCAACAGTTTTCATATGTGATGAGTGTGTTGAATTGTGCATGGATATTATTAAGGAAGAAAATAAACTCAGCGATTCCAAATCTTCTAGCTTAGTTCCCTTGCCCCAAGAAATTTTTGATGTTTTGCAAGATTATGTAATTGGTCAAGAGACCGCTAAGAGAGTCTTGTCTGTCGCTGTTCACAATCATTATAAGAGATTGGAAGACAAAAGTTCGAATGATGATGTTGAGTTGGCTAAATCTAATATCATACTCTTAGGGCCTACCGGTTGTGGTAAAACATTGCTTGCTCAAACCCTAGCAAGAATACTAGATGTCCCTTTTACAATGGCCGATGCTACCACCTTAACCGAAGCAGGTTATGTTGGAGAAGATGTAGAAAATATAATACTAAAACTCCTTCAAGCTGCAGACTATAATGTAGAGAGAGCACAAAGGGGTATAGTTTATATTGATGAAGTTGATAAGATTACCAGAAAATCGGAAAATCCATCTATTACAAGAGATGTATCTGGTGAGGGTGTTCAGCAAGCGTTACTGAAGATTATGGAAGGAACTATTGCTTCTGTTCCGCCCCAGGGAGGAAGAAAGCATCCTCAACAAGAATTTCTTCAAGTTGATACTACAGATATATTATTTATTTGTGGAGGCGCTTTTGACGGTCTAGAAAAAATTATTTCTGATCGTGGAGCTCAGAGATCTTTGGGTTTTGGAGCTGAAGTAAGAGACAAAGATGATCGAAAAACTGGATTAATACTCAAAGATTTACAACCTGAAGATTTACTTAAATTTGGGTTGATACCAGAGTTCGTTGGAAGGTTGCCTGTCTGGGCATCTTTAGATGATTTGGATGAAGAATCTTTAGTTCGGATATTAATAGAACCAAAAAATGCTCTTGTAAAACAGTATAAGAAGTTGTTCGGAATGGATGATGTCGAATTGAAATTTTCTGATGATGCGTTGAGTGCTATAGCAAAAAAGACAATGTCATACTCTACTGGTGCTAGAGGGCTAAGATCCGTAATTGAGAGCATCCTTCTTGATACAATGTTTGAAATACCAAGTATTTCGGGAGTTACGGAGGTAGTTGTTTCTGGAGATGTTGTAGAAGGAAAGACAGCTCCTCTTTACATTTATGGTGATATCGAGAAAGAAAAATCCGCCTTTTAAAAAAAAATGTAGTTCTTACTTGATATTCGCTATCTTCACACCAATATATAAGTTTGTGTAGTTTTTTATTTCTCTTTTTTTGAGAATCACTGGATTTTTTTATTAATTACTTAAGGTATCAATAAAATGTTAGAAGAAATTAAAAATGTTAATGTCCCAGTCTTACCTTTACGCAATATTGTTGTCTTTCCCAACATGGTGGTTCCTTTATTTGTTGGTAGAGATAAATCGATTAATGCGTTAGAGAAGGTTATGGATAAGGATCAAGAATTATTGTTCCTTGCACAAAAAAATTCTGAAATTGACGATCCTGTAAACAATGATCTGTATTCTGTGGGTACAAAGGGAAAAATTCTTCAGTTATTAAAATTACCCGATGGGACAGTTAAAGTTCTAGTTGAGGGAATACAGAGATGTAAGGTAGAAGACTTAACAATTACAGAAAATTTTATTTCAGCTCAGATTACTCCTCTGGAAGAAAAATTTTCTAAGTCTAAAACTATAACTGCTTTGGTTAGATCAACAATTTCTAAGTATGAAGATTATTCTAAGATTAATAACAAAATTTCTTCAGATGTACTTTCTTCTGTCAAAGACATTGAAGATGAAAGTAAATTAGCAGATACAATTGCTAGTCAAATTAACATTAGTATAAAGGAAAAACAGGAACTACTTGAAGAGGTTAATCTTGAGAAACGGCTTAACTCTATCTTAACTAAGCTTGAAAATGAATTGTCTGTTTTGCAGGTTGAAAAAAAAATACGAAGAAGAGTCAAGAACCAAATGGAAAAGACTCAAAAAGAGTACTATTTGAACGAACAAATGAAAGCAATTCAAAAGGAACTCGAAGATGGAGAGGGCGGCTCAGGAGATATACAAGAGATTGAAGAAAGAATTAGTAAGACAAAGCTGTCTAAGGAGGCTACTGAGAAAGTTGATAATGAATTAAAAAAACTAAAACAGATGAGCCCAATGTCTGCCGAAGCGACTGTTGTGAGAAACTATCTTGAATGGATTCTAGATATTCCTTGGGGGAAAAAGAAGAGAATAAAGAAAGATCTTAAAAGATCTCAAGAAATTCTTGATGAAGATCATTATGGTCTAGAAAAAGTAAAAGATAGAATTACAGAATATTTAGCGGTTCAAAATAGATCAAGTAAAGTTAAAGGCCCTATTCTCTGCTTAGTTGGGCCTCCAGGTGTAGGAAAAACCTCTCTCGGCAAGTCAATAGCAAGAGCAACTGGAAGAGAATTTATTAGGATGTCATTAGGCGGCATTAGAGATGAGGCTGAGATTAGAGGTCACAGAAGGACCTACATAGGCTCTATGCCAGGAAGAATTGTTCAGTCGCTCAAAAAGGTGAAAACAACAAATCCAGTTTTTCTGCTTGATGAAATTGACAAACTCGGAGCAGATTTTCGAGGCGATCCTTCAGCCGCCTTGTTAGAAGTTCTCGACCCTGAACAAAATAATGCGTTTAATGATCACTACTTAGAGGTTGATTATGATCTATCACAAGTAATGTTTGTAACCACCGCTAATACTATGAATATTCCTCCAGCTCTAGCAGACAGAATGGAAGTAATAAGAATTGCAGGATATACTGAAGAAGAAAAGATCGAAATTGCTAATAGACATTTATTGCCTAAAGCAAGAGTCAATAATGCTATTACAGAAAAAGAATGGTCAATTTCTGATGATGCAATTCAGTCTTTAATTAGAAATTATACACGTGAAGCAGGCGTCAGGGGCTTGGAAAGAGAGTTAAACTCTCTTGGTAGGAAGGCTGTTAAAGAAATTGCTATAAAACAAAGTGATTCGCTAAATGTAACTTCTGACAACATTTCAGATTATTTAGGTATCAAAAAATTCAGATACGGTAAAAAAGAAAATGATGATTTAATAGGTGTAGTCACAGGCCTTGCATGGACAGAAGTTGGAGGTGACATTTTGAATGTAGAGGCAGTTTTGGTGCCAGGGCAGGGTAAGATTCGAACTACAGGTAAGTTAGGAGAAGTAATGAAAGAGTCTATTGACGCTGCATCTTCTTTTGTTAGATCACGTGCAGTTTCTTACGGTATTGAGCCTCCTATCTTTCAAAGAAAAGATATTCATGTTCATGTTCCTGAGGGTGCTACACCAAAGGATGGACCATCCGCAGGTGTTGCTATGGTAACAGCTATTATCTCTGTAATGGCGGAAATCCCAGTAAAAAATGATGTTGCGATGACAGGTGAGATGACATTAAGAGGAAGGGTTTTACCTATAGGAGGATTGAAAGAAAAACTTCTATCTGCAGTAAGATCCGGAATAAAGACTGTAATAGTTCCCTCCGAAAATGACAGAGAATTATCAGAAGTCCCTAAAAATATTAAGGATAAATTAGATATTAAACTTGTTTCCACAATTGATGAGGTTCTTGAATTAGCACTAACAAAGAAACCTAACGCAATAGAATGGGATGAAAAAGCATGGTTAGCAGAGCAAAAGAAAATTAGGAACGATCCCTCTTCTTTTACATCCCATTAAAAAAAATACGTATTTTTTTTGACCAACACCCTTCATTAGTCATAAATTCTAATTATTTAATAATCTAAGAGAGGTATAAAATGAATAAGAATGATCTTATAGACTCAATTGCTAGCGGTTCTGGTTTAAGTAAGGCTGATTCCGGTAGGGCCCTTGAAGCATTTATTGGAGCAGTAACTTCATCTCTACGAGGCGGAGGTAATGTAAAAATTACAGGTTTTGGTACTTTTTCTGTTAGTCACAGAGCAGCAACAACCGGTAGAAATCCTAGGACTGGAGAACCTATACAAATTCCAGCTTCAAAGAACGCTAAATTTAAATCTGGAAAAGGTTTAAAGACCGCCGTTAATTGGTAAAAAATCCAAAGACAAAGTAATTATTTTATTATATTTTATTCTGTCTTTGGGCGGTTAGCTCAGTTGGTAGAGCATCTGGTTTACATCCAGGGGGTCGGGAGTTCGAGTCTCTCACCGCCCACCATAATAAAAGGTCTTTTTAAAAGACCTTTTTTATTCTGACTCCGCTTGATTTAAATTAACTTCAGATTTAATAGTTATCTTGAATTGCATTTTTAAAGGGGGTGTAGCTCAGTTGGTTAGAGCGCTGGCCTGTCACGCCAGAGGCCGCGGGTTCGAGTCCCGTCACTCCCGCCATAAAAAAAAGGAACAAAAATGAATGAAATACCTAAATGCGGATGTGGAAGATCACCTCTAGAAAATTGCATCGGTTGGCATGATTTAAGTGAAGAAGAATACCAAAAGAAAAAAAAAGCCTATGAGGCCCGTCAGGATAAAAAATAATTCAGGATAATAGTTACGTGTTTGAGTTCCATCACTAGAGCCACCACGTAAAACATTTAAGTGTTCAAAGTAAAACCTTCTGGCCCACCTGAAATATCAATATATTGTCCTGATATCCATTCTGCTCCCGGAGATGCAAAGAATACAGCCGCTGCCGCACAATCCTCTGGCTTACCAATCCTTCCAAGCGGAATAGTTTTATCAAAGGTTAAATGAACTTGTTTATCAGTTAGGTTTAAGGTTTCCTTCAACATGTCAGTAAGAATAATCCCAGGAGAAATACAATTAACAGTTATTTTTTTATTAGCTAATTCAACTGCGAATGTTCTAGTCATACTAATCATCCCAAGATTTGCAGCTGAATAAACTCCAAAACCTGGAGAAGCACGATGTGCAGCTACAGAAATAATATTAATTATTCTTCCTCCTTCAGTCATCCTTTTTGCTGCCTGTTGGGATCCCCACCATTTGGTTTTCATATTAAGGGTTAATTGTTCATCAAATTTTTCGATAGAGATTTCAGGGAGTGAATACATTTTTCTATCTAGGTTTCCTCCCGCGTTATTTACCATAATATCAAGATGACCCATCTCTTCACAAACTTTATCAAGAGCTTTAGGAATGCTATTAAAATTCATAACATCAGCGGAAATAGCAAGTCCATTTTGACCCTTTGACTCGATTTCTTCTACTACAAGGTCTAAATCTTCTTGTCGGCGCGCTATAACAGCAACATCGGCACCACATTCTGCAAAAGCTAGTGCAATACCTCTTCCTATACCACGGCCACCACCAGTTACTACAGCAACCTTGCCATCAAGACGAAATTGTTTGTTAATATTCATAAGGAACTCCTTTTTCTTTTAATAAAGCTAATCTAACTTGAAAGACTGGACAAACAAATGAAATAAAATAAGAAACTTTCTATTGAAAAATCTAAATATTTTGGCGTTTCCTAAATATTTAATATAGGGTGTAAAAATGCAGGATAAGCAGGAAATAGCAAGAGATTGGTTGCCACGTTATACTGGTATGCAATTAAAAGATTTTGGCCAATATATATTACTAACTAATTTTTCAGAATATGTAGAGAATTTCGCAAATAGATATAATGCTGATATCTTTGGAGAGAAGAAACCCATGCAGGCCTCTAGTAATAACGAGGGATTAACTATAATTAATTTTGGTATGGGATCTCCAAACGCAGCAACTATTATGGATTTATTAGTTGCTTGCAACCCCAAGGGAGTACTGTTTTTGGGGAAATGTGGTGGGCTAAAAGAAACAGCTGAAATAGGACATTTCATACTTCCTATAGCTTCGATAAGAGGAGATGGAACAAGTAAAGATTACTTTCCAGAAGAAGTACCTGCTTTACCATCTTTTAAATTACATAAATTTGTCTCAGAAAAAATTATAGAACAAGGTCAAGAATATAGGACAGGTGTAATATATACGACAAATAGGAGGGTCTGGGAGCACGATAAATCTTTTCTTGATCACCTTAAGAGGACTACTTGTATTGGGATAGATATGGAAACAGCTACGATTTTTATCGTAGGTCATTATAATGAGATTGCTAGGGGGGCTCTTCTTCTTGTTTCAGATATTCCTGTAACTCCCGATGGTGTTAAGACAGAAGAATCAGATAAAGAAGTAACTAATGAATGGATGAAATTGCACTTAGATATTGGCATTAAATCCATGACAGATATAGGAAAATCAGGAGAAAATATAAAGCACTTCCGATATTAGATAGTTTTTTAAGGTTTCTACTTCAATTCCTTCAATCTAACTAATTTGAAGAATCATTAAAGTCATAAAACTATTGATGGTTTGGATTAATATTATAGTGTTATTAAAAAGGAAAAAAAATGACACAAAAAGAGAATCTAAAAGAAATCTTAGATATGCAAAAGAAAGCACACCTAAGAGACGGTCCTATTTCTGCAGAAAAAAGAATAGAATGGATAAATAAATTAATATTGTCCCTAATTAAACACCAAGATCAAATAGCTAAAGTAATTTCTGAAGATTTTAATCATAGAAGTAATGTCGGTTCAATGCTGACAGATGTTTCATCCTCTATAACTTCCCTTAAACTTGCAAAAAAGAATTTAAAGAAATGGATGAAATCTGAGAAAAGAAAAGTTTCACCAGCAATTCTCGGGCTTTTAGGGGCCAAATTAAGAATAGAATACCAGCCTTTAGGAACAGTTGGTGTCATTAGTCCTTGGAATTTTCCTGTTACATTAACTTTTGGACCATTAGGAAGTATTTTTGCTGCAGGTAATAGGGTTATGATAAAACCATCAGAATTTACGCCAAAAACTTCAGATTTAATGAAAAAAATGTTTGAAGAGAACTTTTCGTCCGAAGAAGTAGCTGTTGTCACTGGGGGCCCTGAAGTGGGAGCGGATTTTTCTTCCTTACCTTTTGATCACCTCCTATTTACAGGAGCAACTTCTGTAGCTCGTCACGTAATGAAAGCGGCTTCAGATAATTTAGTACCAGTGACTTTAGAGTTGGGAGGGAAGTCTCCTGTTATAATTTCAGAGTCTTCAGATATTGAAACTTCATCGAAAAGGGTTATTGCGGGGAAAACTATGAATGCTGGTCAGATTTGTTTGGCTCCGGATTATGTTTTTCTTCCAAAAAATAAATTAAAAGATTTTATTGGTTGTTCCAAAAATGCAGTTTCAAAAATGTTTCCTTCAATTAAAGATAATGAAGACTACACCTCTATTATAAATGAAAGGCATTATAATAGACTTAACAATTATATTAATGAAGCAAAGATCAAGGGTTATGAGGTAATAGAAGTGAATCCATCTGAAGAAGATTTTGAACAACAAGAACATTATAAAATTCCTCCTACGTTTATAGTTAATCCTGGTGAAGAGTTGAGTGTTATGAAGGAGGAGATTTTTGGTCCAATTTTACCTTTAAAGACTTACGAAAGTTTTGAGGAAACCATTGATTATATTAATAATAAAGACAGACCCTTGGGTTTATATTATTTTGGTGCCGATGAGAACGAATTAAATAATGTACTCCAAAATACTACATCAGGAGGTGTTACAGTTAACGATGTTATTTTTCATGTAGCCCAGGATAACGCGCCATTTGGAGGAGTTGGTCCATCCGGAATGGGCTCATATCATGGAATCGAAGGCTTTAAAAATTTTTCTCATGCAAAAACTATCTATACACAAACTAAGCTTGACAATCTAATTGATGTTTTCAGACCTCCGTATGGAGAAAAAGCAGAAAAGGCTATAAAAGCTCAGATTAAACCTTAATAAGTAGTTAAAATTTATGCCTAAGATAAATAGAAATGGAGTGAATATTTTTTACGAAACCTATGGTGAAGGGCCAGTTGTTTTATTGACTCATGGTTTTTCAGCAACATCGAAAATGTGGCACGATCAGATTGATTTCCTTTCATCAGATTATTGTTTAGTGCTTTGGGATATGCGTGGTCACGGTTCTTCTGATTATCCAGAGGATATTAATCTTTATAATGAAAAGGAAACTATTGAAGATATGTTGTCTATTTTAGACAAACTTAATGTCAAAAAAGCAAATATCGGAGGAATGTCTCTTGGAGGATATATGTCTTTAGCCTTTTACAACCAATTCCCAGAAAGAGTAGATTCCTTAATCATAATTGATACTGGCCCTGGATTTAAGAACGAAGAAGCAAGAAACAGTTGGAATAATTATGCTATTTCTACAGCAGAGAAATTTGAACTTTCAGGATTAGATAGTCTTACTGGTAGAAGTAAAGAGATGGATCCAAAGAATCATTTAAATGCAATAGGGCTATCAAAGGCAGCAAGAGGAATGCTTACTCAACATGACGACAGAATTATAAGGTCTTTAGAAAAAATAAGTGTGCCGAGTCTCATTATTGTTGGTGAGAACGATGAGCCATTTTTAGCCGCTTCGGATTACATGGAAAGAAAGATCATATGCTCAAAAAAAGTTGTAATTTCTGATGCTGGACATGCCGTTAATATTGATCAGCCTGAGACATTCAATCAAACGGTTAAAGAATTCTTAAGATCAAAATAAAAGTTTGTTTTTTATAATCTAATTTGCTTGGAAAAATAACGTTATTGATATAAAAATCCTTATAATCTTGACATGAATCAGGTTAATTTTTGAAAGATTCTGATTTTGGAGGAGATAAGGAGAAGTTGGATGCAATCCATACTATATGATTATCTTCCTATATTGATATTCATGGGTTTATCGATAGTCTTGACTTTGGTTTTGATTGTGCCCCCATTAATTTTTGCACCATATAAACCGGATAAAGAAAAATTATCACCTTACGAATGTGGTTTTGATCCTTTTGATGATGCTAGATCAAAGTTTGATATAAGGTTTTATCTAGTCGCAATACTTTTTATTATTTTTGATCTTGAGGTCGCATTCCTTTTTCCTTGGGCAATAATGCTTGGAAAGATTGGAACATTGGGATTTGTTTCAATGATGATATTTCTGGGTGTACTCACAGTTGGATTCATCTATGAATGGAAAAAGGGAGCTCTAGAGTGGGATTGATTTCAGAAAAAGACACCAAAAAATTATCAACAGAGATCTCTGATAAAGGTTTTTTTGTTACTTCGGCAGAAGCCCTTGTTAGTTGGGCAAGAACTGGATCATTGCATTGGATGACGTTTGGTTTGGCGTGTTGTGCAATTGAGATGTTTCAAACTAATGGTCCTCGTTATGATCTAGAAAGATTTGGGACGGCACCTAGAGGATCTCCTAGACAATCTGATGTTATGATAGTTGCAGGGACTCTAACAAATAAGATGGCGCCAGCACTCAGAAAGGTCTATGACCAGATGCCAGAACCACGTTATGTAATATCAATGGGATCATGTGCAAACGGAGGAGGGTATTATCACTATTCTTATTCAGTTGTAAGGGGATGCGATAGAATTGTTCCTGTAGATATATATGTTCCAGGATGTCCGCCAACTGCAGAAGCATTAATGTACGGAATTTTACAATTACAGAAGAAGATTAGAAGAACCGGAACTTTTGAAAGATAAAAGTAAGATCAACAATGAAAAAAATGAAGTCACCCCCCGAACTGTTAAAGGAAGTCCAGAGCTTTGATTTTTTGAATTCTGTTATGTCAGATATTAATGTTTCCGAATATGAGCTTTCCTTTAATATAGAACACACTAATATCGTTAAAACCATAAGGTTCTTGCGTGACGAACCATTATTATCTTTCACGCAGTTAATAGATCTATGTGGAATTGATTGGCCTGAGAAAAAGGAAAGATTTCAGGTTGCCTATAATTTGTTGTCAATGAATAATAATTCAAGAATTCGGGTAAAGTCTTTTACTGATAACAATAATTCCCTTCCCTCAATAACCAAATTATTCCCCTCCTCTGATTGGTACGAAAGAGAAGCTTTTGATCTATTTGGAATTAATTTTGAGGGTCACAAAGACCTTAGAAGGCTTCTAACAGATTATGGTTTTGAAGGCTATCCATTAAGGAAGGATTTTCCTTTAACCGGATATGTTGAAGTCAAATATGACGAAGAGAAGAAAAGAGTAATATACAAACCTGTTGAATTAGAGCAGGAATATAGAAATTTTGACTTTGAAAGCCCATGGGAGGGAGTCGAGTATCCCGATGAAACAATAAAAGATGATTAAAGATAAAAATAAGAAATTTAGAATAAACTTCGGTCCTCAACATCCCGCAGCGCATGGTGTTTTGAGATTGGTTTTAGATCTGGATGGTGAAGTAGTTGAGAGGGTAGAACCTCACATAGGTCTTCTTCATAGAGGAACCGAAAAATTAATCGAAAACAAAACTTATCTCCAGGCTTTACCATATTTTGATAGATTAGATTATGTAGCTCCTATGAACCAAGAACATGCATTTTCTCTTGCTACTGAGAGATTATTGGGGGTTCAAGTTCCAATAAGAGCTCAACATATTAGAGTTCTTTTTTCCGAAATTGGAAGAATTTTGAGTCACATGATTAATGTGCCCGCTCAGGCGTTGGATGTAGGGGCTTTAACACCAAGTCTTTGGGGATGGGAAGAAAGAGAAAAACTTATGGTTTTTTATGAAAGGGCATGCGGGTCTCGTCTTCATGCGGCCTATTTTAGGACTGGTGGTGTTCATCAAGACCTAGAAGAACAGTTATTAGAGGATATCTATAAATTTTGTGATCCCTTTTTAAAAGTAGTTGATGATTTAGAAAGCCTTTTGACAGATAGCAGAATTTTTAAGCAAAGAAATGTTGATATCGGCGTAGTTAAGAAACAAGACGTGCTCGATTGGGGTTTAACCGGTGTTATGGCTAGAGGATCAGGGTTTGAGTGGGATTTAAGAAGAACACAACCCTATGAAACTTATGAAGACTATGATTTTCTAATTCCAGTCGGAAAAAATGGAGATAATTATGATCGTTACTTAATCAGAATTGAAGAATGTCGTCAGTCAGCATCAATAATAAAACAAGCTATCGAAAAAATGGAAAAAGGGCCAATTATTAGTGAAAATAAGAAAATAGCTCCACCAAAAAGGTCAGAAATGAAACGTTCTATGGAAGCCCTTATACATCACTTTAAGCTTTATACCGAGGGGTATGACGTAGGCCCAGGAGAAATTTATGCTGCTGTAGAGGCTCCCAAAGGAGAATTTGGTGTTTACTTGGTTTCAGATGGTTCAAACAAACCCTATAGGTGCAAGATTCGAGCTCCAGGTTTTGCACATTTGCAATCACTTGATTATTTATCTAAAGGATATTTATTACCTGATTTATCGGCAATATTAGGCTCATTAGATTTAGTTTTTGGTGAGGTAGATAGATGACTCAACAAAGATTTTCTGAAAATAATGACAAAGAATTTAGATTTAACGAGAAAGAAATTAACGAAATAAATCTTCTTATTAACAAGTATCCGATCGGAAGAGAACAATCAGCTGTACTCGAATGTTTATTTCTTGCTCAGAAGAAATCAGGAGGTTGGCTTCCGGAGAAAGCTATCTTGGCAGTTTCAGAAATATTAAATATGCCAAAAATTCGGGTTCTGGAGATTGTTACATTTTATTCAATGTTTAATCTTCAACCTTGTGGAAAAAATTTCGTTCAGATATGTGGAACAACTCCCTGTTGGTTAAGGGGTTCAGATGATATTAAAAAGGCCTGTAAAGAACATATAGGTCAAGAGAGAGATATATCAAAAGAAAATATAAGTTGGGTTGAGGTCGAGTGCCTTGGAGCATGTGTTAATGCTCCCGTAGTTCAAATAAATGATGAATATTTTGAGGATTTAGATTACTTATCCATGTCAAAAATTCTAGAAAATTTAAAAAATAACAAAAAAGTAAAAAAAGGTTCTCAGATTAATAGAAATTCTTCAGAACCAAATCTACGAGAAAAGTAATGATCGAAGAAAAAGATAAAATTTTTACTAATTTATATGGATTTAAGCCTTGGAATTTACAGGAATCTAAAAAAAGAGGTGATTGGGACAACACTAAATCTATTATTTTAAATGGTAGTGACAATATTGTTAAAGAAATAACGTCTTCAGGATTACGAGGAAGAGGAGGGGGTGGATTTCCTACAGGAGTGAAGTGGTCTTTTATGCCTAAAGAGCCAACAGGTAAAACTCACTACCTAATAGTTAATGCAGATGAATCAGAACCTGGAACATGCAAGGACCGTGATATCATCAGAAACGAGCCTCACAAACTTCTTGAGGGTTCATTAATCGCTTCCGCAGCTATAGGAGCTCAGGTTTGTTATATTTACATTAGAGGAGAATTTATAGATGAAAGGAAAATTCTAGAAGCTGCTCTGGAAGAGGCATATTCCGATGGATTAGTTGGAAAAAATGCATGCAAAACAGGTCTAGATATAGACATATATATTCATGGTGGTGCCGGCGCGTATATTTGTGGTGAAGAAACAGCGCTTCTTGAGAGTTTAGAAGGAAAAAAAGGTTTGCCGAGGGTGAAACCTCCATTTCCAGCTACATCTGGGTTATTTGGCTGCCCTACAACTGTAAATAATGTAGAGAGTATTGCTGTTGTTCCAGAAATTTTAAGAAGAGGATCAGATTGGTTTTCGTCTTTAGGAAGATCAGGAAATACTGGGACAAAAATATTTTGTATTTCTGGTCATGTTAACAATCCATGCAATATTGAAGAAGAGATGGGAATCCCTTTAAAAACTCTCATAGAGAAATATGCAGGCGGAGTTCAAGGCGGTTGGGAAAATTTATTAGCAGTTATTCCTGGCGGCTCATCTGTTCCTCTCATACCTAAAAACATATGTGATACAGTTTTGATGGATTTTGATTCTCTTGCTGAGGTTAAATCGGGCTTAGGTACTGCTGCAGTTATAGTTATGGATAAATCTACTGATTTGATTAGAGCAATTTCAAGAATTTCATATTTTTATAAACACGAAAGTTGTGGACAATGTACTCCCTGTAGAGAGGGGACAGGTTGGTTGTGGGAGATGATGGAAAAAATGGCAAAAGGGTCAGCTAAAAAAGAAGATATTGATCTTTTATTAAATCTAACGGAACGAATAGAAGGTCACACTATTTGCCTCTTAGGAGATGCAGCTGCTTGGCCTATTCAAGGTATCATAAGACACTTTCGACCCTATATAGAGGAGAGAATTGAAAATTACAAAGGCGATGCGGTTTAGAAAATATGGTTAATATTGAAATAGACGGGATTGAATACGAAGTTGGAGAAGGATTAGCTTTAATACAGGCTTGTGAGGAAGCCGGAATAGAAATACCTAGATTTTGTTATCATGAGAGACTTTCGGTAGCCGGAAATTGCCGAATGTGTCTTGTAGATGTAGAAGATAGCCGGGGATTAAGCCCTAAACCAGTTGCATCGTGTGCAGTCCAAGTAAGTGAGGGTATAAAGATCTATACCAAAACTGAAAGAGTAAAGAATGCAAGAGAGGGTGTGATGGAATTCCTGCTTATCAATCATCCATTAGATTGTCCAATATGTGATCAAGGAGGAGAATGTGATTTGCAGGACCAGGCTATGGCTTTCGGTCATGGAGAAAGTCGCTTTTTTGATGATAAGAGGGCAGTAGAGAATAAAGGTATGGGACCTTTTATAAAGACTGAGATGACAAGATGTATACATTGTACAAGATGTGTACGATTTTCTTCGGAGATTTCTGGTAATCACGAAATAGGTTCAATAGGTCGTGGAAATGATATGGAAATAACTACTTACCTTAATAGTTCTGTCGAATCTGAGTTGTCAGGCAATGTTATAGATTTATGTCCAGTAGGAGCCCTTACTTCAAAACCTTACGCATTTTCAGCTCGACCATGGGACTTAAAAAAAACCGAAACAATAGATGTAATGGATGCTTTAGGGTCAAATATTAGGATTGATTCAAAAGGTTTAAAGGTTATGAGGGTATTGCCAAGGCTTAATGAAGAAATTAACGAAGAGTGGATTACTGATAAAACACGCTTTTTTTGGGACGGTTTATCTTTTCAAAGAATTGATAAGCCCTATAAAAGAGTGGGAAAAAAATTAGTTAAAACTACCTGGGACGATGCAATTGATCTTGTTAAAAAAAATCTAATTTCAAATAAACCTGAAGAGATAGCTGCAATTTCTGGAGATCTAGTTCCAATTGAATCGGTTTATTCATTAAAAAAACTTCTAAAAGGAATCAAAGTTAAGAATTATGATTGCCGACAAGACGGGTCTAAGATTTCTGGGCCAAGAGAAAGATGGTTGTTTAATTCCACCATTTCAGGGATTGATGAATCTGATGGATGTCTTCTTATAGGAACTAACCCGAGAAAAGAAGCTCCTCTCCTTAACTCAAGAATATTAAGACAATCAAGAAACACATCCTTTCCATTGGGTTTAATAGGAACTAAATGTGATCTTACTTATGATTATGAACTTTTAGGAGAAGAACCAAAGATTGTTAAAGAGATCTTGGAGGGCAAGAATAGTTTTTGTGATAAATTAAGTTTAACTAAAAAACCGATGATGATAGTGGGCCAAGGCGCCTTAACAGGAGATAAAGGGAGTGAATTTTTAGATTTATGCATAGAGTTAGCCTATAAATTTAATTTTATTAATAATGAATGGAATGGGTTTAACGTCTTGCATACCGCTGCTTCTAGGGCCGGCGCTATGAGTATAGATTTTATTCCTGAAGAAGATGGCAAGAATACAGAAGAGATAATTAGTGGATGCAAAGCAGGTCTTATTAAGACTATTTTTCTATTAGGGGCCGATGAACTTCAATTTTCTGATTTAGATAAATGCTATGTGATTTACCAAGGACATCATGGAGATAAAGGCGCAAACAATGCTGATTTAATTTTACCTTCAGCCGCTTTTAGTGAACAAGACGGTTTGTATATGAATACCGAAGGAAGAGTCCAAGAATCGGTCCGTTCTGTTTTTCCAGTCGGTGAAGCAAAGGAAGATTGGGAAATAATTAGATTAATCTCTGAAGCCTTGAATCTTAATTCCGATTTCCAAACTCACGAAGGATTAAGAAATAAAATTTACAAGGAATATCCTAATTTAGATCCTTTTGGTGATTTTCAAAGGAATGATCCCCCTGAAAAAAAGGATCAGAATGATATTAGTGGGCATAAATTTTCTGAGGCCATAACAAATTACTGGTTTACAAATTCTATTACTAGAGCATCGATGAATTTATCAGAAAGAAATAATTATACTCAAAAAAGAGATAATTGATGGCAAACTTAATTGATTATATCATTCCAATTGCGATTTTATTTTTTCAGTCAATTTTGGTCTTGTTGGCCGTATTATTGATGGCTTATTTTGGTATTTATGGTGAAAGAAAGATTTGGGCTGCAGTTCAATTAAGACGTGGCCCTAACGTAGTAGGGCCATTTGGATTAATGCAAAGTGCTGCTGATTTAATCAAATTATTATTTAAAGAGATCATTATTCCCCAAGAAGCAAATAAGGCTATTTTTATTCTTGCTCCAATAATTACCTGTTTTGTAGCATTATCAGCTTGGGCAGTCATACCTTTTTCTGAAGGTTGGGTGGTATCCGACTTAAACGTTGGGATTCTATACATCATTGCTATTTCTTCTCTTGGAGTATACGGAATTATTATGGGAGGTTGGGCTTCGAATTCCAAATATCCTTTTATGGGAGCAATGCGTTCTGCAGCACAGATGGTGTCTTATGAAATCTCAATTGGATTAGTTATTATAACTGTACTACTTTGTGTTGGGTCATTGAATTTAACCGATATAGTAATGGCCCAAAGAAACATTTGGTTTGTTTTTCCTTTATTTCCTATGTTCATAATCTTCTTTATTTCCGCCCTAGCTGAAACGAATAGGCCACCTTTTGATCTTCCAGAAGCGGAAGCTGAATTAGTCGCAGGTTATCAGACGGAATACTCCTCTTCTTTGTTTATGCTTTATTTTTTGGGTGAACTTGCAGCAACCTTTTTGATGTGCGCTATGATTACTATCTTATTTCTAGGGGGATGGCTTCCACCATTCAATATAGTGCCTTTTACTCTTATCCCTGGCGCAGCTTGGTTTATGTTAAAGGTTACAACAATTTTCTTCTTATTTGGAATAGTAAAGGCCATTGTACCAAGATACAGATACGATCAGCTAATGCGGCTTGGTTGGAAAGTTTTTCTACCGATATCCCTTTTTTGGGTTGTATTGACAGCTAGCTTTCTTTTTATTTTTAATTTAATGCCATAGGAAATGTAATGAAAAGATTTTTTTATATAATGAAAAATTTAATAATCTGGGACTTTATCAAAGCTTTTTTTGTCTCGATGAAATATTTCTTTTTTAAGCCCAGGGTTACCATTAACTACCCATTTGAAAAGGGAAAACTATCACCAAGGTTCCGAGGAGAGCACGCTTTAAGAAGGTACCCTAATGGTGAAGAAAGATGTATAGCTTGCAAATTATGTGAAGCAGTTTGTCCTGCTCAAGCCATTACCATTGATGTCGGACAAAAGAATGAAGACGGTATAAGAAGAACCACAAGATACGATATTGATATGGTTAAATGCATTTATTGTGGGTTGTGTCAAGAAGCCTGTCCTGTAGATGCAATTGTAGAAGGTCCGAATTTTGAATTCTCAACAGAAACGCGAGAAGAGCTTTTATACACAAAAGAAAAGCTTATGGATAATGGAGACCGATGGGAGATCCCAATTCAAAAAAATATTGAAAGGGATTCTCCTTATCGTTAGGGAAAGCTAAAATTATAATGTTTACATCTCTCTTCTTTTATTTGTTTTCTTTTCTAATACTGAGTTCCGCCTTAATGGTTGTTTTTTCAAAGAATCCTATTAATTCGGTGCTTTTTCTAATTTTCTCTTTTATCAATACCGCTGGAATTTTTCTCATTGCTGGAGCCGAATTTTTAGCTCTGATATTAGTTATCGTGTACGTCGGAGCAGTAGCTGTTCTATTTCTCTTTGTAATTATGATGCTCGATTTAGATGTAAATCAAATAAAAGGTGAAATTAAGAAATATTACAAAGTTGGCATTCCAATAGGCCTTATAATATTAATAGAAATGGGTTTAATTATATTTTTAAATCCTTTTAAGGATGAATCAGCTTTTCTTAACAAGGAACAAGTTAATTCAGATTTATCTAACACAGAAAGAATTG
>JAYYUG010000104.1:0-18587 GCA_036344135.1 Pseudomonadota bacterium | reverse complement strand
TCCCAAGTAATCACCTGAAGGCTCTCCTGCTACTATATAAATATGTAATTCTTTAGATAAATTCATCTCTCTCAAAACCATAGATAAATATGTTATTTTTTTTGGCAAATTCTATAACATCTTCCCTGTCAGAGACTAGTGCTTTACCAGCTTCTAATGCTATTCCAGCCAAACCTATCTCCTTAACTTGTAATAAAGTTTTAAGACCTATAGTCGGCATATCAACCCTTATGTCTTGTTGCGGCTTCATTAATTTTACTAACACCCCATTTTTTTTAAACTTTGTTTTATTTTCTATTATCCTCTGAAGCATTGCATCTGTACCCTTAAGATCTTCTGACATAATAAGAGAGCCCTCGGAAACCACACATGCTTGACCCATATCTTTTAATCCAATTTCTTTACAATTAATTTTAGCTAAACTTATATCTTTAATATGATTTTCGTTAAGATTAGTACCACTCATAAACCCTTTAGGCATAACTGCTTCCTTTAAAAAATTATCAGCCCCTATAACCTTAAAATCATAGTCCTTTTCTAGAAAGTTAATAACTTCTTTAATAATTGCAGCATCTCCTTTTATTTTTAATGCGATCAACCTTAAATAAAGCTTTAAAGAACCAAAATCCGGCCATAAGAACCATAGATTAGGCACATCAACACCGCCGATAATTACTATATCCTTACAGTGATTTCTTTTTAGGGTCTTAATGCCTAAACCGATTTGACCTAAACGGATCCATTTATGGGGAAAATCTGATAATTCTTTCTTTGCTGAATTCTTGATCGGTAATACATAAATTTCTTTTCCAGAAGACTTCAGATAATTTGCAACCTTTAAAGGAAAATCTCCTCTTCCTGCTATTATACCTATTCTCGATGGCATAAGATTTAACTATCCGGAAGACAATAACTTCTCGAACCCTCCGTTTCTAAGAAACATTTCATATCGTTAACAATTTTGGTGCTAATTTCGAGTTCGTTTAGTTTAGATATTCTTTTTTTAAATTCGCAATTTTTATCTTCAAATAAAAGAGAGTATGCAATCTTGGCATCTTTTATTTCTTCTTTAGAAAAATTTCTTCTTCTAATTCCCACTAAATTTAAACCTTCTAATCTTGCCCTATTTCCTACTACCATGCCATAAGGAATCACATCTCGAGTTACCGCAGATAAACCACCTATGAAAGAATGACAACCAACTCTTGACCATTGATGTACAGCAGATAATCCACCTAATATTGCCCAATCACCAATCTCGACATGACCTCCAAGCGTTGCATTATTGGCAAATACACAGTTGTTACCTACGATGCAATCATGGGCTATATGAGAACCAACCATAAAAAGGTTGTTATCTCCAATAGTTGTGGTCATTCCACCTGCAGTAGTTCCTGTATGCATAGTTGAATGTTCACGAATAGAATTATGTTTACCTATTATTAATGAACCTTCTTCTCCATTATATTTCATATCCTGAGGCTCAGAGCCTATAACAGAAAAAGGCCATATTATTGTACCCTCCCCCACCGTCGATTTACCGTTAATAGTAACATGAGAAATTAAACTTACATCATCTTCTATCTTTACATCTTTTCCAACTACACAGTAAGGGCCAATCTTTATATTTTCTCCTAGCTGAACAGAAGTGTCTATAATTGCTGTTTCATGAATTTTATTCATCTTCCACCTCTTCAAGTCTAACAACCATTGCGGCAAAACTTGCTTCACACGCAATTTTATCTTCTACAAAAGACTGACCATAAAATTGCCATAAATCACCTCTGCTTCTTTCTTTTTCTATCTCCATACGTAACTGGTCTCCTGGAACAATTGGTCTTCGAAATCTAGCTTTATCTATTTTAGTTAATAAAACTGACAATCCATTTGAATCTCCATCACTGTTCCCAAGAACCACTAAACAACTCGCTGCTTGGGCCATTGCTTCTACTATCATTACTCCAGGCATTATAGGTGTATCGGGAAAATGACCTTGAAAAAATTGCTCATTAATTGAAACATTTTTAATTGCTGTTATCTTTTCAGATCCATTATAATTTTCTATCCTATCAACCATTAAAAAGGGGTATCGATGAGGAATTAGCTCCATTATTTTACGTGAATCTATTATCGGCATTTCGTTATTCACCCTCTTTAACTCTTCCTTTATTTGTTAATTTTTTAATTTTAAGTATTTCTTTTTTCCAATTATTTAAACTTCTTATAGGAAATCCTGCCCATTTCTTTCCTGGAGTGAGATCTCGTGTTACTCCAGATTTTGCTGCTATTTGAGAACCTTTACCTATAGTTAGATGGCCAGTTGCACCAGATTTAGCTCCCATGACAACAAAATCCTCTAATATTGTTGACCCCGCGAGACCAACCATTCCAGCTATAACGCAATGTTCACCAATTACACAGTTGTGAGCTATTTGAACTAAATTATCTATTTTAGTACCTTTGCCGATCACTGTATTTTGATTACTTCCACGATCTACACAACAATTTGAACCTATTTCTACATCATCATTTATAATAACCAATCCAACTTGTGGAATTTTTATATGTCCTTTAGGGGACATAGAAAAACCAAAACCGTCCTGACCGATTGAAGTTCCCTGATGAATAATTACATTGCTTCCAATTAATGCATATGTAATTGAAACATTGGCTCCTATATAAGTATTTTCTCCAATTCTTACATTAGACCCAATTACCGCATTGGACCCAACAAAACTATTACTTCCAATCTCTACATTTTCTCCAATCACTACTCCCTTCTCCAATATTACATCTTTTTGTACATTTGAATTATTTGTTATTTTTTTATCAAACATGAGTCCGCTAACAGATTTTGGGTGTATTTGCTCAGGATAAAAAGACCGAGAAATCATTGTAAAATCCAAATACGGGTTATCAGAAAAAATTAAAGCGGTTTCTTTGGGAGCAAGACCTTTATTAGATTCCTTTATGACGCATGCACCGGCTTTCGTATTTAACAATTGGTCTTTATATTTTAAATTATCAAAAAAACTTATCTCAGAAGGTTTTGCTGAATGTAACGCAGCAATATCATCAATAATTTTATTTTCAAATTTATTAGAGTTTATTTCACCACATACAAACGAAACCAACTCATGCAATTTAAAGGGCCCTAATTTTTTATAAAACCTTGGGTCACTCATCAATCATACAAAATTATTCTTGGTCTTTAACGATAACTTCGATCTTTGGAAGACGACTATTTAACTGTTTGATTACCTCTGCAGAGATATCTAGCTTTGGGTCACCAAACAAAATAACCTGCCTATCAAGTAAAACCTTTGCTCCTTTTTCATTAACTATTTCTGTTAAGATTGGGCTAATAACAGAATCTATCGAAGAAGAAGCCCTTTGAATAGCCTGTTGAATATTCTGAGCTTTACCTTGTAATTCAATATTTTTTTCCTCAGCTTCCTTTCTTAGATCATCCAATCTTTGTTGTAGGACTTCTGGAGAGAGAAGAGCCCTATCATCATCAAGTGTCTTTGACTGTTCTTGAAAATATTTTTGTGCTTCCTCTTGCAATTTTTGTATTTCTTCTCCAAGTTCTTGGGTTCGATTTCTTAGAGCTGAACCAGCCTTGGATTGACTAACTACATACTGTAAATTTACAACAAGAACATCCTCTGCAGCATTTACTTTATAAGAATACGATCCGCAAAGTAAAAAAACCAAAAGGAAAATAAAAGATTTGTTCATTTTCTTCTCTCCACTTAAAAATATGTCAATAACATAACTGCTGATATTCCTTAGATCAATCGCTAATAAATGACCAATAAAAAATTAGTTACATTAAGTTACTTTAAATAACTAGAACTTAGTTCCACCACTAAACCTAAAGAATTTAGCGTCATCATAATCCTCTGAAACTATTGCCCTACCAATATCAAATCTTATTGGTCCAAAAGGAGAATCCCAGTTTAAAGTTACCCCAACAGTAGCTCGAAATGTCGCATCATCTACAAATCTTGTGCATAAAGTACCGTATTCTTCGTTCAAGCCTGCACTATTAATTCTGCAAGCCTCATCTAATGCTGAGTAATCCTGATTTAATAAGGAGCTAATATCGTAATAAGGGCTAAGTTGATCTCCTAAAAGTTCTTGAGCCCTATAGGTATTGAGAATTCTATCCTCATCATCGTTTTTTCCTATTATTCCAAAATCGGTAAAGAATGCCGTTCTTAAACCAAACTCATCTGGCAAACCCAGAGGAACTGTTACCTCTAGAGTTCCAACAGCGAAAAATTCCGCCCCTCTGGGTCTATCTGTAATAATTTCCTTAGGACCAACTCCTGCTCTATCAAATCCTCTAAAAGTATTTCCGCCTTTAAAAAATCTATCATTAATTCTTAAGTTTTTACTTCCATAATTGTAAATATATCCAGCGTTTCCACCAACATTCAAAACCCAACCCTGAGCAATCTCGTAATAATATTTTCCTCCAAAAGATGTTCGTATATATTCCGAATCACCAAGCAACCCTGCCAAATCTTGGCCTACTGAAAAAGTCCATCCTCTTGTTGTGTCAATATAATCATCCCTAGTATCAATTGCATAGCTATAACCAAACTCGGACTTATTGGAATTATAATCATCAGCTAAATTATAACCGCTTTGGAAAAAGTAACTTGAAATTTCCTCTTGTAGGTACCTGTAAAAGACTGAAAGACTTGCATATTCAGACATAGGCCATGCGGCCCTGAGCGAAGCACCTGACTGGGTTGATCGATATGATGAATATCTTCTATAATCATTATCAATATGAAAAATATCGAAACCTGCGGTTAAACGTCTTCCTAAAAAATATGGTTGAGTAAAACCAATTTCAAACTGTTTTCTTCGCTCCGAATTTGCAATATTTAGTCTCACAGACTGGCCTCTTCCTAAAAGATTTCTCTCAGAAATACTAATTTCTAGGAGTAAACTTTCTGCTGAAGAAAAACCTGCTCCAAGGGATAATTCTCCAGTAGGTTGTTCCTCAACTTCAAAATCAACTATAATTCTGTCTTCCGCAGTACCAGGACTCACTGAAACTTCAACCTCACGGAAATAACCCAAAGACTTAATCTTTGTTTCTGATCTATCAATTAAAACCTTGTTGTAGGCATCGCCCTCGACTACTCTCAGTTCTCTCCTTATTACTTCATCTCTCGTTCTAGAGTTTTCGTTAATATTAATTTTTTCAACATACACTCTTGGGCCCTCTTGTATTGAATAGACTATATCTACAATTCCATTCTCTTTATTACGTCGTACACGAGGTCTTACCTCAGCCGAAGCATAGCCTTCTTCGCCAACCGCTAGTGTAATCTTGTCCACAGTGTCATCAATCTGTGTTGCTCTATATTGATTTCCTGGCATATGTTCAATCAGATATAGCAAATCGTCTGTATTCATATTTTCTAATGAACTCTCAATAATAGCTTCACCAAATTCATAAATTCTTCCTTCATCTAGGACAAATGTAATTATAAAGTTGGATCCATCTTTCGTAAGCTCTGCAACAGCAGAAATTATTTGGAAATCAGCATAACCCTCATCCAGATAAAATTTTCTTAATTGCTCTCTATCATAGGCTAATTTATCAGGATCATAAGAATCATCAGAAGAAAAAAACCTCCACCAGGAGGATTCTTTTGTCACTAGTTGGCTCTTCAATTTCCTATCTCGAAATCTTATATTTCCCAAAAAATTTATTGACGCCACACCAGTAGTTGGTCCTTCGTTAATTTCAAATATTAGATCTACTCTATTTTGTGGTTGCCTTATAACCTTAGGTTCTATAGTTGCAGAAAATCGACCCGATCTTCTGTACAGCTCTATAAGTCTTTGAACATCGGCTTGAACTTTTGATCTCGTATAAACAGATCTAGGACCGAGCTCAACCTCTTCTTCAAACTTATCGTCCTTTAGAGCTTTGTTTCCTTCAAAATCAATCCTGTTTATAATAGGGTTTTCGATAACAAAAACTATTAGACCTGAATTTTCATGTCTAATTGCTACATCAGCAAATAACCCTGTGTTAAAAAGTATTTTTAGAGACCTATCAACGGATTCTTCTGAATATAAATCCCCTGGTTTAACTATCATATACGATCTGATTGTATCGGGCTCAATCCTTTGAGAGCCTCGAACTTCAATAAAAAGAATTCTCTCAAGAGTTTGTTCTTCAAAATTTTCATTATTTAGTAAAGAATTTTGACCCGCTGCTGATCCAAAAAATTGAAAGACTGCAATCCCAATAAATACCAATGTTTTGTATTTACCCATAATCTCCCTTTTTAATAATTTATTTTTATGATTACAATCGGCTTATATCAAGAATAGTTACAAAAAGCATGAGCGCTATTAAAATAGTCATACCAATTTGCATTCCTATCTCTTGAACCTTGGGGTTTAGTGGTTTTCCAAATAAAACTTCAATAGAATAATAAAGTAGGTGTCCTCCATCTAAAACTGGTATAGGAAGCAAATTTACAATACCAAGATTTACAGATATTGCAGCAATTAAGCTTAATAAAGCAATTATACCATAATTTGAGATTTCTCCCGTTATTTGAACAATTTTAATGGGTCCACCTATCTGATTTATGGATTCTCTTCCTAAAAAAAGGTTTTTTAAATAACTTAATATCTTTCCAGAAAGATTGATGGTCTCTTCTATTCCTCTATAAAAACCACTTATGACGTTGTGATCCTTTACATGATGATAAGAAGGGTCTTGCATCGCCATGACGCCTATTCTTCCAATTTTGTATTCTGTTCCAAATCTATCCTTATCAACGATAAGTTCAGGGAAGAGAGAAACTGTTATTGTAGATCCATCTCTAATAATATTAATGGTAAGTTCTTTTTCAGGATTTTCTATAACAAAGCTTCTCAGTTCATTAAAAGAAGAGATGTCTTGTCCATTTATTGATATAACTTCGTCGCCTTTTTTAAGACCAAAATTATGAGCAGGTGAATTTTCTAAAACCTCTCCAATAAAAGGTTGTACAATGCTTTCGCCTCTATAAATAAATATTCCTGCAAATATAATAATTGCTAGTAAAAAATTAAAAATAGGCCCACCAGCAGTTGTAGCGATCTTCTTCCACACTGATTTGGTGTGAAAATTCTTGTCATCTTCATCTTCTCCTAAGTCTAAGTTTGGACTCTTTTTTCCCGTTAGATCTGCATCTCCATAAAATTTTACATAACCTCCTATCGGAAGTAACGCTACTCTCCATAAGGTCCCAGACTTATCATACCTTCCCCAAAGTTGTTTTCCCATTCCAATTGAAAAAGTTTCTATACCAATTCCGCAAAATCTTCCTATCAAATAATGTCCAAGCTCATGAAAGAAAACTACAACGGTAATAAGAAATGCAAAGGCCAAAAAATACTGGGCCAGTATAGGAAGATAGGATAGTAAATCTTGTATAAATCCCATGTCAGTGCCTCATATCTATAATTTCATCGGTTTTAATTCTTGCTTCATTATCAACTTCAAAGATATCTCTTACTTTCATCTTATGATTTGATCTAATTTGAATTGATTTTGAAACATATTCGATAGACTCTTGAACTACAACCAAAATGTCTAAAAAACTTATCCTTTCTTCCAAAAAACTTCTAACTGCCACCTCATTCGAAGCATTTAAAATAATTGGATAAATATTTCCTTCCTTAAGAGATGCTCTAGCTAGTTTGAGCGAGATGAAATTATTTTCATCAATTTCAATGAAAGATAAATCATTTAAAATATTAATATCTATAGATTCCTGTTGGTCTAATTGGCTCTTAGGCCAAAAGAGCGCATGTCTAACAGGATAGATCATGTCAGGCTTACCAAAGGATCCTATTAATGCATTGTTGTTAAAGGCCACTATCCCATGAGCTATAGATTGTCGGTGAATAAGAACTTTTATTTGATCTTCATTGGTTTTAAATAAATGTTTCGCCTCAATAATTTCAAGACCTTTATTCATCAATGTTGCGGAGTCTACAGATATTTTTCTTCCCATGCTCCAGTTTGGATTCTTTACTGCATCTTCTGGTTTAACTTTTCTTAAATCATCCTCAGAGAAGTTATAAAATGGTCCACCAGAAGCAGTTAGATAGATTTTTCTTATTTCTAAGTCTTTATTGCCCTCTAAGATTTGAAAAATTGCATTGTGTTCACTGTCCAAAGGAATAATTTTTGTACCATACTTTTCACATTCTCTATATATTATCTCTCCTGCAGAAACTATTGACTCTTTATTAGCAACACAAAGCTTACCACCATGCTTAACCGACTCGAGAATTGGTTTTAAACCAGCCAATCCTACTATAGCTGCAATAGTAATATCCGAATTTATACTGGCAGCTTCTATGACTCCTTCTTGACCTGCAAAATAAATTAAATCATTTTCTGCACTCTCTTCTTTAAGAATTTCAATTTTACTTTCGTCTGCTATAGCTATAGCCATAGGATTAAATTCATTCACTAAATCTATTAATTCTTCAACATTAGTATTGGAAGTCAAAACATTAACTTTAAATTTATCTCTATTTTCACGAATTATCTTAAGGGCTGTCTTTCCAACTGAGCCCGTAGCTCCAAATATTGATATCGAAGTTCTTTTCATAACTTTAACCAAATATTATATTGATAGGGTTACCTATATGACCGAAAAACCCTGAAATAAAAGGAAAAAAAACCAAGACCGCCAAGATCCCATCCAATCTATCAAAAAGGCCGCCGTGGCCAGGCAATATAAAACCTGAGTCTTTCATATTAGATCTTCTTTTTAGCAATGAAAGAGTTAAATCTCCAAATATTGATATTAAGACTATGCAAAAGCCGATAGAAAAAATTAAAATACTAGAGTTTGAGGAATAGAAAAGAGAAAATAAATAATAGTTCAATATCCCAAACAAAAATGACCCTGACACACCAGACCATGTTTTATTTGGTGATATTTTTTTAGATAATTTTGGACCTCCAATAATGTTACCAAAAATATAGCCACTAATTTCTGAGACTATCACTGTTAAAAATATAATGATAATTCCAATTAGACCTTTCTCTGATCCCATTAACAACTGCAGAACAGACATTGCAGATAATATATATATAAATCCTATTGATGATAAAAAAGCCGAAACACTAAATAATCTTGAGAAGGACGATATTAATATAGTTGTTATTACCACCGAAATAAGAAGGATAGAATCGGAGCCATTATTAGTTAAAATATAAATTAATCCAAAAGATGAAATTATTCCTCTAATAATCCAATTATTATTGGATATAATCCTCATCCATTCAAAGGATAAAATGATTGAAATTAAAGTAATAAATACATCAAAATAAATTCCACCCATGAAAAGGGTTGATAATGATATGAATAATAATATAAGTGAAGAAATAGTTCTTAATTTGAGATCTGAAAATAAAACCATTAATTAATCTCTGAAATAACGTTGCCATATCTTCTTGATCTTTCCATAAAATCTTTTATTGCATTATCTAAATTTTCTTTACCAAAGTCTGGCCACAGACAATCTTCAAAGTAAACCTCCGTATACGATAATTGCCACAACAAAAAATTAGATATCCTTCTTTCAGATCCTGAACGAATAATGAGATCTGGATCTGGTACCCCAGATGTAAATAAATAACTCTCAAAAATTTCTTGGTTAATTTTTATAGGATCTATTACGCCACCTGATATCAATTTTCCTATATTTTTAACGGCATTCAATATTTCATCTCTTCCACTGTAATTAAATGCAATTTGTAGATATAATCCATCATTGTTAATAGTCAAAGCTTCGGCACTATCTATTAAATTTATTATATTCTTAGGAATATTCTCCCTACTGCCTATTACCCTAACCCTAACATTATTCTTATGTAACTCAGATAAATCATTTAAAATAAATTTTCTTAATAAATCCATTAACTTTGTAGTTTCAGATTTCGGCCTTTTCCAATTATCTATAGAAAAACTAAAAAGCGTAAGGTAGTCGATTTCATAATTATTTACATCTCGTAATAATTTTCTTAGTGTTTTTAACCCTTGCTTATGCCCTTCGTGCCTCGGAAGCCCTCTCATTTCTGCCCATCTACCATTTCCATCCATAATTATAGCTACATGAGAAGGTTTTTTATTTTTATTATTTTCATTTAAAATTAAATCAGACATAGACTATCTACACTTGTTGAATTTCATTCTCTTTAGTATTTAATGTTCCATCCACTTTTTTTATATACTCATCTGTAATTTCCTGAACCTCCACAGAAAAATCTGTAGCCTCATCTTTCCCTAGATTATTTTCCTTTTCCATTTTTTTTATTGAGTCCATTCCATCTCTGCGAATATTTCTTATGGCAATCTTGCATTGTTCAGCATATTTCCCGGCTATCTTAGATAGCTCAGTTCTTCTCTCTTCGTTTAATTCTGGTATGGGTATCCTTATAAGCTCACCATCCACTTGAGGGTTTAATCCCAATCCTGCCTCATGAATAGATTTCTCCACTGCGACAACTAAACCCTTATCCCAAACTTGAATAGATATGGTTCTTGATTCAGGTATTGAAATACTACCTAATTGATCAATTGGCATTTTTTGACCATAAGCATCCACCAATATTCCATCTATCATACTGGCTGAAGCTCTACCCGTTCTAAGCCCAGAAAATTCATTATTTAATGAATTCATAGCTCCATCCATCCTTCTTCTTAAATCTTCCCTGTCTAATTCATTCATTGTAAAGCCCTTAACTTGTTACTATCGAACTATTTCCTTTCCCTTCCATTATATCCACAAATGAATTTGCTTCATTAATTGAGAAAACTATTATAGGAATGTCGTTTTCTCTAGCTAACGAAACTGCGGCGGAATCTATCACTCTCAGATTTTTAGATAAAACCTCATGAAAAGAAATTCTGTCAAATTTTACAGCATCATCATATTTTTTGGGGTCTTTATCATAAATACCATTTACGAGAGTTCCTTTGAAAATCGCATCACAAGACATTTCGCTTGCACGTAAAGCTGCTGCAGTGTCAGTAGTAAAATAAGGATTTCCCGTTCCAGCCGCAAAAATCACTACTCTATTCTTTTCCATGTGCCTAATTGCCCTTCTTCTAGAGTAAGACTCACAAATCTCAGTCATAGTTATTGCAGATTGAACTCGGCTTTCTACATTAATTCTTTCTAATGAATTTTGCATTGCCAGAGAGTTCATTACTGTCCCGAGCATACCCATATAATCTGCGCTTGCCCTATCCATACCCTCAGCAGCGGCTGAAAGGCCTCTAAAGATATTACCTGCTCCAATAACAAGGCAGACCTGAACCCCTAAACTAAATACTTGAGAAACTTCTTTAGCTACTCTATCTACAGTTCCTACATCGATCCCGAATGGATTATCTCCCATAAGGGACTCACCAGAAATCTTTAAAAGAATTCGCTTGTAGCGATCTTTTGTCATTATTTCCTCAATTCCATAAAAAACTCTTCGAAAGATAATACAAAATTAAATAATAGATTCCTAATTAATAATAATTTTAAGACAACAAAGAGTTAACTTCTTCAGAAAAACCTTCTTCATTTTTTTCAAGACCTTCTCCTAGCTCCATCCTTACAAATTCTTTTATTACTACAGGAGAATCTAATGAATTAAGGACAGTTTCAATCTTACTTTCGCCATCAATAACAAAGGTTTGTTCCAACAAAACATTTTCTTCATAAAATTTATTTAATCTTCCTTCTGTTATCTTTTCAATTATATTTTCTGGTTTTCCAGTAGATCTTGCCTCTTCAGATAAAACTTTTTTTTCTCTTTCCAGGGTTTCCTCTGGAATCTCATTTATATCAATAGAAACAGGATTGGTTGCGGCAATGTGCATAGCTATTTTTTTTCCTAAATCTTTTAATTTTTCACTATCGGAATCAGATTCTAAACTAACTAAAACACCTATCTTTCCCATGCCTTCACAAACTTGATTGTGAACGTAAGAAACTATCAATCCATTTTCAATTTCAATTTTTTTCATTCTTCTTAGGTTAATTTTTTCTCCAATGGATGTTATTGCTTCCATAATAAAATCTTCAATACTTAATTCCTTCTCCTTGATCTTTTTTGATTTCATATCTTCTAAGTCTTCGCTGAGAAGAGATATTTTTGTGAGTGTTTCTACGATCCTTTGAAAATCTTCATTTCTAGCAACAAAATCTGTCTCAGTATTAATTTCAACTATTGCAGCAAGATTCTCTTCAAGAATAAGAGAAATTAATCCTTCAGAAGCAATCCTTCCTTCTTTTTTTGATGCTTTTGCAATTCCTTTTGTTCTTAACCAATCAATAGATGCTTCTATGTCTCCATTATTTTCTTTTAGAGCGGTCTTACAATCCATCATACCTACACCAGTTTTATCTCTCAGTTGTTTAACTAAGTTGGCCGTAATTTCGGACATATTTAAATCTCCATATTAATTTTCTGTATTTTCCGTTTTAGGATCTTTTTTGACCTTGGTGATAGTTGTTTTTTTAGTCATAGTCTTTTTGGATACGGTTTTTGAGCTCTCTTTTGATTCTTCTTCTGTAGGGTTAGCCTTGGAAATGTCTTTTGATTCCTCTGCTTTTATTTCTTTATTATCTTTTTGTTGTTCAGTATCCTGATTTTCATTTTCTCTTACATTTGGCGCTTTATCTTCTTTAGAACTTACTTTTTCTTCGGATTGAATAGAAAGACCATCAATTGCCGCACGAGCAACTAAATCACAATAAAGTTTTATACATTTTGCAGAATCATCATTCCCTGGAATGGGATAATCTATTCCTTCCGGATTACTATTCGAATCAATTATAGCTGCAATTGGTATCTTTAGTTTAATAGCCTCTTTAATAGCTATATCTTCTTTAACGGTATCTATAACAAAAATTAAATCAGGGAGTCCTCCCATATCCTTAATGCCGCCTATGGATCTTTCTAACTTATCTCTTTCTCTTGTCAGTTTGAGTAATTCTTTTTTAGTTAAACCTGCTAGATCAACATTATCTAAGGTTTCCTGAATTGATTTCAACCTGGATATTGTATTTGAGATTGTCTTCCAATTAGTTAAGGTACCCCCTAACCATCTATGGTTTACATAATACTGAGCACAAGAAGAGGCTGTCTCCGAAATAACCTCTGAAGCTTGTCTTTTTGTTCCGACAAATAGCACTCTTCCTCCAGACTTTGTTACCTCCCTAACAGCAGAAAGCGCATTGTGCATCATAGGTATAGTTTGCGACAAATCTAAAATATGAATGTTATTGCGCTCTCCAAAAATAAACTGTTCCATTTTTGGATTCCATCTATGCGTTTGATGTCCAAAATGCGCTCCAACTTCAAGAAATTCTTCTATAGAATATTCTGGTAATGCCAATTCATCCTCCATCTCCGGTTCTACCTCCACGAACTTTACCTAAGGGCACCGGACTACCTGGAAAAGCTATGTTCGTGTGTGTGATGAAAATGGTATAAGGGTAATAAATTAAAACTTCAATAAAAATTGTTATATTTCTTCTATTTTTGACACACCATCAATATTCTTAATTGACTCAATTATTGAGGAATCTATCAAGAAATTCTTTCCTAAACTAAGCTCAGTTTCAAAATTATTGTCATTATCAAGGAATAAGCATATTGAAATTTCTGTATTACCTTCTTGAATTAGATTTTCTTTAATAGAAACAATCGCATCAGATTTATTAATATAAACTCTCAAGTACGCATATTTTTCTTCTGAATCTATACTTTTAGAGGTTTCGTTAAGCAAAGAAATTTTACTCGCCAATAATCTAAAATTATCTGAATTTCTTTGTGTTTCTATTTCTACTAGTATTGAATTACCTGGAACTAAGATATCCCTTACTCTAAATAGTAATTCTGAAAAAACGGTAATTTCAAATTGATTATTAGGATCAGTTAGACCTACAAATGCAAAATTTTTTCCTTTTTGAGATTTCCTTTCTTTAACATAAGAAATTGTTCCCACAACTTTATAAACATAATCGGATCCACTAATAATTTCTTTATATGGAGTTACTTTTTTTCTTTTTATTAAGCCTGAATATTCTTCTAAAGGGTGCCCTGATAGATAAAAACCTATTGCTGAAAATTCTTTTGTTAATCTTTCTGAATTTATCCAAGGAGTTGAGTTGGGAAGAGGAATATGATCAAAAGTTTTGAATTCTTTTTCAAATAGATTTTCTTGACTATTGTTGTTTATTTCTTCAGATGCACTAGAAATATTAGATAAGACTTTTATAGAATTAAAAACCTTATTTCTATTATTGTCCAAACTATCAAATGCTCCCGCATAAGATAAATATTCAAGATTCTTTTTTGATAATATTGTTGAATCTAAACGTTGAGCAAAGTCATAAAGATTCTTATAGGGGCCATTTTTTATTGTTTCTTCGTTAATTGTTGTCATGTCAATCTGACTGGTGTTTTTAATTGCCCCCAATCCATATCTTATATCTTTACCTTCAACATCAAACTCCATCTTAGATGTATTTACATCTGGAGGTAATATCCTAATACCTAAACTTTTAGCATCATTAACAAATATACTTAACTTATCAGTATTCTCTCTGTCTAGGGTCATTGAAGCAGTTAAAAAATGCTCTGGATAATACGCTTTTAAATAAGCTGTTTGGTATGCGATCAAAGCATAAGCAGCTGCATGAGACTTATTAAATCCGTAGCCTGCAAATACTGAGACCTGATCAAAAATATATGACGCCTTAGATTTTTCTATTCCATTCTTGATTGCTCCATTAATAAATCTTTCTTTTTGATCATCCATTTCAGTTTTTATTTTTTTACCCATAGCTCTCCTTAAAATATCTGCTTCGCCCAGTGAATAATTTGATAAAATTTGAGCGGTTTGCATTACTTGTTCCTGATATATAATTACACCATATGTTTCTTTTAAAATTGGCTCCAAACTTGGATCCATGTAATCAGGAGCCTCGTCACCTTTTTTGCACGCTATAAACTTGGGAATATTATCCATAGGTCCAGGACGATAAAGAGCTACAAGCGCAATAATATCCTCAAAACAATCAGGTTTCATACTTCTTAGAACATCTTGCATACCACTGCTCTCCAATTGGAAAATTCCAACCGTATTACCTGTGCCAAGTAGTTCAAATGTTTTATTATCATCTAGCGGAATCTTAGAAAGATCTATCTTAATATCATTGTTTTTTTAAATGAGTCTAATCGCCTTATCAATTACGGTTAGAGTCTTTAATCCCAAAAAATCAAACTTAACCAACCCTGAGGCCTCTACCCATTTCATGTTAAATTGAGTTACAGGCATATCTGATCTCGGATCCCTATACAAAGGTATGATTTCCTGCAGTGGTATATCTCCTATTACTAATCCTGCTGCATGAGTTGAAGCATTTCTTAAAAGTCCTTCAAGCTCTAATCCTATTTCTAGCATTGATGCTATATCCTGATTATTATCCCTCTCATCTCTTATTCTAATATCTCCTTCTATTGCTTTTTTCAGGCTTGTAGGATTAGCGGGATTATTAGGAATTAATTTACAAATGTTATCTACTTGTCCATACGGTAGTCCTAGAACTCTCCCTACATCCCTTAAAACTGCCCTTGATTGAAGACTCCCAAAAGTTATAATTTGCGCAACATTTTCTTCACCGTATTTTTCTTGAACATATTCAATAACTTCTTCTCTTCTTTCTTGACAAAAATCTATATCAAAATCAGGCAATGAAATCCTCTCTGGATTAAGGAATCTTTCAAAAATTAAGTTAAATCTAATTGGATCTAAGTCTGTAATTGTCAATGCCCATGCGACCACAGAACCTGCTCCTGATCCTCTGCCAGGACCAACTGGTATTCCATTTTTTTTTGCCCATTTAATGAAATCTGAAACAATGAGAAAATATCCAGGAAATTTCATTGAGGTTATAATTTTTATCTCTTCTTCTAATCTTTCGCGATATATTTCTTTATTATCTACTTTAAATTCCTCTAATCTTCGTTCTAAACCTTCCCTAGATTGTTTTCCGAGTTCAGAAGTTTCTCCTTCATAATCTAAACCCCCAAATCTCGGTAATCTAGGATCAAATTTATTAACCTTAAATGAAGACCTTTTAGCAATCTCTACAGAATTTTTTAGAGCTTCAGGAAAATCTTTAAACAATTCATTCATTTCATTAGATGATTTGAAGTAAAACTCTTGAGTCAAACGCTTCCTTTTAGGGTCATCTACCGTAGTTGAATCTTTTATAGATATCAGCGCATCATGTGAGGCATAATTATTTTTGGACTCAAAGAAGACTGGATTGGTTGCTACAAAAGGAATGCCAAAGTCATAAGAAATATTTAACAAATCTTCTTCATGGTTATCAATTCCTAACCTCTGTAATTCAATATAGAACCTATTCTCAAAAGCCTTACTTAGCAGGGCAGCTAACACGTTAGCTTCCTTTTTCTTGTCTTTTTTTAGAAAATTATTGATTAGGCCTTCATAACCACCAGAAAGGCATATCAAGTTTTCATTTAACTCTAAAATTCTTCTTAAATCTATAACCTCATTGTTGTTATTTAAGAAAATTTCTGATGAAATTTTTATTAGATTCTTATATCCAGATTCATTTTTGGCATAGCATATAATTGTTCCTAATTGGTCTTGATGATAAACACCAAAATTACATCCTATTATTGGTTGAATTCCGTTATTTGAAAGATACTCTGAGAATTCTAATGCTCCAAATAAGTTATTACGGTCAGCGACTCCAAGAGCAGGAATATTCATCTTGACCGCCTTTTTCGCTAAATCATCAACCTTCATAGCCCCTTCAAGTAATGAGTATTGAGTAGTAACCCTAAGAGGTATATATCCAAAATCCTTTTTATTCTCTTTCAATGTTTTTTCCGAGTGCTTTTAGTTCAATCTTTCCATATTAAGAACTTTATTTTGAAGATTTGCTATCTCAATATTATGTGTTGCTAAAAATAAGCTACAATCAAATTCGTCTACAAGTCTATTAAATAACTCAACTATGTTCATTGCTGTCTTTTTATCAAGATTACCAGTAGGTTCATCAGCTATTATTAAAGAAGGGTTATTTACCAAAGCTCTAGCAATAGCCACTCTTTGTTGTTCACCTCCTGATACTTGATTGGGATAATTTCCTGCTCTATTAGATAAACCTACTTGTGTGAGTAAATCATTAGCCCTCTTTATGGATTCTTTCCGGCTATAACCATCAATAATAAGAGGTAAAGCAACATTTTCTATAACTGTAAAATCGGATAAAAGATTATTAAACTGAAAAACAAATCCAATATTTTTTTTTCTATATTCGGACATCTTTTTGTCAGATACCCAGTCAATTTCGAGACCGTTTAGAAGCACTTTTCCTTTATTTGGTCTTTCTAAGAGCCCAGCTATATTAAGAAGAGAAGTTTTTCCACATCCAGAAGGCCCTACCAAAGCAAGTTTCTCTTTTTTATCTATATTAATGCTTATGTTCTCAAAAACTCTTATAGGAACTTCGCGAATATAAAAGGTTCTCGAAATATTTTTTAATTCTAAAACTTTATTCATTTCTCAAAGCCTCGGCAGGATCTTTGGAAATAGATCTATATGCTGGATATATTGTAGAGATAATAGAAAGTGATAACGACATTATTGCAATAGTTATAACTTCAGAAATCTGTATTTCTGACGGCATTTGAATAAGAAAATATACCTCAGGACTAAATAACGTAATATTCAAAATTGAAGAAATTCCTAGTCTAATTTCATCTATATATATACTAAACAAAATTCCGATTAACAAACCAGTAAAAGTCGCAAAAATACCAATTTTTGCTCCAGTATACACAAAAATTCTTGCAATGCTTATTTTACGCATTCCCATTGCTCTTAAAATAGAAATCTCCCTTGATCTGTCTTTAACCAAAATGATTAATCCAGAAATAATATTTAATCCCGCTATAACAAGTATAAGAGAAAGTATTAAAAACATTACATTTCTCTCTACAGTAAGCACTTGCTTAAGGGTTGAGTTTGTTTCTCTCCAATCTCTGGAAAAAACCCTATAGTCTATTAATTCATTATCTATTAAATCCTTATAATACAATGAGTTATCTGGATTATCTACAAAAATCTCTATAACCCCTACCACATCTCCTAGATTTAATAATTGACGAAGCGTCTCAATGTCTTGAAAAACAATACTTGAATCATAATCTGTCATGCCTATCTCAAAAATTGCACCCACGTCATAAGAATAGGACCTTGGAATGGTACCAAATGGTGAAGAGATTCCTCTAGGAGATATTAAGGTCATATTACTACCTAATGATAACGACAAAGAAGAGGCTAAACGGGAACCAATTATAACTTGTCCATTAGCTAAATTATTCTTATCTCCTAAAATTATATTTGATGAAATTATGTCGATTTTATCTATATCTTTACTCGATATTCCACGTACTAGAACACCCGATGATTGGCTTTCACCCATAGCTA
>JAYYUG010000103.1:0-11389 GCA_036344135.1 Pseudomonadota bacterium | reverse complement strand
GTTTAAAGGAAGCAGGCACAGAAATAACAAGTACAGCTGATGGTTTTATTGCATATGTTGGGACTACTGATCCTGCAACAACTCCAATTCCAATTGGAATAGCATTTCTTGTTATAAGTGGTTTAATTATTGTTGGAAATATTTGGCTTCCTAAACAATAAAATATTTAATTAGATTAATTTAAAGCGTCCTTATGGACGCTTTTTTAATATAGGAGATAAAAATGAAAAATATAACTGTATTTGTTTTTTGCTTGTTGGTTTCTTTTCCGATTTTAGCTTTAGATTTATCGAAATCTAATAAGGGTGAATTTGATATTACAAATATTTATTCATCTGAAAAAGGTATTACTATTTCTGGCGAAGGTGATGTTGGGAAGTATGGAAAAGTTTTGGCTACATGGACACTTTACACTAATGGATGGAGTAATACCCATGGTCTTTTCAAGGGATTTGCGAGAACTTTTAATCCTGAAGGAAAAATGGTCGAAGCTCAATTAACTGGTATTTGGGATGGTGGTGGAACTTCATTTAGAATTCATAGCTTAGATGATTTAAATAATGGAGAACAGAATTTTGTAATACTTGAGGTTGATCTTAAGGAAAATAAAGTTCTAGCTGAGATCTTTTTAGTGGATTAATAATTTATTTTGGTGGTTTCCCATTTAAATAGTCGTGAAGTGTTTCATGGAAATATCTAACTCGTGTTTCTTGGGAAGCTAGATAGGGCTCTTGATAACCCTTTGATCTAACACCTCGTCTTAGACCATCAGTAAGTTGCCAATCTTGATAAACGACATGATCCCAAAGGTCCTCTACGCCTTTTCCATTATCATAGTTACGAATATCTAATTCAACCTCTTGAAGTTTAACTGGATTTACTTTGGTACGACCAAGAAATTCTTGATCGTTAGCTTTATCTTTTTTACCTATACCTGCAGAGGTTGAAGTAAATTCTTGATCATTATCTCTACCGGTTTTACCTATACCTTTTGCAGATCCACCAATAGGGTATCCCATATCCCAGAGATCAAAAAAGCATTTTTCAGGATCGGTAGGATGCGGAAACCAATTTAAAAGAATACACCCATCTGCTTGTACGCCCATTGCAATATTTGGAAACACAAATTGGAAAGGGCTTTCTGTCAATTCTTCATCCGAAAGATTTTCATAATGAAAATAACCTTTTTCTTTCCAGAGTTTTCTTTTAGCAGCTTTTAGATCTAACCAGCCCTGTTCTGACATTGTTTTATAATCAGAGTATTTATCTACATCAATCCCCCAATCCTCAAGAATCATTTTGAAAGGATGATCTTCTCCTTCTTGTATTCTGTCCCTTAAAGAAGGGCGTCCCATTTGAATAATTCTTGCATGACCTTTTGGAAACATTTCATATCTTGAAGTAAAGTGATCTTGATCAATAACTGAGGGAACTTGAGGGTGAACAAAACGAGTGTGATAAGATTCGTTAAAATTATCACAAAAGAATTTCCAATTAACATCTAATTCAACCCTTACCCACTGCGCTCTTATTTGATCTTTAAAATTATGATTCTTATAAATCTCAGGTAGTGGGTCTAAATATTCTAGGAGTTCAGGTGCGCTCTCATTCATAGTGTAGAAGATAAAGCCATCCCATGTATCCACCCTTACTTCAACTAGTTTTCTTTTACCAACAGGACTTCCTTGGGGGTAATCATCTTCATCAGGACAACTTATAACATCTCCGTTTAATCCAAATTGCCAATCATGGTAAGGACATCGAAAAGAATCCTGGGAACTATCGCATTCTACTAATCTTTGACCTCTATGCGCACAACTATTGTAGAATCCTTTTAAGGACCCGTCTTTTTGTCTTACAATAATTACAGATTCTTTTACCAAATCATGGACTAAGTAATCTCCAGGCTCTTTAATTTGTACTTCTCTACCAGCTATCAACCATACCTTTGTCCACATATGGTTCCATTCTTTATCCATAAAATCTTTACAAAAGTATCGATCATTCGATATAGGATCGCCTCTTAAATTACTTGGATCTTTTCCATCCATAGCCAAAGGGTGACTAATTTGTTTATCCATTTTCTGTCCAAAATATAAATAATTAAATTATAAATAATATTACATGATTTATATTGATTTCAAAATTGAAATTTCCGACAATAAACCTCTATATGGAGCATTAAGTTGAACAATTACATTTATCCCGTTGCCATAATTATTAGCATATTATTTCTTATGACTTATGTTTTACTTGGCCTCTTAGGTATTTCTCTTGGTCTTGAACCCAATGAGAGTATAGGTGATATATCACGTTGGTGCGAAAGAGTAAGTGGAGGAATATTTCGAGAACCTTCAAATGCTCTAAGCAACATCGGATTTATGATCGTAGGTTTGTTGATGTTTAGAGTCTTAATAAAAGATGAAGAAAAACAATTAAATCTAAATCAATTTCATGGTTTTACACCAATATCAATTCTTTATGCTGCCGCAGTAATTTATTTAGGTCCTGGTTCTATGCTAATGCATGGAACACATACTGAATGGGGTGAATGGGCGGATAATCTTAGTATGATTATGTATATAATTATTCCCTGGCTTCTTAATATTAAAGACATGGGTCGTTGGTCAGTAAAACGTTTCTTTTTTGTGTATAGTTTTATTGTTATAATCTACGCTATTTCAAGATGGTTTTTTGGCTCTAACCTAGGTATTAACCTTGACTTGTTTGGTGTGTCTATAAGTTTATGGATAATCTCAGAATCTCTTTATCGTTTTTGGTCTCCTACATATAGATGGATTTCTGGTTTTTTAGGATTTTTTGTTGCTGCTATTTTTGGAATTATGCCAATGGAAATATTTTCTAATTTCAATGAATATTGGTGGATATTATTATTTTGGCTTCCTGCAGTTCTTTCTCATACAGCGCCTACCAATAAAAGGGTTTATAACCCATGGTTCTTTGCAGGCATGCTCACTTATTTTGTTGCCTTTGTTATCTGGCTACAAGGTTACCCAAACACTCCTTATTGCAACCCAGATTCATTTATTCAACCTCATGCTATTTGGCATCTAATTACTGCTTTTTCAACATGGTGTTTCTTTAAATTTTTTAGAACAGAAGAAAAAAATTAAAATATATAAAAAAAAACTTTCTTTATTATTAATATTTGCTGTAAATATGTTGAAAAAAAGAGGTTTTATAGATGTCTGATACAGGAATTTCTTCTATTGCTAACTATATACCGAGATTAAGATTACAAAGGAAAGCAATAACTGAATCAAATGCTTGGATGGCCCCGAATCTTGTCGGAAAAGGGAAGGGTACTAAAGCTATTTCTAATTGGGATGAAGACAGCGTTACTATGTCAGTTGAAGCAGCTCGACGGATATTAGGGCCGGAAGATGACAGATCGCAGGTGAATTCATTATTCTTTGCCTCAACAACTATGCCTTATTCTGATCGCTTAAATTCTGGAATTATAAGGGCTGCACTAACTTTAGAGGAAACTACTCAATGTTCCGATGTTTCATCATCATTAAAATCTGGAACTACAGCCCTAATAAACGCTTTTAACTCTGTCAATTCTGGTAAAAGCTCTCTTTCTCTAGTTGCGGCTTCGGATAAGAGAAAAGCAAGGGTTGCAAGCGCTCAGGAGTTAAATTTTGGTGATGCAGCTACTGCAATATCTATAAGTAAAGATAATATCATAGCTAAATTTATAGATAGTGCCTCCCTATCAATTGATTTTATAGACCATTTTAGAGGGCCGAATGAGGAATTTGATTATAATTGGGAGGAGCGATGGATTAGGGATGAAGGTTATTTAAAGATAATTCCCAAATTAATTAATAATTTACTTAAAGATAACAATATAAGTCCTTCAGATATAAGTAGATTTATACTTCCATGTATATTTCCACGTGTTCCACAAACAATAGCGAAAAAAACTGGAATAGATCCTGATAATGTTGTTGATAATCTAGCTGCAAGTGTTGGAGATACTGGTTCTTGTCACCCCTTATTAATGCTTACTTCAGTTCTTGAAAACAGTACTCCAGGTGAGAAAATATTGGTTTGTTCATTTGGTGGTGGAGGTGATGCCATCCTGCTGGAAACAACTAATTTAATTACAGATTTTACAAATACTGAGACAACTGTTGATTTGATTGATAATGGAGTTAATGAAGATAACTATATGAAATATTTAACTTTTAATGACCTTGTAAAATGGGAAAAAGGAATGCGTGCTGAAATTGATAGAAAAACTGCTCTTACTACACTGTATAGGCATAATGATGCCATCATTGGATTAGTGGGTGGTAAATGTTCAAAAACTGGAACAATTCAATTCCCTGCCTCTAGGATATCTGTTAGTCCTAATAGCCCAGATTTGGATACTCAAGAACCTTATAAATTTTCTGAAAAGAGAGCGAACATACTTTCTTGGTCTGCTGACTATCTTTCATTCTCAATTAATCCACCTAATTATTATGGTATTGTTTCCTTTGAAGGGGGTGGAAGAATTATGATGGATTTTACTGATGTAGGGGAAGGTGACGTAGAATCAGGGAAAGATGTTAAAATGGTTTTCCGTATTAAGGCTTTTGACGAGGCCAGGGGTTTTACAAGGTATTTTTGGAAAGCTGTACCTATTTAATTTAATTTGTGTTATTTAATTATTACTACTCTAATGGAGAAATAGATGGCTTCAGGAATCAAAGATAAAGTTGCGATAGTCGGAATGGGATGCTCTAAGTTTGGTGAAAGATGGGATACAAGCCCGGATGATCTAATGGTGGAGGCCTATGTAGAAGCCATGGATGATGCTGGAATAGAACCAAATCAACTAGACGCAGCTTGGTTTTCTCATCATATAGATGATATCGGGTCTGGAAAGGGCGGAACACCAATGTCCATTGCCCTTAGATTGCCAAATATTTCAGTCACAAGAGTGGAAAACTATTGTGCTTCGGGTTCTGAGGCTTTTAGAGGAGCAGTATACGCTGTAGCTGCAGGCGCCGCAGATATTGCTATAGCTCTGGGAATGGAAAAACTAAAAGATACCGGTTATGGTGGTTTACCAGCGGCAAATTATGGAACGCTGGGCCCTCAAATCGGTCCTTCTGGATCAGCACCAGGTAATTTTGCACAACTTGCTTCTGCCTATACAGCAAAACATGGTGTCTCAGCTGAAGATTTAAAGAGAGCTATTGCCCATGTTTCTGTAAAAAGCCATGCAAATGGAGCATTAAATCCTAAAGCTCATTTACAAAAAGAAGTTACAGAAGAACAAGTTATGAACGCTCCTATGATAGCAGAACCTTTGGGTTTATTTGATTGTTGTGGGGTATCTGATGGAGCTGCGGCAGCAGTAGTGACTACGCCTGAGATTGCAAAGAGTCTTGGTAAGAAAGATCTTATTAGTGTTAAAGCTTTGCAATTATCTGTTTCAAATGGTTTAGAGTCTCAACATAATAGCTGGGACGGTTCTTATTTTCATACTGTAAGGATAGCAGCAAAAAAAGCTTATGCAGAGGCAGGTATTACAAATCCAAGAAAAGAGATCTCAATGATGGAGGTGCATGACTGTTTTTCTATTACTGAGCTTGTTACTATGGAAGACTTATTCATCTCTGAGGAAGGAAACGCTGTAAATGACGTTATGGATGGTTTTTATGATTCAGATGGCCAAGTTCCATGCCAGATAGATGGAGGATTAAAGTGTTTTGGTCATCCTATTGGTGCATCAGGATTACGTATGTTGTATGAAATGTACCTCCAACTTCAAGGTAAGGCTGACAAGAGACAATTGAGCGGCCCCTCTGTGGGGTTAACTCATAATCTTGGAGGACAGCCAGCCAATAATGTTTGCTCAGTTGCTATAATCGGATCTCTTTAAGACTCACTATCATTCGGATAATTGTCTTCTTTTCCCTTAAGATAACCAGAATAATGAGGTTGATCTATGCTTAGCTTTGCCATTGTAGTTCTTATAAGGTGATCTTTTAAAGAATCATCATTAATATTAATTTCACCATTTCTGATTTTTTCAGATAACAATTTATTCAATTCTTTAATATTATCGTCTTTACTAAGAATATTCTTTAATCTTGCCACTTCTTTCTCGTCGTAATCTCTTAGCAACATAATTTCTCTTAACACAATTCCTAAAGTATTTTTCGCCACATGGGCATGAAATTTATCATGTCCTTCAAGTTTAGGTATGACACTATTTTCGATAAATTCTATTACAGCTTGCAAAAGCTCTTCTATGGAAGGCTCACTTTTCATAATTTAGTCTATTAATAAAAGTCGTATTAAGTCAATTTCAGTTTCGGATGATCTCCTGCCTATGGAGACTCTATCTATTGATTTATCAAAGCCGGACCTATAAATTTCTATCATGTTCAGGCACATAACACCCCATTTCAGAGTTCCCAAAATTTCCCAATATTTTGCTCTTTCTCTATCTAGTTTCTTACCTGATGATTTTTCATAAGCTATGTACATATCTTCACGACTCCCAAAGCCTCCAACGGGTAAATTAATATTGTTATAACGCCAACTGTTGACACAAATCCATGATAAATCTTCGTAAGGATCCCCTAAATGAAAAATCTCCCAATCCAAGACTCCAGAGATTCCATCTTTAGGATGAATAATTAGGTTTCCGTTTCTAAAATCTCCGTGAACCAAGGTTAGTTCATCTTGATAAGGAATATTTTTTCTTAACCATTTGAACGCTAAATCAAAAACAGGGATGGGGCTATCATGTTTAAAATAAACTTCTTCATATTTATTAATTTCATTATCGGCAGTCGAAGTAGGAATATCTATTAAATTATCAATAGGAATTTGATGAATCATAGATAAGATTTCACCGCATTGTCTTGCTAGAGTTGCTTTTATATCCTTTAAACTGTGATCCCTTACAATCCTATTACCAATTGTTAATCCTTCTAAATATTCCATAAAGAACCCCTTGCCAATGTCATAAGATTCATCAATTATGTGATAAATTTTTGGCACAGGTACACCATGCTTATAGGCGAGATTCATAATCTTTGCTTCATTATCAATACCTATGAAGCTAGAAACAGTACTATCTTTTATCTTTCCGTCAGGAGTTCTACGAAACACTAAAAATTTATCTTCATTATTTGTTTTTAATACTAATAACCATGATTCATTACTAGAGCCTCCTGATAGCCGTCTGAGTTCCTTAATTTCAATAAAATTAGGTTCAAACAGGGGAATTATTTCTTTTAGTTTTTTTTTAAGTTTCGACATTTTTTATTTATATTTTTATAAAATCTATTATCTATAAATATTTTTATGCTACAACATAATCATGCCAAAAAATAATAAAGTTAATATCACTATTAAACCTCCTTTATTTCAAAGATTGAGAAATTATTTTCTAACAGGTTTAGTTGCTGCCGCTCCAGTAGCTATCACTATATGGGTTGCAATGTGGTTTGTACAAAGTGTTGATTCTTGGTTTGCTCCATTCATACCCAATACTTTAAGAGAATTACCATTTAGTCTTCCAGGACTCGGATTAATAGCTGCCCTTATACTTCTAACAACATTAGGGTTTCTAACAGCTAATTTTTTTGGTCGCGCGATTATAGGATATGGTGAGAGTCTTGTAGATAGATTACCTCTTATAAGGGGCATATATAGCACTCTTAAGCAAATTTTTGAAACTGTAGCAACTCAATCAAATAAAAATTTTAAAAGTGTAGTTTTATTTGAATATCCGAGAAAAGATATATGGGCAATTGGATTTGTGACCACTGAAGCTAAAGGTGAAATCTCCGAAAAAAAGGATGATAATTTATTATGTATATTTGCTCCAACAACGCCTAATCCTACATCAGGATATTTATTATTTGTTCCAAAAGAAGATACAGTTGCACTTGATATGTCAGTAGAAGACGCAGCAAAATTAATTATTTCAGCTGGATTAGTAATTCCCGAAAAAGATTAACCAGCCTCTAGGAATTTTATAGCCCTGTCTTGTTTAAACAAATGAAGTAATAATTTAAAATTTTCTGCACTACTCCCACTATTAAGTAGACCTTTACTTACTATGTAATTAGCATTTTTATTAGCAAGTTCTAAAAGATTTCGATCTGTATTTAGATTTGCTATTTTAAATATATGAAACCCAGACTGTCTTGTTCCTAAAATCTCTCCAGCCCCTCTTAGAATTAAATCTTCCTCGGCTATCACAAATCCATCGTTTGTTTCACGAAGAGTTTCAATTCGTTTCTTTGCATTTATTCCCAAAGGTGTCTGATATAAAAGTAGGCAGCTAGATTTATTTATACCCCTCCCAACTCTACCTCTTAATTGATGTAACTGAGAAAGACCAAATCTTTCTGCATGTTCAATGATCATAACAGTAGCCTCAGGCACATCAATACCGACCTCTATAACGGTAGTGGCAACTAGGATTCTTTTATTACCAAACTTAAATTCACTCATTATTTTTTCACGCTCATCTGAAGGTATACGCCCGTGAATTAATAAAACATTATCTCCATAAACATCCTTTAAAGATAGATACCTGTCTTCTGCGGCCGCTAAATCAATTTTTTCGGATTCTTCTATTAAAGGACATACCCAATAAGCTTTCCCATTATTTTTAAAAATTTTTTCGAGAGATTTAATTGTTTTATCAACGTTAGCTATAGGTTTAGCAGCAGTCTCTATTATTTGAATTCCATGTGGTTTTTCAACTATCTTAGAGACAGACATTGATCCATACGTAGTTAATTCAAGAGTTCTTGGAATAGGGGTTGCAGTCATCAATAATATATCCGGCGGTTTTTTTTGATTTTTAGATGTTAACGATAATCTTTGGTGGACTCCAAATCTATGTTGTTCATCTATCACAACAAACCCCAGATCCTTAAAAACTACTTTTTCTTGAAAGAGAGCATGAGTGCCAATAACAATATCTAAACTCCCGTCTGTCAGTTGACTGTAAATTTCATCTTTTTCAACATTTCTTGTTTTACCAGTTATAATTTTAAGACTTACGTTATTAAGGAAACAATAGTTCTTTAGTGTTTCATAATGTTGAGAAGCCAGTAACTCTGTTGGAGCCATAAAAGCACATTGTTTTTTTGCATTAACCGCATGCATTAAACCGAGAAATGCAACTATAGTTTTTCCTGAACCAACATCACCTTGTAATAGCCTTAACATTCTTTCAGGCTGTGTCATATCTTCAATAATCTCATCAACACACATTTTCTGAGAATTAGTTAACTCAAAGGGTAATTGTTTGATGATTTGTGAAATGGAAGATTTGTTACTTTTAATTGAGTGCCCCTGAATTTTAGAAAAATTCTTTGATATAAGACTTAAAGAAATTTGATTTGCTAAAAGCTCATCATACGCTAGGCGTTGTCTAGACATATTATTATGAGAAATATCTAAACTATCTCCCGGATTGTGAACATTTTTTATGGCTTCATTAAATGAAGGCCAGTTCATTTTCTTTAATAGATTTTTATCATTCCACTCTTGAATGTCTGGAATTAAATTTAAAATCTCTAATACATTTCGTCTTATAACTTTATTCGATACTCCCTGGGTTAGTCTATAGACAGGTTCAAATTTAGGTAATTTTTTGCTTTGCTCAGCAGGAAATATATAATCTGGATGAATTATTTGCTTAGTATTTTTGTACACATCAATTTTTCCGCTAACTATAATTTCTTTTCCTATAGGAAGTAATTCTTCCAAATATTCCCTTCTTGCATTAAACCAAATCAAATCAATATCTGAAGTTTCATCAGAACAATGTATCTTATAAGGCATATTTTTTCTTCGCGAGGGAAGATGTTTATTTACTATTAAATTGAATGTAGCGATACGATCTTTTTCTGCATCAATAACTTTTGGAGAATAAGTCCTATTAATAACGTCAGAAGGTAAATGCCATAACAAGTCGATAACATTTTCTCCGATTAAATATTTAAGTTTATTTTTTAGTCGTGGACCAATACCTTTAAGGGTATCTAATGGTCTAAATAGCTGATATAGGGTTTCAGGTCTCATGGATATTATAAATATAACATATGATAAAAAAAATGGATGCTTATAGAAAAAAAATAATATTTCGCTCTAATCATCGAGGCATTAAAGAAATGGATTTAATTCTAGGTAATTACGCAAAAAATAACGTCGAAAGAATGAATGATAAAGAATTAAAAACGTTTGATGATCTAATTGATATACCTGACCCAGAGCTTTATGAGTGGTTTTCTAATAGAGGAACTGAAGGTATACCAAGTAAGTTTAAAGATTTAGTAAATGATATTTTGTTAAAAATAGTAAAATAAAACACAAAATGAAGGGTATAATAAATAAAAACTTAGACGGAATTGTTAATAATTCAAATTTTAATATTAAGTTTTCAGAAGTTCCTCATGGCTCAGAATCAATATTATTAAAGGAAATTCGATCAAAATTAAAACGTAATATTATCTTCATAACAAGCGATATTAAACGTTATAATCAAATTAAAGACTTATTGTCTTTTACCTTAGAGAAAGAGTTTCTAACTTTCCCGCAATTTGATACCTCACCGTATGATAAAATTAACCCAAATAAGAAAATATCCTCAGAAAGAATAAAAACACTTATAGATATTAATGAATCTGGGGATAAAGATTTAATAATTCTTTCCACTGTAAGAGCTTCTGCGCAGTATATTCTTAGCAAAGATGATTGTTTAGAAAGAACGCTTGAATTAAAAGTTGGAATGAATCTAAACATGGAGGATTTAGCAACTTATTTTATAAGTAATGGCTACGTTAAAACTGAAACCGTAAGAGAATATGGAGACTTTTCTGTTAGAGGTGGAATAATTGATTTTTATTCACCCTCTAACAAACCTGTGCGCTTAGATTTTTTCGGTAATACAGTTGATGCTATAAAAATATTTGATACATCAAGTCAGATATCAATAAAAAATTTAAATGTAGTGAAAGTTTATCCCAATACTGAGATCTGTCTTAATGACAGATCGGTAGAATTATTTAGGACTCGATTTAATAAAGAATTTGGCCCCAGAAAACAAGAGGCTAGAATATATAAAGATATTTCAGAAAAGATTATATTTCCTGGGATGGAAAGTTGGATGCCATTCTTCTTTACACGAAAGGCTACAATTCTTGACCATATAAAAAACCCTCTAGTGATTTTTGACCATAATGCAGAAGATGCTTATGAGAAGTTTGTTAATAATACAATTGAGCATTATTTGGCAAGAATGGATTATGATAAAGTTGATTCAAAACAAAATAAAAAATACTACTGCCTAGATCCAGGTAAATTATTTTTAGATAATAATAAATATAATAAA
>JAYYUG010000102.1:0-8856 GCA_036344135.1 Pseudomonadota bacterium | reverse complement strand
GATACTGCAAAATTGATCCCAAATGCAAGACTCGAGATTCTTGAAGGTTGGGGGCACGATTTACCCCCAGGTGTGTTTGATTGGGTTTCTTCAAAAATTTGTGAACATATTTTTTCTAGTGAATCATAATTTAATTTTTTTTAAAAAGTACAAATATTCTCTTCCATCGGAAGTATGCTAAGATGCCTGCAGTAATTAAACCTGAAAAGGCGCCAGTAAAATGCCTTCTTATTATATAATATTTAAAAAAAGCGAAGGGTAACTCGGTAAACAATCTAATAAAAAGGAGAAATTTATTTTTTCCCTTAAGAGTTAAGGATTGAAGCATAATATAATTATTTTCCTTTTCAATAAGATGTTTGATGGACCTTACCGAATTATGAAAGACAGGTTTTTTTAAACTTTTAACTTGATGTTGTGCAACTTGGACGGAATCGTGTACTGGTGAGTTTGAGAATCGACCGTAATTCTTATTATACAATCTTACACATTTATGATGTGCAGATAATAATCTAGGTCGTGACCAATTGGGATAAATGGGTACAACTTTTAAAGAATAAAAGTAAAATTTTGGTTGGTAGTCTTGAAAAATTTCATATATTTCATTTTTAATGTCATCTGACAAATACTCGTCGGCATCCAGATTTAAAATCCAATTGTTATTGCAACATTCTTCCCCAAACCTTTTCTGAGGACCATAACCCTTCCAATCATTGAAGAAAACTTTTGCCCCTAATTCTTCTGCAATTTTTTGAGTTCCATCAGATGATCCTGAATCAACTACTATAATCTCTTCTACGAGACCTGAAACGGACCTAATAGTTTTTCCTATCCTATCGGACTCATTTTCAGCAATAATAAAACACGATATTGGCAATGGCTTATTCATTGTTATTACTATAAATTAAATTCTCTAATATTACATATAACAAATATTTGGGAGACAATCCCTTTTGACAGGACCTTTGGACGGGATAAAGATAGTTGATTTAACCAGCATGATATCTGGTCCAGTTGCAACTATGCTTTTGGCTGATCAAGGAGCTGAGGTTATAAAAGTAGAACCAAAGAATGGGGACATAGTTAGATATGTTGGTTTTGGTGATAAAGGATTGACTGGAACGTTTCTAACAGTAAATCGAGGAAAAAAATCAATTAATCTGGATCTTAAGAGCGAAAAAGGAAAAGAGGTACTGAAAAAAATAATAATTACTGCAGATTGCTTTATTCAAAATTTTAGACCAGGCGCCATTGAAAGAATGGGTTTTGGTGAAAAAGAAGTAAGAAAGATTAAAGAAGATATAGTCTATGTTTCAATATCAGGTTTTGGGGAGGAAGGTCCGTACTCAAAAAAAAGAGTATACGATCCAGTTATACAGGCTTTATCTGGATTAGCATCTATTCAATCGGATCGCGAGACTGGTCGACCTAGGATGGTTAGGACTATTGTACCTGATAAAGTAACGGCCCTTACTGCCGCACAGGCTATAACCGCAGCACTTTTAGCTAAAGAAAGAAAAGGAATAGGGCAGCATGTCCGCCTTTCAATGTTGGATTCAATGATTAATTTTCTATGGCCAGAGGGATTGGTACATTTGACATTCAATGGAGAGGATAAATTTTCTTCCGATAAGAAATTATCCCAAGATTTAGTTTATGAGACAAAAGATAACTACATAACTGTCGGTGCAGTAGCGGATTCAGAGTGGGAGGGTTTATGTGCGTCGTTAGATAGAGAAGAGTGGATAAGTGACGAAAGATTTGATACACCAACTAAAAGAGTAGTTAATGCACCAGAAAGATTTCATGAAACACAAAAAGTTCTGAGAAATAAGACTGCAGAAGAATGGCTTGAGATTTTTGATCTTCATGATGTGCCATGTGCACCTGTTTTAGACAGGTCAACACTTCTGCGACACGAACAAATAATTGTGAATGAAATCATTGAAGAATACAATCACCCAACTTCCGGTATAATACGACAAGCTAGACCTGCTGCAAAATTTTCTAAAACGGAAGCTAAAATAAAATCTCCCGCACCACTTTTGGGTGAGCATAAGAGAGAAATTCTATTGGATATTGGTATGAGCGAGAAGCAAATCTCAGAGCTACTTTAATGCATATAAATTATTCTTGTTATTTATATGGATTTTATTATTTCTTTACATTTAAATAAACCAGCTAATTCTTTAATTTCTTTTTATTGGGAGAATTTGATGTTTAAAAAAGTTTGGATTTTTTTTCTTATATTTTTTCTGTCAATTCCTATCCAGGCGGAAGAAAATTATACTATTGATGAAAACGCTACATTCAGAGAGTCTACTGATGAATTAGTAAACGCTAGAGAAGTTACTATAGATACTGAAACACACCCTGGAATAGTTTTATATAAAGATAATTGTGCTATTTGCCATGATGGAACTGTTGAGAAAGCGCCCGCATTAAATTGGATTGAATTGTTAACTTCCCAAGCTCTATTAAGAACCATGAATCAAGGAATTATGTCTGAACAAGCTTCTCATCTTTCAGAAGAGGAAAGAATTCTAATTGTTGAATATTTAATGAAACAAAAAAGAGAATATTTTCCAAAAGAAGCAAAGTTAAATTTTTGTAAAGCAGAAAATAGAACTTTTGATATAACCCAATCTCCAGAACCTTATAACTGGGGTTATAATACATCTAGATTTATTCCTAAAGAATCAGGCGGTATTGATTCAAAGAATATAAATAAACTAAAATTAAAATGGGCTTTTGGATTTCCATATGCACACAGGGCTAGATCCCAGCCTCTTTTTGCTATGGATTCAATATTTGTTGGGAGTCAATCAGGAGATGTTTTTGCATTAGATATAGAAACAGGATGCATAAAATGGAATTTTGCCGCATCAGGAGAAGTGCGTACGGGCATTGTTATGGATGAATGGGAAAAAGGCAAAAATCCTGATAGAAGGCCATATATTTATTTTGGTGATATTTTAGCAAATACATATGCATTAGATGCCCAGACTGGTGAATTAATTTGGAAAATAAAAGTTGATGATCATTCAAATGCAACTCAAACAGGTACACCTGCAAGATTTGAAAATATTCTTTTTATTCCTATTTCTGGTTTAGAGGTTATACCAGCATTTAATGTTGAATATGAATGTTGTACCTTTAGAGGAGGTCTTTTAGCAGTTGAAGCAAGAACAGGAAAAACATTGTGGAAACAATATTCTATACCTCTACCAGGAAAATATTCTGGATTGACATCTGTAGGAACAAGAATGTTTGGACCTTCTGGTGCTCCTATTTGGAATTCCCCAAATATAGATAAGAAAAGACGATATGTTTATGTTGGAACAGGTGAAAATTATTCAACACCAGCAGATGATTCATCAGACGCTATTATAGCTTTTAATATTGATACAGGTAAGGAAGTTTGGAGAAAACAGACTTTAGCAGGAGACGCCTGGAATTTAGCATGTATGGCTAGAAATAATCCAAATTGTACTAAAGAAAATGGTCCAGATTTAGATTATTCAGCAAGCTCTATTTCAGTTAATTTAGGCAATAAAGATATCCTTATTGCAGGTCAAAAATCGGGATCTGTATATGGTTTAGATCCTGATACAGGTAAAATTTTATGGTCTAATGCTCTTTCAAATGGAGGAACACAAGGAGGAGTGCATTTTGGTATGGCTGCTGAAGGAAAAACTTTATATGTCCCAATAAATGATATGGCTAATACATATGATGGAAAGATTTATAAGGATCTTAAACCTGGCGTTCACTCACTAGATGCGGAAACAGGAAAAATCCTATGGTCGAAAATAAATCCTAATAGTTGTGGCGGAATTGAAAATTGTGATCCCGGAGTTTCTTCGGCTGTTACAGCTATTCCTGGAGCCGTAATAGCGGGCCATCTTGATGGAGTTATTAGGGCTTATGATAAAGATAATGGAAATATAATTTGGTCATATAATGCCCTAAAAGACTTTGAAAGTGTATCTGGTGTTCCTGCCTCCGGAGGTGGTTTTAGTGGCTCAGGTCCAGCTATTAGAAACGGATACATGGCGGTTAATTCTGGATATGGAATTTATAACCACATGCCAGGAAATGTTTTGTTACTATTTTCAATTGAATAATTTTATAATTCACTTTTTGGAGGAAACTATATTATGAAAGAAACTTTGACTTTTATCCTTATAACATTTCTTTCTATTTCTCTTCATGCCCAACAAGATTACATAATTGATGAGGAAGGAGAATATACTGAGTCAACAGACGCGTTTCAAGCGAGAGAAGTAACTATAGATACAGAAAATCATCCAGGAAAAAACCTGTATTTAGAAAATTGTGATATTTGCCATGATGGCACAGTTACCAAAGCGCCGGCACAAAATTGGCTGGAACTGATGTTGCCCAATAATATATTAAGAGCCATGAATGAAGGTATAATGCAGTTGCAATCTTCACACCTTTCAGCTGAAGAAAGAATCTTGATAGCCGAATATTTGTTTAAACAAACAAGATCCGAATTTCCTGAAGAAGCAAAAGTAAATATGTGTCCAGATTCAAAACAAGGTTTCAATTTAAAAGAAGCTCCAGAGCCATATAACTGGGGTTATAACACATCAAGATTTATACCAAAAAGTGCAGGTGGATTAGATTCAGAAAATATAAAAGATCTTAAGTTAAAATGGGTTTTTGGTTTTCCTTATAGTCAAAGAGCCAGGTCTCAGCCCCTATTTGCCCTCGGCTCAATTTTTGTGGGGAGTCAGTCCGGTGATGTTTATTCTTTAGATTTAGAAACGGGATGTGTGAAATGGAAATTTACTGCATCTGCAGAAATTAGAACAGCTATAGTAATGGATTTGTGGGAAGTAGGCATTGATCCTGATTTCAAACCATATATCTATTTTGGAGATATTTTGGCTCATACTTATGCTTTGGATGCTCAAACAGGTAAACTCATATGGAAAATAAAATCTGATGATCATCCTAATGCTACACAAACCGCAGCACCTGCTAGATTTGAAGAAAACTTATTCATTCCTATTTCTTCACTAGAGGTTACTACTGCATCAGATGAAAATTATGAATGCTGTACTTTTAGAGGAGGAGTCCTTGCTGTTGAGGCTAGAACAGGAAAAACTTTATGGAAGTCATATACGATTCCTTTACCAGGAAAATATATGGGAACTACTGCAGTAGGAACTAGGATGTACGGACCTTCGGGAGCTCCCGTTTGGAATTCGCCAAATATAGATAAAAAAAGGAGATATATGTATGTTGGCACAGGGGAGAACTATTCTTCACCGGCTGACGATTCTTCTGATGCAATTATTGCTTACGATATAGATAGTGGTGACGAAGTGTGGCGAAGACAAACGTTACCAGGGGATGCTTGGAATGTTGCTTGTATGTTTAAAGGTAATCCCAATTGCCCTGTTGAGAATGGCCCGGATTTAGATTATTCAGCAAGTTCTATTTTGATAGATACTGATAAAGGTGACATTTTGGTAAGCGGTCAGAAATCTGGTAGTGCTTTTGGAATAAATCCCGATACAGGGGAAATAATTTGGGAAAGAAATATTTCTGGAGGTGGAACGCAAGGAGGTATTCATTTTGGTATGTCCGCCGAAGGTAATACTGTTTATGTCCCAATAAATGATATGGCAAATACTCGCGATGGAAAGATTTATCTTGATTTGAAACCTGGTATGCATGCTTTAAATGCGGAGACAGGAAAAATGTTATGGTCAAAAATAAATCCTAATAGTTGTGGCGGAATTGAGTTTTGTGATCCTGGAATTTCTGCGGCAAGTACAGCCATTCCGGGCGCAGTTATTGCTGGACATTCAGATGGTGTTATTAGGGTCTACAATAGGGAGAATGGAGAAGTAATCTGGACATTTAATGCTCTAAAAGAATTTGAAAGTGTATCAGGAGTACCCGCTAATGGAGGAGGCTTTGGTGGTTCGGGACCAGCTCTCAGAAACGGATACATGGCTGTTAATTCTGGATATGGCATATATTATCATATGCCTGGTAACGCATTATTGGTTTTTTCAATCGAATAATTTTAGTTTGCTTTATTCCCGTGGAGTTGGAAAGCGTTATCAATTTCTTTTTCAATTTCTTCTGTTAAGTCCACTTCAACAGAGGTAACTGCTAACTTAAGCTGGTCCATATTTGTTGCCCCTATTATGTTAGATGTAACAAAAGGTCTGGTAGTTACAAATTGATTAGCCAATTGAGATGGATCAATGTTATTTTTTTCTGCGATTTTAAGATATGAATCTATTGCCTTTTCTGAACCAACACTTTCGTATCTTTGTAATCTGTCAAAAAGTTGTTTTCTAGATCCTTGTGGAAGGGCTCCATTTTGATATTTTCCTGTAAGGTATCCTTGCGCCAACGGTGAGTATGCTAAAAGCCCAACATTTTCGCGAAAAGCAATTTCTGAGCCACCTGATTCAAAGTTTCTATTAAGAAGATTATATGCATTTTGGATAGATTGAACTCTAGGTAAATTTTTCTTTTCAGATTGAATCAGAAATTCCATAGTTCCCCAAGGTGTTTCATTTGACAAACCAATATACCTAATTTTTCCTTGCTTAACTAATTCCCCAAGAGCGTCCAATATACTTTCAATACTATTTGTTGATCCATCTATATGTTTATAAGAGCCAAAAATATTCATTGGTCGGTCTGGCCAGTGCAGTTGATACAAATCAATATAATCCGTTTGAAGACGTGAAAGACTTTTCTCGACAGCCTCAAAGATCTGTTTTTTGTTTTGTTCAGTTGGACTCTCATCATCTCTTAACCATGTAAAAGGAGCCCGTCCACATATTTTTGTTGCGAGTATTATATTTTCTCTATTTTTCTTTTTACCGAACCAATTTCCTATTATCTTTTCAGTTGAGCCTTGTGTTTCTTTTCGAGGTGGTACAGCATACATTTCTGCAGTGTCAAAAAAGTTGATACCCATATCTACAGCATAATCCATTTGTTCGTGACCAACTGTTTCTGTGACCTGTTCTCCAAAGATCATGGTACCAAGACAAATTTTACTTACCATAAGATCGGTGTTTCCTAATTTTCTTTTTTCCATAATATTCCTCTTATTAATTCGGTTAGAGATAATGCATCAAAAGCTTTTAGTTTGCAATCTTTAGTGGCGACCCCGACAGGATTCGAACCTGTGACCTTCAGATTAGGAATCTGACGCTCTATCCTGCTGAGCTACGGGGTCTTCGTGAGATTTTACTGAAGATTGCTATTAAAAAAAATCTAAATTGTTATAAAAATTTTAAAACTTCAGATTATTGATCCTAATAACGCAAAAAATTATTTAGAAGTCTTGATTGCAAAGTTTTTCTATCCATTTGTGATAATGTTGCTGAAGAGGTTCGTTCTTTCCAAACAAAAACTCTTTATTTCCTTTTGATTTTACCCCTGCTTGAATTGAAAAATTCATTTTATAATCTTCATCACGAACGGCCGAAAGAGCTAAATTATCGAATTCTTCGGCTGCTATTTTATCTTCCCTTGAATTAGGCTCATTCATACATAAAATATTTTGAATCGTTACTGTTTTATTAAGATCTTCACACGGATAAACCATGCTGACTAAGCAATACTGGTTCAAAATAACCGAAATAGAAAGGTTAGGAAAACCGGAATGTATAAGTCTAATATGTTCTTCTGGCTCCCATTCTTTCTCATCTAAATCTTTCAGTTGACTAAGAGTTTTCTTACCAAAAGCAAACCTTTGGTGTGGCCCATAACTATCGTGAGCAATAAGATTAACTATGGTATTTTTTCCTACAGTTTCCGCATGAACAACGTGGTGGTGATAACCGTCTAAATATCCATCCCAACAAATTTTCCAACTAGGACCAGGCAACTCCCTTTGTTTATATAAATGCCATTTATCAAGTCCAATATCGTTTAGTTCTAGATCAAAATCATAAAGCCAAGAATCAAGATCCATTTTAGATTCAGGATTAATGCAAACCCAGATAAATCCAGATCTTTCTTCACAATTTAATTCTTTCAACTTAATTTTTGATCTATCAATATCTCCAAAGGTATCAGCCTTAAAAATGTTAATCAAATTTCCCCGATTATTATAGGTCCAAGTGTGATAAGGACAGGAAAACTGAGATTTTTCTCCACTTCCTAGCTCACAAATTGGAGACCCTCTATGCTGGCATGCATTTATAAATGCCCTGGCTCTTCCTTGAGAGTCGCGTGTGAGTAAAATTGGTGTTTCGAGAACATTCAAAGCTTTGTAAGTATTTTTTTTAGGAAGCTCTAAACTCAATGCCAATGCTAAAGGGTAGTTATGAAATATTGTATTAATTTCAAGTTTAAGCCGTTTTTCATTAGTATAGGCATCCAGTGATATTCTCATAATGTCTTCTGCGTGGTCTGTTGTACCTTTCAAATGATGGTTTAATAACCGCGAAGTAAGACTAACCATTTTTTCTCTAGAATGTGGCATGACATATCTCTTTAAAAAAGTTACTCCTTAATACTTTCTTTAATGGATGATTTCTGAGTTGCCTCAGATAGTATTAATTCTATTTTTTCTACCGCCTTTTCATCGTTTGTATTTTCAACTACAGCTACTTCTTTTGCCAAACGGTCTCTTGCAGCCTCATACAACTGTCTTTCAGAATAAGATTGTTCTGGTTGACTGGCATGATTTCTAAAGAGATCTCTAACAACTTCTGTTAGCTCATTTAAATGTCCAGAGTTAATTTTGGCTTCGTATTCTTGAGCTCTCCTACTCCACATGGTTCTTCTTATTCGGGCTTTTCCTGACAATATCACTAAATTTTTTTTCAATTTAGCTTTTGA
>JAYYUG010000101.1:0-6723 GCA_036344135.1 Pseudomonadota bacterium | reverse complement strand
CTCAAAAGTTGATTATGATCCTGGTCCATGCCCTCGTGCAGCCATACTTAAAGGCTCTGAGTCAAAAGAAGTTAGATCTTCCGAAGGCGTAAGTCTAAATGTAGAATTGAATAGAACAGTAATGATTTGTGATTATAATCTAAAGAGGAAAACGGTAAATTATGATTTAGGTATTGTGGGGGATATAATTGGCGCAGATAAATCTAGATCAAAGACATTGGAATTTACAATTTTTATAGCTTTCGTAGGCCCTGAAAACACAATTATAGACAAATGGTCAAAACGTTCTTCATTAAATTTAAAAGATCAGGCCATAGTTCCCTTCTCATTGGCAATAGAAGGATTACAATCAAATATTACAGAAGGAAGGACAGGGTCTTCGTATAAAGTGCTAATAGGACTTGAGTGAACAATACATTTGACATCAAGTTACAGTCATTTAGAATTGCTGTATGAATCTTTTTGATTCTATCTATTTGCGGGAGAGACTTTTTTTAGCGCCGAAGGAGCAACCGCCCTCGGAAACTCTCAGGCAAAAAGGACCGCAGGTAGACAAGACTCTGGAAAGTAAGTTAAAACTTCGCCGACGGGGTAAGCAAAGTTTCTTTGTGAAATCTCTCAGGATCCAATGACAGAGGAGGGCAGTTGCTTTAAGCAGCTTATCTGTCATGGAGAGAAAAATGTCTGAGGCTGTCGGTTACAAGGATAACCTAAAAAAGACTCCTTTATATAAACTACACAAAGAAAATAACGCAAAGCTAGTAGAATTTGCAGGTCATATTTTACCTATACAATACGAAACAGGCATTTTAAATGAGCATAATCATACTAGAGAATCTGCAGGTCTTTTTGATGTGTCCCATATGGGTCAAATTAAGATTTCTGGTGGATTAATTTTTGAAGCACTAGAAAAAATACTTCCCATATCTTTTTCCGAAATGAAACATGGCCAAATTAAATATACTCAACTACTGAACAAAGATGGAAGAATAATCGACGACTTAATGGTTTATAAACCGCTTAATGATTCTAATCATGTAAGAATGGTCGTTAATGCCGACTGTATTCAGAAGGATTTGAATCATCTATCATCCAATTTAAACAATAATTTTAGAGTAGAATTATTAAATGATAGAGCATTGATAGCTTTGCAAGGCCCTTTATCGGCAAACATCTTAAATAAACACATACCCGGTTTTGTCGATATGCCTTTTATGACATTCAATACGTCTGTTTTTGATGGTGAGAAGGTTTTAGTTTCAAGATGTGGATACACCGGCGAAGACGGTTATGAGATTTCAATTCCAGGAAGAATCGCATATTCTCTTGCTAATAAAATTCTTTCTAATAAGAAAGTTAAGCTTATTGGTTTAGGAGCAAGAGATTCACTTAGAATGGAGGCTGGATTATGTCTTTATGGGCATGATATAGATTTAAAAACTACTCCTATTGAGGCCGGATTAGGTTGGACCTTATCCAAAAAAAGACTCAAACAAGGAAACTTCTTAGGTTCTAAAACCATAAAAACACAAATAAACAAGGGCCCTGAAAAGATATTAGTTGGCATTAAACCCTTTGCTCAGGTTCCAGCTAGAGAAGGAACAACTATCCACGATTCTGATGGTAAAGAAATTGGTATTGTTACTAGCGGAGGTTATTCTCCATCTTTAAAGGTTCCTATATCCATAGGGTTTATAAAGTTTGAGAAATTAAATGAATCTCAAGAAGTTTTTTTGAAAGTAAGAGAAAAAATGATTCCCTCTACCTGCACTCAATTGCCTTTTGTGTCGCACAAATATTTTAAAGGAAATTAATTGATGTCGAGTATTTTTTATACAAAAGAACATGAATGGATAAGGATTAATGAAGGTAGTGGAGTAGTGGGTATATCAGCTTATGCAAGCGAACAGTTAGGAGACGTTGTTTTTGTAGAATTACCAGAAAACGGGGTTAAAGCTAATCAGGGTGATAATATTGCTGTCGTTGAATCTGTAAAGGCGGCAAGTGAAGTTTACTCTCCAGTTTCGGGAGAAGTGATAAAGACAAATGAAGATTTAAGTGTTTCTCCAGAATTAGTTAATGAAGATCCAATAGGTAGGGGTTGGTTTTTCGAAATTAAAGTTTCAAATCCCGAAGAATTACAAAACTTAATGGATGAAGACTCGTATAAGAAATTTATAGAAGGATAGAAAATGAGATACTTACCTTTAACAGAAGAAAATAGAAACGATATGCTAGATGCTATAGGAATAGAAAAAGTTGACGAGCTATTTTCCGATGTGCCAAGTGATATTGAGCTTAATCCAAAATTAAATTTACCAAATTATAAAACAGAGATGGAAGTTGAAAGATATTTATCATCTCTTGCAGATAGAAACCTTTTTGCAGATTCAACTGCTTTTTTTCTAGGAACAGGAGCCTATAAGCATCATATTCCGGCAAGTGTTGATCATATTATTCAAAGATCGGAGTTTTTGACGTCGTATACACCTTATCAACCCGAAATATCACAAGGAACTTTACAATATCTCTTTGAATTTCAAACCCAAGTATCTCTATTGACTGGAATGGATATATCAAATGCTTCTATGTACGATGGATCGACAGCAACCGCTGAGGCAGTTTCAATGGCTCAAAGAATAACAGGAAGAGATAAAATAATTTTATCAAACGGTCTTCATCCTCAATACGCCAGCGTAATAAAGACGTTATTAGATAAAAATAATCAATCCTTAGGATATAGTCTTAATTTTTCCGACAATTTTGAAGATTTAAGAGAGAAAATAAGTGATAAAACCTCTTGTGTAGTGGTTCAAAACCCTGATTTTTTTGGTAACTGTCACGATTTAACAGAATTATCGAAGTACGTTCATTCTTTCGGATCTTTATTGGTAGTGGTAGTGAATGAGGTTGTTTCTCTGGGCATTATGAAGAGTCCAGGAAAAATGGGAGCAGACATAGTAGCCTGTGAAGGACAATCATTAGGAAATCCTTTAAATTTTGGAGGGCCATACATAGGATTATTATCATCAAAAAAAGAATTTGTACGCCAAATGCCCGGAAGGATTGTTGGAGAGACTACAGATATTAAGGGTAAGAAAGGTTTTGTTTTAACTCTTTCTACCAGGGAACAACATATTAGAAGAGAGAAAGCTACATCAAATATTTGTACAAATTCCGGCTTATGTAGTCTAGCTTTTACTGTGCATTTATCTTTATTGGGCGAGAAGGGATTCAAATCTCTCTCAAAATTAAACCATGAGTCCGCCATAAAGTTATCTAAGAACATTGAAAAAATTTCTGGAATTAAGATTCTAAATAAGACTTTCTTTAATGAGTTCACAATTTCTTTGCCTATTGAAGCTAAAGTGTTCGTTGAAAAAATGAGCCATAAAGGAATTCTTGCTGGAGTTCCTGTAAGCAGATTAGAACCACAAAATGATCAATTTAAAAATTATCTTGTAATTGCATGTACAGAAATTAATTCAGGTCAAGATTTTGAAAGATTTTCTAAAGCAGCTGAGGAAATAATATCATGAAGGAAAAAATAAGCCATAAAGGTTTAGATCATGAAGAGATGTTATTATTCGAGATAGGGGGTTTGAATAAATCAGGTGTCGACTTCCCTGAATTACACGGGTATGAACAGAGAATAGGTTCTAGTTATGAAGACCAAGAAATTGGAATTCCTGGATTGAGCGAACCAGAAGCAGTAAGACATTATGTTCGCTTATCAAGAAAAAATTATTCAATTGATGCCGGGATGTATCCCTTGGGATCATGCACTATGAAGCACAACCCTAGATTGAATGAAAAGTTAGCAAGATTAAAAGGATTTAGTGATATTCATCCGTTGCAACCTGTTTCAACATGTCAAGGAGCTTTGGAGCTCATTCATGAAATTTCATTATGGTTGAAAGAACTCACAGGTATGTCAGCAATTGCGATGTCACCAAAGGCTGGAGCTCAAGGTGAATTGTGTGGAATGATGGCCATAAAACAGGCATTGAAATCTAAAGGTCAAGAATCAAGAAAAAAAGTCTTAGTTCCAGATTCAGCTCATGGAACAAATCCAGCTACGGCTGCTTTCTTAGGATTTGAAGTAATAACAATTAAATCTACCGTTGCCGGTAGATTAGATTTAAAAGACTTTAAGAGTAAGATCGATAAAGAATTTGCAGCTGCAATGATCACAAACCCTAATACTTGTGGTTTGTTTGAGAAAGATATCATTAAGATATCTGAAATTATACACCAAAATGGCGGTTATCTATATTGTGATGGGGCTAATTTTAATGCTCTAGTCGGTAAAATCAAACCAGGAGATATGGGAATTGATGCTATGCATATTAATTTACATAAAACCTTTTCTACACCACATGGCGGTGGGGGACCAGGTTCAGGCCCTGTTGTTTTTTCAGATAAATTAGCCAGTTTTTGTCCAGCGCCAAAGATAGAAAAAATTGGTAATAAATTTGAAATTTTTGAAGACGAAAGCAACGAAAATCTTTTAGAATCCTTCGGTAGATTAAATGCTTTTCATGGTCAAATGGGTATGTATGTAAGAGCTTTATCTTATATGCTAAGTCATGGAGCAGATGGCTTAAGGCAGGTTTCCGAGGACGCAGTACTTAGTGCTAATTATATTAAATCTTCTTTAGAAGATGTTATGTCATCGGCATACGAAGGTTATTGTATGCATGAAGTTCTCTTTAATGATGACTTCTTAAAAGATACAGATGTTGAAACACTAGATTTTGCAAAAGCTCTGATTGATAAAGGTTACCATCCTATGACAATATACTTCCCTTTGGTAGTTCATGGCGCCTTGCTTGTTGAACCTACGGAAACAGAGTCCAAGTTTTCTATTGATCAATTTATTTTAACTATGAAAGATCTTGTCAATAAAACTCAATCAGATTCAGATTCTTTTAAAAATGCTCCTAAATATACTCCAGTCGGGAGGCTCAATGAAACTAAAGCTGCTAGGGAACCTATTTTAAGATGGAAAAAAGAGAAAATAATAGCGGCAGAATAAAACCAAACCTTGATCTAGAGATCTACCATTCGCAGAATTATAATATTATTGCAGGTGTCGACGAGGCTGGTCGAGGTCCATGGGTTGGACCAGTTTTTTCTGCTTCATTAATAGTTTAAAAAGATAATATTCCCTATGGAATAAACGACTCTAAAAAAATTTCTCCTTGGAAGAGAAAAGAAGTTTTTAATAAAATCACTTCTAATCATATGTTTGGAGTTGGTGTAGCGAATGTAGAAGAAATAGATAAAATAAATATCTTGGAAGCGACTTTCTTAGCTATGACAAGAGCGATTAATAATTTAGAAATTACACCTGATTTAGTTTTGATTGATGGAAGCGTAACGCCCAAAACAGATATTAAAACGAAAAGCCTTGTTAAGGGAGACGCTAAGTCATTGTCTATTGCTTCCGCATCAATTGTTGCGAAGGTTTTACGGGATCAATATATGGAAGAAATTGATGTTGAATTCCCCTCATTTAATTGGAAAAGAAATAAAGGTTATGGAACGAAAGAGCACTTAAATGCACTAGAACACCACGGTCCTACAAAATACCATAGAAAATCTTTTTCCCCTGTTCGCAAGATGTTGAGTCTTTGAAGTTAAACAGGACTCAATATATAGAAAATAAGATTTTATTTTAGTTTTATAGTCTTCTCCTCTTGACCTTCTAATAATTTATAAGGAGGATGTTCTCTTGAATGGTAAAAGAAAACGTTAAAGAAACCAATAAACTTAAAGCCAATAGAATTGTTAAAGGCGATACCATTGAGTCTATGAAGGATTTTCCTGATTGTTCTTTTGATCTTGTTTTTGCGGATCCCCCTTATAACCTTCAGTTAAAAAACGATCTATTGCGACCAGACTCTTCTAAGGTAAACGCAGTTGATGATCATTGGGACAAATTTGAAAATTTTAAAAAATATGATGAATTTACTTTTGAATGGTTGGTAGAATGCAAAAGGTTGTTAAAATCTTCTGGTTCAATATGGGTCATTGGCTCTTATCATAATATTTTCCGTATAGGTAAGATTATGCAAGATCTAGGGTTTTGGATATTAAATGACATCATTTGGAGAAAAGCTAACCCCATGCCGAATTTCAGGGGAACCCGTTTTACGAACGCTCATGAAACTTTAGTATGGGCTTCAGTAAATCAAGATTCGAAATATGATTTTAATTATCAAGCCATGAAATCCCTTAATGAAGGTATTCAAATGAGATCTGATTGGACAATTCCGATTTGCTCCGGCAAAGAGAGGCTTAAGGATATAAATGGTAAAAAGATACATTCCACCCAAAAACCAGAAGCACTTCTCTATAGAGTTTTATTAGCGTCTTCTCGGCCTGGAGATTTAATCTTGGATCCTTTTTTTGGAACCGGAACTACTGGGGTAGTCGCAAAGAAATTAGGAAGATCATATATAGGAATAGAAAGAGAGAAGAAATACATTTCTGCGGCTGAGAAGAGATTGAAAAATGTTAAAACTTCTAATCCTAAACACCTTGCAATAACAGAATCTAAGAAAGATCAGATTAGAATACCTTTCGGTAATCTTGTAGAAAGTGGTGTCATAAAGCCTGGAAGTACTTTAAAAGGACCTAAGAGATTAAAGGCCAAAAAGTTTTCAGCCATAGTTAGGGCCGACGGAAGCTTATCTGTTAAAGGAGAAAATGGTTCAA
>JAYYUG010000100.1:0-6579 GCA_036344135.1 Pseudomonadota bacterium | reverse complement strand
GTGTATGATAGACCACCACCCCCTAGCAAAGCCGGTCGCCCTGTCGCACTACAGAAATGCTTGGCATCAATTTTTTGGGCCTTAGGCCAGGCCCGCGCCTTTTGTGCCACCCAAGGAGAAATCAGTTTGCCGTTCATGCTCTTCCAGCCGAGCGGCAACTCACAGGCGAGCCGAATCGAATCTAGCTGCTTTTCGTTAGCCTCTTCGAAGGCTTCAACACGAAGGCCTCCCCGCACATTAGATAGAGCAACAACAACTTTACCTTTTGGATAGACCGGTTTTTGCTGCTGGCGTGCTGAATGATTTGCCGTAAGATTACTGCCAGTCTTGAGGTCTCCCCGTAAGACACCTTCAATCTTCATTGTCAGGGTATGGTTGTATAAGGGAGGGAAAGACCGAGCTGTAGGACCCTGTTTGATGTTGGTGATGGTCGCCATTGCAACTATCTGTTTCTCCCCCCACTGAACCAGCTGAGGCTTGGCCGGTTGACCAGGAAAACGACCTGGCAAAGGTCGCGCACCGGGTGCTGGGCGCGGAACCGGTTGTATTGCAGGCCGGGGTGCGGGTTTGATTTGCACTTTCGGAGGATCCACTGCCAGAACGGTGGAAGATAGAGATACGGCCAAGGTTAGTTGAAACAGATGTTTTGATCTCATAAGGTTTTTACTGTATTATCAGACGGATTAAAGAGGTCAAACCATTCTTCTCAATTTCTAAAGTAGGTTCTATAAGCTTAGTCGCAGTAACGGATTCTAGGACTTCAGTAATATTTTCTTTCTTGCCATACCTCCCAAGCAGAAGGGGCAGTGACACTAAAACAACTAACAGGCGCGTGGGGTTCATGGGGGTTACTTTAGGGAACCTTCGACTTTCTTACCGTCCTTGTAGGTTGCTTCCATTTCCTTCTGTCCGTTTTCATGCCAAGTCACCCATAGCCCTTCCTGCTTGCCGTTTTTCCAGTTTCCTTCAGACCACTTCTGTCCGTTTTCATGCCAAGAAACCGATAGCCCATCAGGCTTGCCGTCCTTGTAGTTTCCTTCATACATCTTCGTCCCGTTTTCATGCAATGTGAAAACTTTTCCTGTGTAAGGAGTGTCTGAATCTTTAAGATATCGTATACCTTCACTCACTTTTGATTCTTTGATATTAACGCCATCTGGTTCAGCCTTAGCATCAGCAACAGGTTCTATAGGCTTAATTTCCTCTTTAACTTTCTGCTGTTTTTCTTCTACAGGCTTAACCTCAGCAACAGGTTCTATAGGTTTAGCTTCAGCAACGGGTTCTACAACTTCAGTAACAACTTCTTTCTTCCCACACCCCACGAATAAAACAAAGAAAAAGAATATTAGAATCTTCATTCCAAAACCCTAACACCTCACCACGAACCAACCAATTACAAAATCTGTCGAAGATTATAACGGGAACTAGTGAGTTAATGGCTCAGGACAAGTGATCCCTATTTCTCCTCATCTGGATTTTTAATCTGTTGAGCTCTGCAATATTCATCCGCTTTGACTAATAGCTCATAGGCCTCATCGATTAAGTCGTGATATCCTTCGTTATTACGAAGGATAGCAGCGATCTTAGCTACATCTACTGGGTCAGGAAAAGACATTCCTCTTTATACACACAGACCCGCCCGAACCAAATAAAAAAATCTGAGAACTAGTGGGGTTATTTTTTGAAAGATTCTTTCATTGAATCAACAGGGTCGCCTTTGCTGTTCCAGAATTTCTCAGAACCTTTGACAAGTTCACCATCCTCCCAGTTTATTTCCCTCCACTTCTGTCCATTTTCATGGAATTCCACCGATAGCCCATCCTGCTTACCTTCCTTGTAGTTTACTTCACTCGCCTTCTTCCCGTTTTCATGCCAAGATTCCGATAGCCCATCCAACTTGCCGTCAATGTAGTTTGTTTCTACTCTCTGCTGTCCCGACCACTCTTCGAAAACCTTACCTGTATAAGGAGCGTCTGAATCTTTCAGATAATAAAGGTCGTCTAACCGATATTCTATTTTATCACGATTAACGCCATCTAATTCAGGTTTAGTTTTAGTAGTAGGTACTTCTGAGGGTGCTAAAGCTTTCGATAAAGGGTGTTCTGATGACAGCTCAATTTCTCTTGTAACACCACACCCCACCACGAGAATGGTGACAGCAATCAGGAGGAGGTTTTTCATGGCTTAAGGTACAGGATAAATGGCTCAGTGACTACTCAATCCATAAGCTTTCATGTACCGGAAACACCTTAGTCATCGAAGCCTTGGAAAAAGATCAAAAATGCGGTAAACATGAGGCATGAAAAAACTAATTTATCTTATGTGTTTAACACTTCTGGCAAATTGCAGTTCGATTCCCAAGGATAATTTCAAAGAAACATACCAGAGAGAAATATGCGACAAGTATTCATTGTACGCTAATAGCAAAGATTTGAATGGCAGCTTATCTCTTTATGCAGATGATGCCATAGTTAACGGCAGTGCAGTTGAACCAATTGTTGGTATAGAAGCAATCAAAGGAAATTTTATACAATGGCATGAAAGCACTGAAAAAATCAATCACAGCGCAACTGTAATTTCTGCTAAAAAATTTGGAGATGAGGCATTTGCGTATGGCGTCTGGAAGGTTGATCAAGTTATGAAAGATGGAAGCAAAAGAGAAGAAACTTGTCATTTGTCAACCCATAATATTATAGTTGGGAACAGTTGGAAAATGACAATTGATCATACAAATGATGCGGATTTTTTTGAATCGAGGAGAAAAAAAGAAGATTACATATCAAAACTAGATAAATCTATGCTTCCTGAGGTTGTTTCTCCTGATGTATATAAAGTTATTGTAGAGAATGATGATGTGAAGGTCTTAGAAGTGACCTTTGCACCCGGACAGGGTGACAACATGCATGAACATGGTGTTATTACCTATTATGGTATCAAGGGTGGGAAATTGCAAAATACACTTGCAGATGGAACCGTACAGGAAATGGATGTACCTGATGGATTCGTTGGTCATGGTAATAAAATAGTCAAACATCAAATGAAGAATATTGGTGACGACACCGTCAAGGTCATCATTGTGGACCACAAAAAGCTCATGCCAATAAAAGAATAATATTAATTAGAATTTTTTAACTTATAAAAACCCCACATCCGTGGGGTTTTTTGTTTGTGGGAGGATGGGTAGATTAAAGTTATATAATATCAAATAATTTGTTTTAATAGATAATGGAATAAATTTTGGTGCATTTAACGTAGATCATCGTCCGACGTGAGCGTAGGCTACACTATTTTGTTAGTTTGTTATTTATTCCTAATTGCTTAAACAAATAAATATTATTCATCAAGTTTGCATCTGGAATAGTTACATCTCCTAATTCTATTCTTTTTATCTTTTTATTATCAGACCACTTGATAGAGCAAGTTGAAGAACCACTTTTCCATACTGATACTTTCCTATGAAAGATCTCAGTTGATTCGTCCTCGTAGGTTAATTTCAAATGGACAGGAACGGGATAATATCCTACTTTTTCGATCTCTATCGTGTATTCCCCGGATTGTTGCACAACGTTCTTGATCGACAAGTCAGGATAACCCATATCAAAAAACCATGGTCTGAATAGCCAATTCAAGTTTTGTCCACTAACTTTATTAAAAATAAAGAAAAAATCATATGGCATCGGATGCTTTCCATTCCATACCCTCATAAATTCCTGAACTGTTCTTTTAAACACCTCTTTACCTAACATATCCTCTAGCACCATGTAGAACATCGCTGGTTTTGCATATGAGTTAATACTATATGTAGGCCTTTTTGTCATTTTAGACATACTTAACATCGGAAGATCTAATTCCGAGCCGATGATTTCCTTATATACATTATCATAAAGCAAGTGGTTATCCGGATCCCATCTCGTAGCAGCAGAATTGGAGATTAACTTATTCGTTATGGCGTAATCCTCAAAGGAAGCCCAACCTTCATCCATCCAGGCATATTTTGACTCGTTAATACCCATATAAAACGGAAAGTAGGAATGAAAAATCTCATGAGCGGTTAGAGCAATTAAATAGTTTTCCTTATTTGGATAATCTTCCAACTCTTCGTTATACACAGTCCAATTATTTACCATCATTGGGTATTCCATTTCTGATAGACCATTAAACACTGTAATTTGTGGAAATGGGAATGGAACTGCCGGAAAAACAAAAGACATGTATTCAATAGAACTGCGGGCAATATCCGTTACTTTATAAAAATCTTGTGCATCTTTATTGTAAGCAACATCAATAAACACCCTTTTACCAGAAGTTGTATCCACAACGAGGCTGGTTGCATCCCAGAGATAATGATCACTTGTAGCAAAGGCAAAATCGGAAACGTTTTTTGCCTTAAATTTCCAGATGTTTTGGGTATTGTGCGTCGTTACTTTTTTTAACAGCGCTTCAGTGGAATCAACAATGTGTACAATTTTTTCCGTGGTTAATGCCGATTGAAATCGCTTCAGATACTTTTTCTGTAATACTTCATCAGGATTTTGCAGTATTCCTGTTCCCCAAACTACAAAATTTCCTGGAACTGTGATGTTGACATCAAAATCACCAAAATCATTGTAAAACTCAGCATCGCCCTTGAAATGAAAATCATCCCAGCCATCGATATCATCATAAACGGCAATGTGTGGGAAAAAGTAGGCGATAAAAAATGTTGTGGAATCTACACTCCCTGTACGGCCGTGAGAGCCTTTGTTTATAATATAATGCCACTTGATATTTATCGGAACCTGGGTTTTGGGTGCGATCATTGAATCCAAAATAACTTTGAGATTCGTCGGACCATAGATAATCTTTTCATTCTCTTTCGCAGTATCCACGACAGCTTTATTGATGGAAAGATTCTCGATCGTCAGGCCATCACTTTCATCGCTATATTCTACTACCTCATCGCGAATTTGACCTTTCTTAAAAAAATTGGGAAAAAGATTAATGTACATTTCCCTTAACGTGTCGGGACTGTTATTAAAGTAGGTAATCTTGGCTTTGCCTTCCAAGAGCCTGCTCTTGGGATCGAATTCAACATCAATCTGGTAATTTGCCTGGTTTTGCCAATAATTCGAACCGGGGAAACCAGTCATTGACCGAGTTTGATTTTCATAAGCTTTTTGAAAATTAAGTGAAATGTATAATTCCGAGTCTTGTGCAAAAGTATTTACAAAAAGCATCATTGTTATCAGAAAAACAATTTCAGATATGGATAGTTTTTTCAAATTCGAATTCCTTTTTCAATATACTTTTTACGGGCTAACGAATAAACTCACCGGCGGACGACATATCTATTCTCAAAACTTTTTAATAAACTCTCTATTTTCAGCAGATAACAGCAATAACTGCTACCTGTAGAAGCTAACAGCAGCAGCGATAAGGTTCAAGCTAAAGCCCCACATTCGTGGGGTTTTTTGTTTTAATGGTTCATAATATAACTTAAAAGCAGGATCAAATCTGAAAAGTTGGTTTCACCATCCTGATTAATGTCGCTGACATGGTTTAACACAATATCTGGGTTTAAAATTCCAACAAGTATTTCTAGAAGGGTCAGTAAATCAAAAATGTCATAATTCCCATCATAATTCAAATCTCCGATGGGTGGTGTTTGAGATTGAATTTTTACGTTATCGATCGCCCAATACCAATTATTCCCTGCATCAGCCATTTCCCAGTTGAAATAAATTTCACTTTCATCTGTTTCAACAATGAAACTTAACCGCTGGTTTACAACATCACCGCCAGCATTGTCTGCCCCGGCACTGCTTGAATAATGGAGAAGTGTTTCAAGTGTTTCACCCGACCAGTTGGAGACAGTAAGATAAACTTGCTGTGGCGCTTCCTGTCGATAGTGAGAATCAAAAGAAATATTTATAGGGTTCCCCATCAATGGAATCAGCGGAGACGTTAAGATGCTATTATAACTTCCAAAAGATGCAGCGTCTCCACAATCATCCCATTCGTCTGGGTCGACAACGGCAACAGTTCCATCCGCTCTTGTGAACTGGCTTCGTAGTTGATCCTCCGCATCCACCCAAAAGTCCATGGAAGCAAAAGACCAGCCTCGCCATTCGAAGGTGCCCACTTCAGGCATATTCGTATTGTCTATCTCCCAATTTTGGGGAGGGTCATGGGTCCAGCCCAAAATGTCGGGGTCAATTGAATTTCCACAGGCGCCATAAGCTTCATCTACAGCGGGAAATAGCTCAAGACCATCAAAGTTTTCATCCAAAAGGTCAATGCCCAAAGGAATGCCGAGTACCGCTTCAGCATCACACGAAAAATCCGTCAAATTGGATTCCAACAGGAGCAAATAATGAAACGTGGCTTCACCGCTTAATCCTGTGAATGACGGTGCATCAATATAAGTTGTTTCCTCCCCATCGATTTCTGCTATTAATTCATCATTACGATAGAGCGCGTAGGTGTGGTTTGGTGCCCAGTTTTGATCCCAGGACAAAATAACGTCCATTGTGGACGGATCGACTTCCGCCGTCAATGGGTTTGGGCAGTTCGGACAGATGTCGTAGGGAGGAAACTCCG
>JAYYUG010000099.1:0-3027 GCA_036344135.1 Pseudomonadota bacterium | reverse complement strand
GGCTGGGAGTAAATATTGACCATGTAGCTACTCTAAGAAATGCGAGAAAAGAGAATTTTCCTGATCCAATAAAAGCCTCGCAAATAGTTTTATCTGCTGGTGCAGACACAATTACTGCTCATTTAAGAGAAGACCGACGACATATTAACGACAATGATATTAAAAATATAATTAATAGATTCAGTAACAAGCTTAACCTTGAAATTGCAGGAACAGAGGAAATGGTTGAGATTGCTTTAAAATATTCCCCTTTTTCGTGCTGTATAGTTCCTGAAAAAAGGGAAGAAATTACTACAGAGGGTGGTTTAGATGTAATTTCTAATTTTACAGTCCTTTCGGGTATAGTAAAAAAATTTAAAGATTCAGGTATTAGAACATCTTTTTTCTTAGATCCCGATGAAAATCAATTAGAGAAGTCTATTAATTTAGGGGTAGATTGTATAGAGTTCCATGTAGGAAAATTCTGTAAGTTATTAAATTTAAAGAAAATTGATGAGGCCGATGATGAATTTAATAAAATTAGAAATTTGTCAAATATAACATTCAGTTCAGGAGTTGAGGTGCATGCGGGCCATGGCTTAGATTATGAGACAACAAAGAAAATTATTGAAATTCAAACAGTAGAAGAGGTCAATATAGGTTTTTTTCTTATTAGTCAGTCAATATTTGAAGGATTAGAAGGCTCCGTTAAGAAAATGGTTAATATCCTTAGAGAAAGGTAAAGATAATTAAAAGGTGTAATGTGATCATTGGGACAGGTAGCGATTTGATAGATATACGAAGAATAGAAAAAACTTTAGAACGTTTTGGAAGTAGATTTATTAAAAGAATCTTTACTGATGTTGAAATTCAAAAATCTGAGGAAAGACTGAATAGGTCAGCTTCATACGCTAAAAGATTTGCAGCAAAGGAAGCAACCTCTAAGGCTTTGGGAACAGGTTTTAGAAAAGGAGTTTTCTGGAAGGACATAGGAGTTGTTAACAAAAAAACAGGAAAACCTTCAATTAATTTGAGTGGAGGTGCAAAAAAACAACTAGAATCAATTATTCCAATAAATTATTGTGCAAATATTCAATTAACTGTTACTGATGATTTTCCTTGGGCTCAGGCCCAAGTAATAATCGAAGCTATTAGAGAGTCAGAATATTCAAAAATAAATTTTAGGAATGAAGGCAATAATTTTGGATAGAGATAAGAATAAAAAACAAAAAAAGGAAAACTTTTTGGTGTCCATAATATTGATAATTTTTCTTGCTCTCCTTTTTCGTTCCTTTGTTGTTGGCAGCTATAATATTCCATCAGGATCAATGTTGAGAACACTACACGAGGGAGATTATATTTTTGTCTCCAAGTGGGCTTATGGCTATTCACGGCACTCACTGCCATTCAGTATCCCAATAATACCAAATAGACTTCTCGCAAATAAACCTGAAAGGGGTGATGTTGCAGTATTTAAACTTCCGACAGATAATAGGACTGATTTTATTAAAAGAATTATTGGTCTGCCTGGAGATACAATCCAAATTGTAAATGGCAAAGTAGTTCTTAATGGAAAGACTTTAGAATATAATTATAAGGAAGAATATCAAATTAATAGATTTAAAAACCCCAAGAAAACTTCGCAAGGGTGCTTAAATGAGAAAACAATAGTCTATGAAGAAATTCTTCCTAATGGTGTTAGTTATGAGATACTTAATACATTTGATAACTTGCCACAGGATAATACCCCCGTTTATAGGGTCCCAAAAGAACATTATTTTTTGATGGGAGACAATAGAGATAATTCACAAGATAGTAGGTTTTTAAAGAAGGTTGGATTTGTGCCCTTTGAAAACCTGGTCGGACAAGCGGGAATAATCTTTTTTTCATGGCATTGGAAAAAAATTGGAAAGAATTTATGTTTGAGCAATGTTAAGTGGAATAGGGCTTTTAAACTAATTAAATGACATTTGACATAGATAAAAAAGAACTAGAAGATTTTCAAAAATTAATAAATTATAATTTTAAAAATACAAATATTCTTAAAGAGTCTTTAACGCATTCGAGCGCAAGGAAGAAAAAGGGACCAGATTTAGAGAGATTAGAATTTTTAGGTGACCGAGTCTTAGGCCTCGTAATTTCAGAGTTTTTATTTCTAAACTATCCCAAACTAGAAGAAGGTGAATTAAGTGAGAAATTTGGTTTCTTGGTTCAAAAAAAAATATGTGCAGAAGTTTCTCATAAAATCAACATAGAAAGGTTTTTAATATTAGGAAAGTCTGAGAGGAACAGTAGGGATGATATCAAAGACTCAATTCTAGCAGATACAATTGAAGCAATAATAGGGGCAATATTTATTGATGGGAATTATAGAGAAGCAAAGAATTTTACCTTATCTTTGTGGAACGACTTTCTAAGTGATAGGGAAATAAATGAAATAACCCCAAGCCCTAAGAATTTATTGCAAGAACTTTTGCAATCAAAGAAAATAAATGCTCCTAAATATAAGGTTCTTAAAATACAAGGAAAAGATCATGACCCTCAATTCACTGTTGTAGTTAAGGTGGATGGTTACGAAGATATTTTAGGATATGGTAGTTCTAAAAAAGAAGCTGAAACTTGTGCGGCAAATAATTTTTTAGATAAAATTAACCATGAATAAAGAGTTAAAAAAAAATATCATATTGACGATAGTAGGGCCTAGTAATTCTGGTAAGTCTACCTTATTGAATAAGATTCTTGGTAAAAAAATAGCAATTGTTACCCATAAGACGCAAACAACAAGATCAGGTCTAAAAGGAATTGCTATCAGAAAAAATGTCCAGTTAATTTTTATAGATACACCAGGAATATTTTCTGGAAAAAGTAAATTTGAGAAAGCAATGGTTAAGAATGCCCTTTTAACTCTAGGGGACTCAGATTTAATTTTACTTGTTGTAGATTCTAGAACGCCAATCAATAGCATTGAAAGAAAATTAATTTATGTTATTAAGAAATTTCATTCTAAGTCTCTATTAATTTTGAACAAGATTGATTTAGTGAAAAAAG
>JAYYUG010000098.1:0-17067 GCA_036344135.1 Pseudomonadota bacterium | reverse complement strand
TGACATAGTTTTTTTCTTGGTATGTTCTATACTACATCTAGTGGTACAAGTTTTATTGATAACTACAATATTTATGTTCACATTTGGTGTATTTTTATTGTACTATTTTTCTTGATTAGTGGAGTTTTCCTTGGATTTTAATATACCAAAAGAAATTGAAGATTATTTAATTATCTTAGATAATTTTATAGAAAATGAAATTAAACCTCTAGAAAATCAAGAAGACAATATAAGATTTTTTGATCATCGAAGAGAGCACGCTAGAACGGATTGGGACAGAGACGGCCTCCCTTCTGAAGAGTGGGAAGCATTACTTGGAGAGATGAGGAAAAGAGCTGACAAAGCTGGTCATTTAAGATTTGGTTTACCAAAGGAGTTTGGGGGTCAGAATGGATCTAACTTGGCTATGGCGATTATTAGAGAACACTTCGCCGCGAAGGGCTTAGGACTACATAACGATTTGCAAAACGAAAGCTCAATAGTAGGTAATTTCCCACAAGTTCTTATGTTTAGAGATTTCGGTACTGAGGAGCAAAAAAAGGAATTTATAAATGGTATGCTTTCTGGCACCCATCGAATAGCCTTTGGTTTAACAGAGCCAGAACATGGTTCAGATGCTACTTGGATGGAGACCAAGGCAATACCTGAAAAAAGAGACGGCAATGACGGATGGTTAATTAATGGATCGAAGATATGGAACACAGGTCTCCACAAGGCTAATTATGATATGATTTTTGCAAGAACTAATGGAGAAGACGGGTCTGCAATTGGCATAACATGTTTTTTGGTTCCTACTTCTTCTGCAGGTTTCGAAATTAAAGAATTTTTATGGACATTTAACATGCCTACTGATCATGCTCTAATAGAGATGAAGAATGTTTGGGTTCCTGAAAATTTAGTCTTTGGTAGAGTTGATAGGGGTCTTGAGTTAGCCCAACATTTTGTACACGAAAATAGGATAAGACAGGCTGCTTCGGGCGTAGGTGCAGCACAATTTTGTATTACCGAGAGTGTAAAATATGCTAAAAACCGGAAACCCTTTGGAAAGTCTCTTTCTAGCAATCAGGCAATACAGTTCCCCTTAGCAGAACTAAATACAGAATGTGAAATGATTAGGAACCTTGTTTATAAAACAGCTTGGCAAATGGATCAAATGTCTAAACCTGAAGTTGCAAAAAATCTTTCTGATAAGGTTTCAATGTGTAATTACAGGGCAAATAGACTAGTTTGTCAGGCTGCTGATCAAGCAATCCAAACCCATGGAGGGATGGGGTACTCTCGTTATAAACCCTTTGAGCATATTTATCGTCACCACAGAAGGTATAGGATCACTGAGGGTTCTGAGGAGATTCAAATAAGGAAAGTTGCAGGGCATCTTTTTGGATTTATCAAATAGATAGAATTTTTAGGATATTTAAAATGAAAAAAATTATTTTCTTCTTATTATTTTTGTCAAGTTCGGCATTTGCTCAACTCTCAATTAATTCAGATATTTCAATCCTGCAAGCTCAATCAGATGAAGGAAATCCAGAAGCAAAATTTTTCCTTGGGGCTTTGTATTATAGCGGAAGTGGAGTTGATCAGAGTTTTGAGAAGGCTATTGAGTTATTTGAAGAAGCTTCAAAAGCGGGATGGGTCAGTGCTACTTACAATCTTGGAGTGATCTATTCCAAAGGTAGAGGAACAGATGTCGATACCACAAAAGCCTTAAGCTATTACAAAAAAGCAGCTTTAGGAGGGCTTGATAGGGCGCAATATGTATATGCTTCATGGTTACGAGATGGAAAGGAAATAGAGACTAATCTTCTTGAGTCGATGGAATGGTTTAAAAGAGCAGCAGTCCAAAATTATGGGCCGGCATTAATTGAAGTTGCCACAGGATATGAAAATGGTCTTTCTGGAAGGAGAGATTACAGAGAAGCAGTAAAATTATATAGACAAGCTAGGTCACACGATGATGGAAGTGATAATTTGACCTTTTATACTGCTACTTATAGATTAGGGATTCTATATGTGAAGGGTTTGGGGGTAGAAAAAAACAAACGAAAGGGTTTGAAATTCATTAAGGATGCTGCTGCCTATGGCATTCAAGAAGCAAAAAAAGAACTAACCAAGATTTCCCAAGAATAATTTTAAATACTTTCTTCTGCTTGACGATAGTTCCACATAGTTATAGAACCTTTTTGAGTTTTTATTATAGGTTTTTTCATGTCCAGAGTTTGTGAATTGAGTGGTAAGAGGGTGATGAGTGGTAACAATGTTAGCCATGCTAATAATAAAACCAAAAGAAAATTTTTACCAAACTTATGTCAAGTTACGCTTGTTAGCGAAAAGCTTAATTTATCTATAAAACTCCGTATCAGTGCAGATGCTCTAAGATCTGTCGAACATTCAGGTGGTTTGGACAATTTTCTTATAAAATCGAATGATAAAAATCTCTCTATTAAAGCAAGACGCTTAAAGAAAAAAGTCAAAAATCTTCAAGAAGCAAACTGAAATTTCTTTTTGGAGGTACTATTGTTTTCTTCATCAAAGAGATCAGCCAATTGTTCTGTAATTGCTCCCCCTAACTGCTCAGCGTCTACAATAGTTACAGCTCTTTTGTAATACCTATTTACGTCATGACCGATTCCAATTGCCACTAACTCAATTGATGAATCTTTTTCTATATCGGCTATAACCTTTTTAAGGTGTCTCTCTAGATAATTACCCGCATTTACTGACAGAGTAGAGTCATCTACTGGTGCACCATCGGAAATTACCATGAGAATTTTTCTCTGTTCTGATCGCCTTTGTAATCTTTCATAGGCCCATTCAAGGGCTTCACCATCAATATTTTCTTTTAATAATCCTTCTCGCAGCATTAAACCTAGATTTCTCTTAGATCTTCTCCAAGGTTCGTCAGCAGTTTTATAAATAATATGTCTTAGATCATTAAGGCGACCAGGTGCTGGTATTTTTCCTTCCTCTAACCAAACTTCTCTTGATCTTCCGCCTTTCCAAGCTTTGGTAGTAAATCCTAAAACCTCAGTTTTGACACCACATCTTTCCAAAGTTCTTGCTAAAATATCTCCGCACATAGCTGCTATTGTTATAGGTCTACCCCTCATGGATCCTGAATTATCTATCAAAAGGGAAACTATAGTATCTCTAAATTCAATATCTTTTTCCATTTTGTACGATAAGGGTGAAGTTGGGTCAATTATAACTCTTGTAAGTTTGGAGACATCAAGCATGCCTTCCTCAAGGTCAAACTCCCAACTCCGGTTTTGTTTAGCAAGTAATTTTCTTTGCAATTTATTTGCTAGACGAGTAATAGCTCCTTGTAAATGTTGCAATTGTTGATCCAAATACTCTCTTAATCTATCTAATTCATCAAGTTCACATAAATCTGAAGCCTTGATTTCCTCGTCAAATTTTGAAGTAAAAATTTTGTAGGGAAGTTCCCTCCGCTTAATGTTATCTTCACCTCTGTTTCTTGCTGCTTGAGTAAGATTATCATCTTCGATATCAGATTCATCACCAATTTCTGTCATGTCACTTTGAACTGAATCTTCGTCCTCATCCATTTCAGCATCAGAAAAATCTGTCTCCTGTGTATCTGATTGATCTATATCTTGTTCCTCGTCCGATTCAGTGAATTCAGTCTCTGAATCAAGACCTTCACCCTCTTCATCATCTGGATCTTCTCCTAACTCATCTCCTAATTCAAGTTCACCAATGAGCTTGCGTATGATTTTAGCATATTCTCTTTGATCCATTATTGATTGAGATAGATTTTCAATTGTTTTACTTGAACGTTCTTCGATCCATTTTTTCCACGAACTAATAGTTTCTTCTGAGCCTTGGATTTTGTGACCCGTTAATTCTTCTCTTACCATATATGTTAAAGCCTCCAAAAGACTGTGCTCTTCATTTTCTTTTAGATGACCTATATTTTTCTTTTTTAGCCTTTCCTTTTGCATAAGATTGAGGTTTCCTGCGACCCCTGCCATCGATTGTGAGCCTATGGTTTCACAACGTATTTTTTCTAAAGAGTTGAATATACCTTTAGCATTTTGACCTTCTGGTAAATACCTCTTATCAATTTCTTCTTGATGGTGTGCTAGATATAAAGCTATTGAGTCAGCTTCACCCCTTAAAGAGTCTATCTGTTCATTAGCCATATTCTTGTTTGGTAAAGGTAATCTGGCTTTTAGACCATTAAGGCTTCCGGATTCTGCACCAAAACTAACAGTGAGCTCGTCTTCTTTCGATATAGACCTCATAGCCATGGTTAAGGCTCTTTTAAATTCATCTATATTATGTGGATTATTCTTCACCATTAGTTTCAACTATTGGGGCTAACGGAGTTTCAATCAATTCTTCACCGAAACATCTTTGGTAAAACTCGGCAACTGTAGGTCTTTCTAGCTCATCACATTTATTCAAAAACGTTAATTTAAAGCTTAGCCCTAAATCCATTAAAATTTCACAATTCTGTGCCCATGTTAGCACTGTACGCGGACTCATGACTGTAGAAATATCACCATTAATAAAACTATTTCTGGTTAAATCGGCTACCTTGATCATTTTAGAAATGGTCACCTTGCCCTTTTTGTTATTATAAGATTTAGCCTTGGAAGCCACTATATTAAGCTCGTCATCATGTGGAAGATAATTTAATGCACTGACGATTGACCATCTATCCATCTGCCCCTGATTAATTTGTTGCGTTCCATGATAAAGACCCGAAGTGTCACCTAGACCGATTGTATTGGTAGTAGAAAAAAGACGAAAAAATGGATGAGGTCTAATGATTTTATTTTGGTCCAAAAGCGTTAATTTACCAGATATTTCCAAAATTCTTTGGATAACAAACATGACATCTGGTCGCCCTGCATCATATTCATCAAATACTAGTGCCACCGGATTCTGAATAGCCCAAGGTAGTAGGCCTTCTCTAAATTCTGTTATTTGTTTACCATCGCGTAGTACAATCATATCTTTTCCAACCAAATCTATTCGACTGATATGACTATCAAGATTAATCCTAAGGCACGGCCAATTTAATCTAGCGGAAACTTGTTCGATATGAGTTGATTTACCTGTTCCATGATATCCTTGAATCATAACCCGTCGATCGTGTTTAAAACCGGCCAGAATAGCCAAGGTTGTATCTTGGTTAAAAACATAATCTTCATCAAGATCAGGCACATAATCATTTCTTTTGGAAAAAGCAGGTACCATCATATTGGTATCTATACCAAATATTTTTTTGGCTGATAGTTCTTTATCAGGCTTGCCAATGTCGATCGTAGTGCTTGTGTCTGTGCTCATAAAAATCTTCCTTTAAATTAGATTAATAGATGTTTTATCAGAAAAAGAAATAAAGTTAACAGAAACCTGAAGATTTTAATTCATTATAAGCATTTATAATATCTTTTAGTTTTTCTTCATTAGTAGCGTTCTGACCATTAATGTCTGGGTGAAATTTCTTTACCAGTTCCTTATATTTGTTTCTAATCTCTCTTTTTGATGTTTTACTATCAATTCCTAATACATCAAAAGCTTCCGAAATTGAGGATTTCTTTGAATTTCTTTTGTTATTTCTCTTTGATGAAGATCTACCTTGATTCACAAAGTCAAAAGGATCGTTTATCTTGTTATCAGAATAGGAAAAACCATCAGTTTTAGCATTTGAACTCATTTTCCAAGTAGGTCTAAAGCCAGTTACTGATGATTCTTGATAATTTAGAATTTCTTCTTCAGACATTCCTGAAAAAAAATCATAATTTTTATTAAAAGCTCTTATGTGTTCTAAACAATAGTATTTAGTTCTATTTTTATTAATTTTTGCAACAAATTCACCTTCTTCAGTACAGCCAGGATCATCACAAGCCCTTAAGCCTTTTGGCTTAGCCTGTGAGGTTCTGATGTTATCAAAATATTTTGAATCTAATTTCATATATCTTAACTCTATTATCGTTGGGCCTATAATACAGTATTTTACTTTTAATAAAAACCGTGTAGCTTTTATTTATGAGAAGATACGATAGAATTATATCTCTTTTAGAAAAAAAGTTTCCTAACTCAGTTTTAGAAGTTTTCGATGATTCACATTTACATGCTGACCACAATCCCGATGCAAAATTGGGGGGTACTCATTTCACCATAAAGATTGTTTCAGAAAAATTTATTAATATTAATCGAATAGAGAGGCACCGAATGGTTATGGACATTCTTGAAAAAGAATTTGAATCAGGTCTCCATGCTGCTTCATTAAATTTAATAAGCTCAAAAGAAAAATTCTATCAATTATAATTCTTAATCCCGGAGACAACTTTTCCGACAATATTATTTTAACTTTAAGCCATTACTCTTTCTGGATTCTAATAGAAGTAATTTGGTTTCTTTTCCTATCAAGAATCTCAAACTTAAATCCATAAAAGCTATAAATATTTCCTTTTTTGGGAATGGTTCGTGATTCATGAATAATAAGGCCAGCAAGAGTGGCTGACTCTTCATCGGGTAGATCCCAACCATAGCTCCTGTTGATATCTCTGATAGGCGTATCACCGTCAACATCAATGATATTAGTTTCTTCAGGAAGTATTTCATCATCTACATCATGTTCATCCATTATTGGTCCGGTTATCTCTTCTATCAGGTCCTCTAATGTTACAAGACCCATCAAACTTCCGTATTCATTAACAACCAAAGCCATATGGATTTTTTTCTCAATAAAGTTTTTTAGTTGCTCTTTCAGGCTTGTGGTCTCAGGAATAAACCAGGTTTCAACAAGAACATCTTTTATATTGAAGTTCTCCAACTCATTTTCTTTTTTGATTGTAGCTTTAATTAAATCTTTAATATGAAGAATGCCTATAAAATTATCCGGATCATTCTCCCACACCGGTACACGAGTATAAGGGCTATTGAGCATTAGAGATAAAATTTCTTCTACTTTGGTTTTGGCATCTACAGTCATAATACTATTTCTATGTATCATTATGTCCTCGACTGTTACCCCCGGTAGATCCAGAATTCCACCCAACATATCCTTATCTCTTTTTTTTACTTCTCCTTCTTCGTGATGCAAATCTATATGACCGCGGATTTCATCGTGTGCATCCACCAGCCTTGTAGGTGAGTCCCCATTTCCTCTCACAAAAATGAAAGAGATTTTTCTTGCTAAGTTTGCAATTGGTCCAAGAATTGTTACTACAGGCTTTACAATATAGGAAGAAATCAGAGCCCAATGATCTGTATATTTAAGGGCTATAACTTTCGGAAGAATATCAGCAAAAATTAGAACAAGGAAAGTCATAAAAATGGTAGCAATAAGGATACCTAAATCTCCAAACAAAGATATAAAAAGACTAGTTGCCAGGGCTGAAGCAAGGATATTGACTAAATTATTACCCAAAAGCAGAGTGCTAATTAAATAATCTCTCCTTGAAATGAGTTGTTCAATTATCTTAGCGCGCTTATCTCCATTTTCTGCAAGATGTTTTATCCTTACTTTGGATACAGCGGTTAATGCTGTTTCGGAACCAGAAAAAAAAGCAGAAAGAACTAATAATCCCAATATGGCGCCTAAAAGGATACTTAAAGAAACAATCATTTTTTAAGCCCCTGATTGTTCAGGAATCTAGCTAAATCTTCGTCTTTTACATCATTGTGAATAAAAGCCCTTCCAATCCCTTTCAATAAGATAAGAGTATTCTTATCATCATTCCTCTTTTTGTCGTGCTTCATAAATTTTATTACTTCACTTATTTTTAAATTTTTTGAAATATCCAAAATATTTGTTGGTAGACCAAAATCGGCCACCAATTTTTCTATAGCTATTGAGTCTTCTATATTACTTTCTTTAAAATCTTCTGAAAGTTTAGCCGCGAGACAAATCCCTATTCCAATAGCTTCTCCATGTAATATTGATTGTCCTTCACCATTTGTATTTACACTTTTTTCAAAGGCATGACCAAAAGTATGCCCTAGATTTAATAATATTCTTTTACCATGCTCATACTCGTCTTCTTTTACTATCTTCGCTTTCATTTTACATGATGTTTCTATTGCATGAATTAAGCTTTCAGTGTCTAACTTTAAAAGTTTTTTGCTATTTTCGCTTAGCCAATCAAAAAAGTACCTATCACCTAAAACTGCATATTTGATGATTTCAGCAAAACCTGCTTTTACTTCTCTAAGAGATAAAGTAGATAAAAAGTTAACATCGGCAACAACTATTGTGGGTTGATGAAAAGAACCCACCAAGTTTTTGCCTTGTTTTACATTGATGGCAGTTTTTCCACCGATTGAAGAATCTACTTGTGCAAGTAAAGTCGTAGGTATTTGTATGAAATTTATACCTCGATATAAAATTGAACTTGCAAAACCTACCAAATCTCCTATTACTCCGCCACCAAGGGCAATAACAATATCTCTTCTTTCAATATTATTATCGAATAGTTCTGAAAGAAGAATCTGAAGTTGTTCGAAGCTTTTACTCTTTTCTCCTGAAGGAACCAAGATTATTGATAATTCAAACCCCGAATCTTCAAGAATTTTTCGTACTCTAGGTAAAATCGTAGATCCCACAGCCTCATCACTCACCAAGAAAATCTTTTTTCTTGTAACGGATGGAGAAATTATTTCGGGAAGCAAATCAACAATGTTCTCACCAATGTGTATATGGTAAGATTTTTCTCCAAGATCAACTTTTACCTTTCTAAATTCACTCATTTTTACTAATTAAGATCTGCTATTAAGGGAACAATTTCATTAACAATCATGTCTTCGCTTTTATTTCCTGTGTTCAAAACTATATCACTCATTTTGTAAAATTTCTCTCTTTGTTGGTTTAAATTAAAGATTTCATTTCTTGTATCTATGACATCTAATTTAGGTCTACTTTTGTCATCTTTAAGTCGTTCGTAAAGATCATCAACGCTTGCTTGAAGCCATATAGATATAATATCCTTTTTTACAATGTCTCGTATTTCCTGACTTAACAAAGATCCTCCACCTAAAGCACATACATATTTGTCTTTTATTAGAGTTTTTTTTATTGTTTTAATTTCTTCCTCTCTAAAAATTTCTTCCCCCTGACTTTTAAAGATATCAACGATGCTCATACCCAATTTCTTTACTATTTCTTCATCAGAATCATAAAACGGTAACGAGAACTCTTTAGATAGTAGTTTGCCAATGGTAGTTTTTCCTGACCCCATCATTCCTACCAATACTATTTTGGATTTAAAAGTCTTTTTCATTTTCTAATCAATAATCCATGTATATTTCAAATATTCACAAAAAAGAAGGGTCTCTTATTTTTTTTATTTATTTTTTAACGAAGCAGATATAATTACTTTTGGAAACAAAATTATGAAAAATTATATTATTTCATTATTAGTCATTTTGACCATTTTCTTACTTGTATATAATTTATCGAGTTTTGTTGAGCCAGAAATTAAAGATGTTAAAAAGGTAATTACAGAAGAACAGATTTTTGACAAATAAGTTTTTTTGCTTTTATACAGAAGATTAAAATGATGGATAAAATAAATAATAGAGATTGGAAGAGTTATTGGTCAGACCAAGAATTGAACTTGGATTTGTTCTTTAATTATTTGAGCATTGAGAAGGGATTAAGTAAGAATACTATTCGATCGTATAAAAATGATTTTAAAGTTTTTTGTTCTTATTTATGGAGCCCAAAAAATTTTGAAGAAAACGTCCTTCCTAATTCTAACAAAAAAAAGTTTTATTTAATTATAAAAGATGCCTCTTCAGAAAATATAATTTTAAATCAATCACTCAGGGAAATTACTACAGAGCATATTATGTCCTATCTTGAAGAGATAACAAAAAAAGGGTTCAAGAAATCTACTAGATCGAGGATTTATTCCACCCTTAATCAATTTTTTTCTTATGAGAAGATGAAAGGTAGGATAGCAAAAAATCCTATGGAAACAATAGGCCGACCACAGATAAGTAGATCTTTACCAAAAACTCTCAGTGAAGAAGAAGTTGATCTCTTACTGGATTATATAAGGATTTCTCCTGAGGGTGGTGAAACAGATTTTCAAAAAAAGAAACGATTAAGGAGTTTGTGTTTAATAGAAATTCTATATTCCACAGGGATGAGAGTGAGTGAACTGGTAAATTTGAAAGTTAGGGATATTGATATTCTTAAAAGGGTGACTCGGATAACCTCTAAAGGCGATAAAGAGAGAAAAGTGTATTTTACTACTAGTGCTGCGAAAGTTATTGAGGACTGGATGTCGTTTCTACCTAATGGATCTTCTTATTTATTCCCTTCTCATAGTAGCGATGGACATTTAACTAGGGACTCCGTTAATAAAATCCTTTCCATTTTTGCAAAAAATTTAGGTTTTGATAAAAAGAAATTGAGTCCACACAAATTGAGGCATGCATTTGCGACTCATCTGTTAAATCGGGGTGCGGACATAAGAGTTATTCAAGAATTATTGGGTCATTCTAATATTTCTACAACTGAGATTTATACTCACATTTTGGAATCAGAATTGATAAGTTCGGTAAGATCAAATCATCCATTATCGAAAACCGATCATTGACTTGTTGCATTTTCGACTGCAGTTTTGTTCTTTTATAGGATTAATTTATGGTTAACTATCTAGATTTTGAAAAATCTCTTGCAGATGTTGAAGGAAAAATTCGTCAATTAAATGAACAACGTCTAAATGAAGAAGAAAAAACTATTTCACTTGATGAAATAACAAAATTAGAAACTAAAGCTCAGGATTTGTTGACTGAAATATACCAGGATCTTGGTACTTGGGAGAAAACACAAGTCGCCCGTCATCCGGATAGACCTCACTTTAAAGATTACATTCATGGAATGATAAAAGATTTTGCCCCGCTTGCAGGTGATAGGGTGTATGGAGAAGATAAAGCTATAATCGGAGGTCTAGGGCAGTTAGATGATTTTTCTGTAATGTTAATAGGTCATGAAAAAGGGGCAGATACTGAGACACGACTAAAGCACAATTTTGGAATGGCCCATCCTGAAGGATATAGAAAATCTATAAGATTGATGAGACTTGCTGAACGATATGAAATCCCTGTTATAACTTTTATAGACACTCCAGGGGCATATCCAGGAGTAGGCGCTGAAGAACGAGGTCAGTCTGAAGCTATTGCAAGGTCAATAGATTGTACTCTGTCATTAAACGTTCCGGTCATATCTGTTGTAATTGGAGAAGGTGGTTCAGGTGGCGCTATGGCTATTGCAGCGGCAAATAAGGTCTTAATGCTTGAGCATTCTATATATACAGTAGCATCTCCTGAAGCATCCGCTTCAATTTTATGGAGAAGTTCGAAGAAATCAAAGGAAGCCGCTGAAGCTATGAAGATAACTGCACAGGATTTATTGAAACTGAATGTAATAGATGAAATTATTGATGAACCGGTAGGAGGAGCACACCGAGAGCATGCTCAAATAATAATGCAAACTAAAATAGCAATTAAAGATTCAATAATCTTTTTCAAAAAATTTGGTGCTGAGTCTCTGATCGAGAAAAGAAGAGATAAATTTCTAGAAATTGGAAGGAACTTAAATATTTAAAACTAACCATGACAATTCTTATACTTTTTCCCTGACCCGCATGGACATTTTTCGTTTCGACCTATCTTCCCCCACGTAGAAGGATCGTTGGAATCAATTGGAGTGTTTATATTTCTTGTTCTTACTGTCTGAGTAGGTTTAGCCTTTTCTTTATCGTAGCCGAAATTCTCCTGCGTAGCTTTGTGTTTGATATTTCCCTTATTACTAATTTTCTCTATTCCTTCATCAGATGCAATTCTGATGTGAAACAGTATTCTTGTTACATCCTCTCTAAAGCTTCTTAAGAGGTCTTCAAAAAGCATAAATGATTCAGATTTGTATTCATTTAGAGGATCTCTTTGTCCATAACCCCTTAAACCAACAATTTGTCTTAAATTTTCTAGTTGTCCCAAATGGTCTTTCCAGTTTTGATCAATCGATTGCAATATTACCGCCTTTTCAAGGCTTTTCATAAGATCTGAACCAAATTCAGCAGTTTTTTTATCATAAGTTTGATCTATATTTAATATTATTTTATCTTTTAAATCTTCGGAATCTATACCCTCTTCTTTACACCATTCTTCTAAAGGTAACTGTAAAGAAAAAATCCTTTTGATATTTTTTTCTAGCTCTGGGATACCCCAATCATCTACAAAGGATTTGTTAGGGATGAATTGATCTAATGTTTCGTATATAACCTCATGACGCATATCTTTAGTAGTTTCTGACAAATCTTCGTCTAAAATTATTTCTAACCTTTGATCAAAGATAACTTTCCTTTGATCATTCATAACATTGTCGAATTTTAGAAGATTTTTACGGATTTCGAAATTCCTCGTTTCTACTTTTTTTTGAGCTCTTTCCAGAGCAGTATTTATCCAGGGGTGAACTATGGCCTCACCTTCGTCTAGACCTAATCGCTGCAATATATTATCCAACCGTTCAGAGCCAAATACCCTCATCAGATCGTCCTCAAGGCTTAAATAAAATTTGGATTTTCCTGGATCTCCCTGCCTTCCAGATCTCCCTCTTAATTGATTGTCTATTCTTCGACTTTCATGTCTTTCTGTTCCTATTACAAATAATCCTCCGGCTGAGATAACTTCATTTTTTTTTCTTTGGTGATCATCTTGTTTTCCTTCAGACTCAAATTCTGGATTCCCTCCTAATTGTATGTCTGTTCCTCTTCCTGCCATGTTTGTGGCTATGGTAACTGAACCAGACTTTCCTGCTTGAGCAATAATTTCTGCTTCTTGTTCATGATATCGAGCGTTAAGAACGCTATGTTTTATATTTTTATTTTTTAATAAAGAAGAAAGTATCTCGGATTTTTCTATACTGATAGTCCCAACCAATACCGGTTGTTTTTTTTCATAACATTCTTTTATGTTTTCTATTATGGCTACATATTTTTCATCAGTTGTTCTATAAATTTCATCATCTTGGTCATTTCTTTCAACAGGTAAATTGGTAGGAATAGCCACTACATCAAGACCATAGATATCCAGAAACTCTTCTGCTTCTGTTAAGGCAGTACCAGTCATTCCCGATAGTTTCTCGTAAAGTCTAAAATAATTTTGGAATGTTATTGATGCAAGTGTCTGATTTTCGGGTTGTATTTGAACACCTTCTTTTGCTTCTAAAGCTTGATGAAGACCGTCGGAAAACCTTCTTCCTTCCATCATTCTTCCAGTAAACTCATCTATTATAATCACTTGATTATCTTTAATTAGATAATCAGTATCTTTGTGGAATAATTTATGAGCTTTAAGCGCTTGATTTATATGGTGGACCAGGTTCACATTTTCGATATCATAGACCGAAGAATTTTTATCCATTAACCCCTCAGCAAAAAGAGTTTTGTCAAGTCGGTCATTGCCTTCCTCAGTAAGATTTACGCTTTTAGTTTTTTCATCAATCTCAATATCGTTTTCTAAGATTTTAGGTACAATTCCATTAATCATATTATATAAATTAGACTTATCCTCAACAACGCCGGATATAACTAGTGGTGTTCTGGCTTCGTCAATTAGTATCGAATCAACTTCATCAACTATCGCAAAGTGACGTTTTTTTTGGAACATTTGTTCAAAGGAATGCTTCATATTATCTCGAAGATAATCAAATCCAAATTCATTATTTGTTCCATATGTTACATCAGCTTCATAGGCCTGTTTTTTTTCTTCGTCATTCTGGTTAGAAATTATTACGCCTGCCTTTAATCCAAGGAAGTTATAGATCTGACCCATCCATTCAGCATCTCTTTTGGCCAGATAATCATTGACTGTAACGACGTGAACTCCTTCACCAGACAAAGCATTGAGATAAACGGGTAAAGTAGACGCTAATGTTTTACCTTCCCCAGTTTTCATTTCAGCAATTTTGCCCTCATTAAGGACCATGCCGCCAATAATTTGTGCATCAAAATGTCGTTGTCCTAGAGTTCTTTTGCTTGCTTCTCTTACGACAGCAAAAGCGTCATTCAATAAATCGTCTAAGATCACGCCATTTTTAACTTTATCTCTAAATTCTTTGGTTTTATTCTTTAGATCCTCATCAGTTAATTTTTCATAGAAATCTTCCAAGGCATTAATTTCATTCACTCGATTATGAAATTTTCCCAATTTTCTGTCATTACTAGAGCCGAAAAAACTGTTTAAAATTGAATTTAAGCTTGGCATTACCTAATTTTCCTTTATTACCATATCCTTCATGTAGGAAGACATTTTTAAGATGTCAACTAAACTGAGTAAAAAATCCGTTTATATATAAGCGTCTTTGGTTTATTAAACCATTATTAGATTTTAAAAATAAAGAGTAAAACATGAATTTAAAGAAGTCCCCGCTGGCTCCAGAGAATTTTCCAAAGCTACCTTTGGTTAAAGGAATGCTTATGGGTACTGCAAGATCTCAGGTAAAATACAAAAGAAGAGATGACATATTAACCGTTGTTTTTGAAAAAAATACTTCAGTGGCCGGTTCTTTTACACAAGCACAAATAATTGCGGCACCAGTTTTATTTTGCAAAAAAAACTTAAAATCGGGAAAAGCTAGGGCTCTGGTAGTTAATGCCGGTATAGCAAATAGCTTTACAGGAAAAAAAGGTGAAGAAAATACTAAAAAGTTAGCTTCATTCACAAGCAAGTTTCTCAATTGTAGACAGAAAGATGTATACACTTGTTCTACAGGAGTAATTGGAGAACAGATACCTTTAAGACCTACCATAAGGGCAATAAAGAGTTCATTTCAAAAAAAACCTGCTTCGTTTGAGAGTGCCGCTAAAGCGATTATGACAACAGATACCTTTCCTAAGGGCTCTGGTAAAACAATTAAGATTGATGGTAAAGAAATATCGATAGTCGGAATTGCAAAAGGGTCAGGTATGATTTCTCCGAATATGGCAACGATGTTGGCATTTATTTTCACAGATGCCGAAATAGATCAAAAAATCTTTCAAACCCTTATTAACTTAGGTTTAAGAAATAGTTTTAACGCTATTACTGTCGATGGCGACACCTCGACTAATGACACTGTATTGGCATTTGCCACAGGAAAGGCCATGGAAAATGAAGAAATTAAACCTTTCAGTGGGATAGGAGATGCAAGATTAAGAAAATTTCGAGAAGCATTAGAATATGTAATGAATGATTTAGCTCTTCAAATCGTGAGAGATGGAGAGGGCGCTAAGAAATTGGTAGAAATTAAGGTAAACGGGGCCATAAGTTCAGCATCAGCAAAAAAAGTAGCTAGGTCTGTTGCGAATTCGCCATTGGTAAAAACGGCTATAGCAGGTTCTGACCCAAATTGGGGTAGAATAATAATGGCTATTGGAAAGACAAAAGAAAATTTTTCTGAAAGGAAGATTAAAATTAAAATAGGAAAAAATTTAGTTATTCATAAAGGATCTTTGGCTAAGAGGTATTCGGAAAGAAGGACAAAGAAATATATGAGAAATAATAGTATTTTAATTGAAATTGACCTTGGGGTTGGTGATTCCCAAAGCAGTATTTGGACATGCGATCTCACCGAAAAATATATAAAAATAAATGCTGATTATAGGAGTTAAACCCTCTTAATGAGATCTAAAGAAATTATCATCGTTTCCGCATTGGCATTAATCGATAATGATAAAAAAATTTTATTGAACAAAAGACCAGATGATAAGTTTATGTCTGGTTTTTGGGAATTTCCTGGTGGTAAAAAGGAAAAAAATGAAACACCTTCTGAATGTTTAATTCGAGAAATCAAAGAAGAAATAGGAATAAATATAAAGGATTCGGACTTATCACCTATCACCTTTGCTTCCCATGAATATGATGACTTTAGTATCTTATTGTTACTTTTTTCTTGTAGGGAGTGGAATGGTATTTTGGTAGCAAAGGAAAATCAGGAATTGGGCTGGTTTAGTCCTCTAGATCTTTACAAATTGGAACTTTTACCGGCAGATAAAGGATTAATTCCTTATTTAGAGGAATTGGTAAATTAACTTTCAAAATGGAATATGCTTTAATTATTCTTGAGGGAGGTTTTTAAGAGATTAATGTTTTTATACAACCTTATGAAATTTTTTCTTTTTTTGTTAGATCCTGAAATTTCGCATAGGGTCACAATTTTTCTTTTGAGGTTTTCCTTGAAGAGAAATAACAAAGATTTTTCCAATCTTAAGAATACTGTATTCGGTTTACAATTTAACAACCCTGTTGGTATTGCTGCAGGTTTTGATAAAAATGCTGAAATTTACCAACAACTCTTTCATCTGGGTTTTGGGTTTGTTGAGGTTGGGACCGTTACACCTCAACCGCAGTCGGGCAACCCAAAGCCTAGAGTTTTTCGTCTAAAAAAAGAAGAGGCAATTATTAACAGTTTAGGATTTAACAGTGAGGGGTTTGATGCAATTAAAACAAGATTACCCTCCACAAGAAAAATGGATCAAATAGTAGGTGTGAACATAGGTGCAAATAAAGAAAGTGAAAACTTTATTGAGGATTATAAAAAAGGGATCGAAAATTTTTTAAATTGTGCTTCATACATAACAGTCAATATATCCTCGCCAAATACTCCAGGTTTGAGAGACCTTCAGTTGATAGAAAATCTTAACGATCTAATTAAAAATATTAATGAGGTAATTGAGAAAAACCATGATCATTCTCGTCCCCCCATTTTGTTAAAAATTTCTCCGGATATGGAAGAGGAGGATATAAAGAGTTTATGTTCGGTAGTTTTATCTAAAGGTATAGATGGAATAATCATTTCTAATACGACTCTTGATAGGTCAAAACTGAATTTAAATGAAGATATTTCAGGCGGTTTATCAGGCGCCCCACTCTTTGAATTGTCAACGTACAAGCTCAACTTGGTCTATCGTCTTACTAAGGGGAGTATACCGCTGATAGGAGTGGGCGGAATAGACTCTGCTGAAAAGGCCTACGAAAAGATACGAAATGGAGCGACTTTGGTTCAATTATACACGGGTTTAGTCTATAATGGGCCAGAAT
>JAYYUG010000097.1:0-75686 GCA_036344135.1 Pseudomonadota bacterium | reverse complement strand
TCGGCCGGAACAACTGAATTCACTTCGCCCCGAAATGCTTGATGGTATCCGAATACTCATATCACAGACAGAAAGTGATAAAGAGATAGCGGTAGTTGTGATTGAGGGAGCAGGACGGGCTTTCTCGGCTGGTGTCGATCTCAAGGTTTTACAAGGTATTGATCCAAAGGCAGGCAAAATCGGAGACGTTTTTGACAAACCTGCTGCCCTGACCTGGGACACTATACGCCGTAGTCGTTGTCCAATCATTGCGAAGGTGCACGGTGCTTGTTTTACTGGAGCGTTGGAAATAGCTCTGCATTGCGACTTTATTTTTACGACTGTCGACACCAAATTCGGCGATACACATGCAAAGTTTGGTCTACGTCCCACATGGGGTATGTCACAAACTCTGACGCAGGCTGTGGGAGTACGTATGGCTAAAGAAATTTCCTTTTCGGCACGTACCGTGCTTGGCAAGGAGGCAGTTAGAGTTGGTATTGCCAACGAAGCCGTAGCGGATAAAGAGGCCCTTGATGCGCTAGTCGACAAGCGCGCAAAACAGATTGTGTCGAATTCCCAAGCATCCGTTGCCGCATTTAAGGATCTTTATAATCTCGCTCAATCAGGATTGCCAATAGACCAGGCGTTGGAGGCTGAACTCGAACGGGAGTACCCAGAGATTGCGGATACCAATGAGCGTTTGGCGGATTTCAAATAAAAAAAAGGAGTAATTATGAGCAGAGTAAAAGCCATGGAATTTTTTCAGGCGTGTGAAGAAGGAAAAGGTTGGAAGGATTGTAAAAAGTACTGCACGGATAGCGCCAGCTTTTCATCCCAGGCAGATCCATTGAAAGATATTACCACTCTAGAGGCTTACGTTGATTGGATGAGTGGTATATATACTCCAATGCCAAACGCGGGTTATAAGATCAAATCAATTTCTACTAACGAAGATTCAAGCCATGTAAGTGTATTTGCTGTATTTACGGGAACTCATTCTGAAGAAGGTGGCCCAGTACCTCCAACAGGTAACAGTATGAGAACTGACTACGTATACGTTATGGAATTGATAGAAGACAAAATAAATCATATGACCAAGATTTGGAACTCAGAAGAAGCAAATAAACAACTTGGATGGCAATAAATGACTATTTTTCCTAGCCCCAATAACAATTATTTAGGCTCCAAGATTTCTCTTTATTACTTGGTATTTTTAGCCTGTATGTTTACTTTTCGAGGCTGCGTTCACTATTTTGCTCCAGATGGAGGATCTGGTATTATTGCCGGCATTCCTATTGAAACGTATCCGGAAGGAGCGGTTCAAACGATCATTAACGCATTTGGAAACTATGGCCGTTACCATTTGATAGAGGCCGTTTTGGCTTGGTTGATTATTTTTAGATGGAGAGCTATGATACCTCTTTTTCTTTTATATGTAATGGTAGCTCAGGCTTTGGGTGTCGTCTTGGTAACAATGAAACCATTACCTGTTATACCACCTGGGCAAATAGTTGTTTATGTATTACTTCCTCTTTCTGCATTAGCTTTTTTCTTATCTGTTAAACGGATGTAGTGATCAAAAAATTGTTGAAAGAGTCATAAGAGATGGCACATAAGCAACCCGGATGGCAATAAGAAGATAAGATTTACAAAATTTGTTCTTTTTTCAGACTGGTGTATACCCTATTTACAAAATTACCCAACCAGTCAGGATATTTTTCGTCATAATCTTTCGTTGGTCTTGTTTCGATCACCTCTTCAAGGGTCTTACCATCTTTGATCATTTTGGATATCCTACCACGCACTGTTTTTAGCATTTCTATAGTGGCTCGCACGTCTTCTATCGTCGAAATCTGGCCATGGCCGGGAATTACGATTGCACCAGGCTCCAATTGGTTAATAGTATTTTCGAGAAATGTTATCATTCCATCAATGCTTCCGCCGCTACTAACATCAATGAATGGATAACCTTCAGTTACAAAAATATCTCCAAAATGTACAGCATTTTGTTTTCGAAATATGACTGCAGAGTCTCCTGATGTATGAGCCGATCCGTAATGTACTAAATCTATTATTTCTTCGTTAAAATACAGAGTCATACCTTTTTCATGAGTAATTACTGGCAAGGCATTAGCGGGATAGGGCTGTTGAAGATATTTTGTGCTGACAAGGTCAATAATTCCTCCTGCACGCATACCGGCTCTTGCCTTAGAGTGAGCTACTATCTGCGTAACACTGGGATCAATAGCGTTATTGCCCTCCGCATGGTCGAAGTGCCAATGTGTGTTGATGACATAGGTAATTTCTCCTCCGCCTAAATTTCTTATCTCTTGTTTTATTTTTGGCATCATAGCCGGAAACTGGTCATCTACTATCAACACACCATCATTTCCTATTGAAACAGCGATATTTCCTCCTACCCCAAAAAGAATATAAAGATTATCATTAAGCTTTTGCGAACTTATCTGAGCGGCATCAAGATCCCACCCTTGCAACTTAGAAAATTGTTCAAGATTTATAGCGTCTTCGTGGTGATCAGCAAAACAATTTAAAGAGAAAAATAGACTTATAAAAACTGTTGCAATTTTTTTCATAAAACTTCTTCTTTCATGACATTAATAAGTAAATATTATTGTGGATCATGTAATATAAAAGTACAAGTAGATATCATCTGACTTTAGGTTGGGTTACAATAAAATTATAAAGTAAAAAAATGAAGTGGACTAAGACAAGGAGAGTAAGATGGAAGAACTAGCTGATCGGATAGAAGTACAAGACGTAATGTTACGTTATGCAGCGACCGTGGATGAAAAAGATTATGAAGGCTATAAGGCGCTATTCACGGAGAATGTGAAGGTAGTTGGCTTCGGTTCGGAGGAAATAAATGGTATTGACGATTATTTTGCGTGGTGGAAAGATGCACTTGATAAATATGATGCTACTCAACATATGCTAAGTCCTACCTACGCGGTTATCAATGGTGATAGTGCTAAAACAAGAACCGATGTCCAAGCGTTGCATTATCCTAATGGAGAAAAAGAGCTTACACTTACTCTATGGGCAACTTACCATACGGATATGATCCGAGTGGACGGGGTTTGGAAGATCTCACGTCATGAGCTTGTTCGTCGTGGAATTAAGCAACAACCTTAACTGCACATAAAAGAATGAAAATGAATATTGAAGGTTATATAGATCCAAAGTTTGAATCCATCAGACAGGTTTATAAAGACAATTTTGACAATGGCCTAGATATTGGTTCTTCTCTAGCGATTACATGTGAAGGCAATACGGTTGTTGATATTTGGGGTGGTCATAGAGATATAGCTCAAACACTTCCCTGGGAAGAACATACAATTGTTAATGTTTTTTCAAGTACCAAAAATATGACTTCGTTATGTGCCTTTTTGCTGGCTGACAAAGGTGAGTTAGATTTCTTTGCTCCTGTTTCAAGGTATTGGCCTGAGTTTGCAGCTAATAACAAGTCTGAAATTCTTATTAGCCATGTCATGAGTCATTCTTCAGGACTTTCTGGATGGCAAGAACCCGTCTCAACACAAGATTTAAATGATTGGGAAAAATGTTGTGAGTTATTATCAAAACAAGAACCTTGGTGGAAACCCGGTGAAGCCATTGCTTATCATGCACTGACTGTCGGTTATCTTATGGGCGAGGTTGTAAGAAGAATATCCGGACAGAGTTTGGGAGCCTTTTTTAAAGAAAATATTGCAGATCCTTTGCAAGCTGATTTTCATATCGGACTTGATAAATCTCATTTTAATAGAGTTGCAGAAATCCATATGCCAGATAATCCAAATCCAACAGATATGCTGGAGCTTAGGCCCGGCTCTATTGCAGAAAAAACATTTGTTAATGGAATGATACAACCTTCAGATGCTTTAACTGAAGAATGGAGAAAAGCTGAAATTCCAGCTGGTAACGGTCACGGGAACGCAAGATCCATGGCTAAATGTATGGCTCTGATGGCAAATGGAGGAGTATCTCACGATAAAAATTTATTATCTGATGAGATTGTAAAAATGGCTTTAAATGAACAAATAAGAGGAGAAGATCTTGCGTTGGGTCCATCTGTGGTATGGGGCTTGGGTTTCTCACTTCAGGATGATAGTTCAGACATATGGCACGGGTACTTTGGAAATAGAAATGTTGTTTTTTGGTCTGGATGGGGAGGGTCGCTGTCTATAGCTGATATGGATTCTCGCACCTCATTTTGTTATACGCCATATAAGATGGAAGAAGACATATTAGGCGGACCAAGATCAAACAACCTTGTTAAAGGTTATGTAGATCTTATTAACACAATCAAATAGGGCTTTAACAGGTAAAATTAGTTGGACTGTGCAAGAAAAGACGTCTTAAACTTTTGAGTGCGCTTGGTTCATTTCGAAAGCGCCTACCAGGTCATAGGCTTGCTGGGGCTCATTATCGTTACCCGCCTGCCAACCATGGAAACCAAATTCTATGGCGCCATTTTCCCGTAATCTGGGCATGCCCGTGTCTTCGTTAATTACCCAGAATGGGCCATGGTCTTGCCCCCGTTGCATGATTATATAGGTTCGCTTTCTCCGGTCGGTGGGGTCGCAATCATACATACCTCCCTTTCCCGTACCGTTGTTAAAGACCCAGTGGGTTTCAGTGAATGCAGGGGCGTTCTTGGTGGGGGCCAATGAATGGTCGTGGGGTGACATGTCGACACCTTTACCAGCCGACCAAAAGTGCACATAGATTATTTCATCACCCTTGGTATCGAGCAGGTGGAAGCCAGGCAATAGATAGGCATCAAGACCCTTAAAATAAGGAATGCTCTTGCCGATATGACTCTGGTCAAATTGGACCCACTTAAACTCTTCGCTGAAAGGTCCTTTGAAAGTGACTTCATCCATGGAGTGGATATTGTCGGCAACTATACTTGTTTCTATGATGACAGTTACAAGAGCACCCGCAACACCGGCATCTACAAAGTCTGTTGTCACCAGCGTATCTCTAGCCTGTTTGGGGGGTGCAAATCGCTCTTGTTCAAGGTTTATCAGGTCACCCAGAATAATCTTTATATAGATGGTGCCATCAGCCTGGTTAAGTTCCAAGCGTTGACCAGGGCCAATGTGGACGAATTGAATTTTCCATCCTCCAAGAGTCCAAACGTCTGAGGTTGCATATGCAACGCCTTCGGAAAGAGGGTTAATTGTTAGGTCCAGTCCGACTCTACTACTGACCTTGGCAGTTATACCGGGGTTCATTTCTTGTATTTCCCGCCAACATAATCATCCAAAACTCCATGAAACTGGCGCAAGCGGTTTTCCTGGTAGTTGGCGAGAGTGATTCCCGGCTTACGCGATGTCTTCAGCCCTTTGGTCATGCGGATCATATTGGGAGTGTCTTCGTCGAGAATAGGGCCGTAATTACCAAGTTCGGAGCGTGAAGACCACGTTTCACCGGGTGCCAGCCGTACTTCTTCACTTGTTTTATAGTCTCGTCCATCTTCGGGGATAGGATAAAGCATGTACACTTCCATGATGCTTTCATCGACATTATGGCCGTGGGGCCTGAAACGATACAGCAACGGTGCAAACAGGGTTGGCCAAAAGGTAAAGTTTGGAAAAAGTGTGTATTCCACCTGGTCTAGAACATCTGTGTCACTGTGTTGCGATAGATCAACGCCATACAAGGCACCAAGTGTTTTTCGGCTATGTTCAGCAAGGGCAGGGCGGGCCTTTTCACCTTCTTTCAACTGCGGGCGTTGGTCTTCAGGCAGATAGTGTAACATCATATCGATAATGTGTTGTTCGGACCGGTCGTGCTTAGCGACATGTTGGCTGGCGACACCGCTTGCCAGGATCATGCGGGTCACGTGCTTGCTTTCAGGCCAGACATCATATTGCATCATTACATCATCCATGAAGGAGCCAATACCATCTGGGTCGATACCACCATCAGCTGTATGTTCATAATGGGTTTCGGCGACATGATAGCCTTCAATAAAGGCCTCTTGGCAGACCTTCCAATTGCACGGCATCACCTTAGATAAATGGATAGCCTTATACTTTTTATCAAAATCAAATCCATCAAGATGCTTAGGGATGATCTCCAGATAATCTTCCAGAGACCCACAATTCGGGTCGAGATTAACAAAGACAAAACCACCCCAAAAACCGACCTTGGCCTCGGGCAAGGAATATTCATTCTTGTCGACATGCTGAAAATCCCAGTCACTGGGGATAGATTCAAGTTTGCCTTGCAAAGAATAAGTAAAACCATGGAAAGGACAGCGGAATTTCTCGGCATGGCCATTTTCCATACATAGAGCATTCCCACGATGCAGACAGGCATTAAAATAGGCATGTACTTCGTTTTCACTCGTACGGGTAATGATTAAGCTGTCGTCTACAATGTCGTAGACAACGTAGTCGCCTATCTCGGGGATTTCCTCTAATCGGCAGGCAACCTGCCAAACCTTTTGCCAGACATTCTTTACTTCGGCTTGATGCCATTCTTGGGAAGTGTAACGATCGATAGAGATGTCAGCTGTACCCAGTTCCATACTGGGGTCTTCTCGAAAGGCTGCTGGTGGTTGGATGCTGTCACCATCAAAAACTTTTTGCAAGGTGGGACCATCACCGTTGGCTTTATAATTCATATCTTTTGCTTTGATCACTTTCATGGTTTTAGATTCCCCCAGCCATCTTGACAACAGCACCATCGATATTAACAACAACACTTTATTTTGTAAAATATTTGCTAATCATACGCTTTTTCTCATATGTACTATTGAGTTGGAATAAAATATAATTAGCTATAAGGAAAATTATGATTAAAATTATGAGTAAGGAGTCTGCTTATGGGTTTTGAGACAATAGTAATAATTCTCCAGACTGTCGGTCCTTTTACTGTTCTTGTAACGGTCTATTTCCTTGTTACAGAGCTGAAGGAGCAAAATAGAGTTGCGAGAGCTAATGCTCGGCAAAATATGGCTGATAGTCACCAAAAACTAACATTAGCTGGACTTAATAAAGATATCGTAAAGATCAAAGTAAAACTGAGAAAAGGTGAAGAACTTGATGAAGAAGAGAACTCAATATACCTAACCCACTTTACAGCCATTTTAAGAGCAAGACAGAACCAACATTATCAATATGTTATTGGTATGCTAGATGAGGAAGAATGGATAGCAATGTTATCATCATTTAGAACCCTCTTAAGAGATAAAAAGAACCTCGAAATTTGGGATTGGGTGTCTCCAACGTTTCCCAAGAATTTTGTTAAGCTTGTAGAAGAACAAAGAAATAAAATTTAAAGGCTCGGAAATGGATTCTTCAAATCACCTAGATTATTTATTCAAATCTCTAATGCATCATCCGAGCCCTTACATTATCTGTGAAACAGATGGAACCATTAAGTGGATAAATCTGGCGTCTGAGTACATATTTCGTACAGGAAACACATCTGACCTAACAATAAAAAATATTAAAATAGATGAAGACTCTCAATCTTCCAAAGATTTAATAGCTAACACCTATTCCACTTCTATTGAAATATGTCTTCGAAAAATCGAATTTTATATAACAACTAGAATTCACCTAATCCCCTCAGAGGATTCTGATAATTTCCTACTTATAGAGGTTTTGTGTGAATCACGTCTTGGATTGGAAGCCCTCAAACAAACAATATCCTGTGTAGAGTATGACCGTATTGATTTAGCTTATCAAAAGCAGTTTAATCTAGAAACGGGAGAAGTGACAGGTGTTGAGGCTCTGTTGAGGTTAAGAGATGATGAGGGTAAAATTATCCCTAATGACATAATAATTCCTCAAATTGAAGGAGAAAGTCTATTTTCTCTTGTTGTTAAATCATCTTTGAAGAAACTTTCAGAAATATTTCCTGTTAAAAATAAAATTGGTCTGAAAAACGCAACTGTATATTTAAATGTTTCTGCTCATACGATTATGCACCCAGAGTTCAGCAAAATATTTGCAGATTTTGCTGATAGTTTTGAATTTGAACCCGGAGAATTTGGACTTGAAGTAACTGAGACTGCTGAATTAAGTGATACTATGAAGGCAAGTAAATATCTAAATGTACTTAAAGAAAAAGGAATAAAAATTGCGTTAGACGACTTTGGCGCTGGTTATGCATCACTTAAATATGTCAAAGATCTTCCCTTAGACGTCATTAAACTGGATAAACATTTTACTAATGGATTAGATGATAAATCAACAGCACAACTTATTAAATTTGTAGTTGAAGTTTGCAACTCCCTTTCATTAGAAATGATAGGAGAAGGCATAGAGACAGAGGAACAGAAAGCCTCCATGGTAAAGATTGGATGCAAAATAGGTCAGGGTTTTCTTATGCATAAACCTGAGTTTTTGGATACTTTAATCGGAAATCATGATGAGTAAGGTCACAGGAAATAAAGCTCCCAAAGGGGCTAGAGATATTATTTTAGCTCAGATTAAACAAGAATTCACTACTCCTGTAGGTGCAATCTCTGATTATCTAGAGATGATTGAAAAAAGTATCAACGAGGCCAATATTGCTGCTGGGGATGAGATAGATCAGATTAAATCAGGTTGTATTAAACTTATTGAACAATATGAGGAAGCTTTCGAAGAAAATACCGGGTCAAATGCTACCACAGAAGAAAGAAAACCGGAGGAGTATTCAGAGTTAAGGCATAATCTAAGAACCCCTCTAAATGCCATTATTGGTTATAGCGAAATTCTAATAGAAGATTTAGAGGACGATTTGTCGAAGGAGGCCTTATTGGATTTCCACAAGATAATAAATCTTTCCAGAGAGACTGAGAAAGCCATAGAGACTTTTGTTGATTATATCCGAGGAGAGCCTTCAAAAACAAATGATGAAGGTTCTTCACAATTAGAAACTGCTGAATCTTTGTTTAAATCTCTGGGTGATATAGATTTTTCTCTCGACTTAGATGAAAGCTTGCAGGGTGCAGATATTTTAATAGTTGATGATAATGTTACTAATTGTGAGGTTCTTAAAAGAAGGCTTGAATTGCAGGGCTTGAATTGCAGAATAGCTTATGATGGAAATAGTGCTATTGAGGAGGTTAATAAAAAACTACCTGATCTAATTCTTCTAGATGTAATACTGCCCGACATTAATGGATTGGAGTTACTTAAGAGATTTAGAAAGGACAACAGAAGCGAAAATCTCCCAATAATTATGGTTTCTGCATTTAATGATGTAGATGGAATTGCTAAATGCATACAATTGGGAGCTCAAGATTATCTTCCCAAACCTCTTAACGGTACTATATTATTAGCCAAAGTTATATCTTCCTTGGAAAGAAAGTTCTTTCGAGAAAGGGAAAAGGAGCTTGTTAATACGCTTCATATCCAAGCCACCACCGATCAACTAACAGGGATTCATAATAGAAGAGTTATTTTCGAAACTCTTGAAGACGCATATTCAGAACTACAAGATGGAAAGCGTAAAGATTTTACAGTTATTATGATTGACATAGATTTCTTTAAGACAGTCAATGATACTTATGGTCATTCTGGAGGTGATGAGGTTTTGAAGGCTCTAGCTAATACCTTAGACAGCTTTATTTCTGAACCTAACATTGTTGGTAGAATCGGCGGTGAAGAGTTTTTAGCGGTAATCTTTAATGAGGATGGTAAAAATATTTCTGAATTTTGCGATAAATTGAGATCTAGTATTCATGCTGTTAAAGTTGATTACGAAGGTCAATCAATTACTATCACTGCGAGTGGAGGAATAGCGTTAACATCTGAATCTGGAAATATCTCTGATGTAGTTAATAAGGCAGACAAGAGGCTTTATGAAGCGAAAAAGACAGGAAGAGATAAGTTTATTTTGAATAATTAAAAAAGGAAATAAGATGGCAAAGATATTATATGTTGAGGACAACGAAATGAATAGAGATATGTTATCAAGAAGGCTTCAAAGAAGAAATTATGAGGTTTTCCTTGCCCTTGACGGAAAAGAAGGAATTGAGATGATGAAATCTGAGAAACCTGATCTAGTGCTAATGGATATGGGATTACCGGTCATGGACGGTTGGGAGGCCACAACAACTGCAAAGGCAGATGATGAAATTAAAGAGATACCAATTATAGCTTTGACAGCACACGCTTTAGAGTCCGATAGAGTAAAGGCTTTGGCGTGCGGAGCAGATGATTTTGATACAAAACCTATAGATTTTAAAAGACTTCTCGAAAAAATCGAAAGCTTAATAAGCTAGGAGATAGATTCTTGATAAATATTTTTCACAATTTTTGAGAGTTCATCCATTGAAACCTCATCTTTTCTAACCATACCGGCGACATTCTTATTCAAAATATCTTTTTGAACTTCGGAAAGATCTTTTCCAGAGTAAACCAGTATAGGTGCACGGTTTAACTCGTTATAGTTCTTCATATAGGCATCTAAGAATTCAAATCCATCCATTCGCGGCATCTCAAGGTCAAGAACTATTAACGAAGGTGTGTCTTTTACTTTTTCCAGACCCTCTTTACCATCTCTTGCTGTTACTGAAATCCATCCTGCATCCTTAAGCATCCTAGAAAGTAATTCTCTGACATCAGCATCATCGTCAATAACAAGAACTTTATTTTCGCCATTCGGAGAATCTTTAATTAGTCGTTGGACAGTTTCTAGAAACAAATCTCTATCGATAGGTTTTGTAAGATAATCATCCGCACCTAATGATTCTGAAAGAACGTCCTGTGATAGCTGGCTGACCATAACTACTGGCATATCTCTTAGTTCAGGATCAGACTTGCACTCTTTAAGGATAGACCATCCATCCCTACCAGGCATCAAGACATCTAATAAAAGAAGCTTGGGTTTCATTTCTCTGACTATTTGTAAGCCTTTTTCACCATCAGTTGCACCGATAAGAGTGAGACCAATCTTTGATAGAGTCCTTCTAATAATATCATGAATTGGGACATCATCATCAATTAAGACAACTACTTTCTCCTTATCAGAGAGTTTGCTTATTGCATTAGCGTCCTCTACTTCATCGTGTTCTTGTGGACATACTCTTGGAACATAAAGGGTAAAAACTGACCCCGCTCCAAGCTCACTGGTAACCATTACATCTCCTCCCATCATTTCTGCGAGTTTCTTTGTGATAGGTAGACCTAGACCAGTACCACCGTGTTTAGCAGATGTTGATCTTTCAGCTTGCTCATATTCCCTAAATACTTTACTGAGACCTTCTTCTGTCATTCCTTCGCCCGTATCCGTTACCGCGAACCTGATCATTTCTAATTCGTCTTGCATGAAAGTATCTACATCAAGAGTTACCGTTCCACTTAAAGTGAATTTAAATGCATTACTCAAGAAGTTGGTCAAGCATTGTCTAATCTTTGTTTCATCTTGAGTCATGGATCCTAAAACGTCCTGTAAATTGACTTTAAAACCATTATCATTAGCAGAGGCTAAAGGTCCGGTAACATCTTTAATTGTCTCCACCATGGATTCTATTTCAAAACTGGTTAAATAGAGCTCCATCCTTCCTGCTTCAATCTTTGAAATATCCAGAATATTGTTGATTAATGAGAGAAGGTGACTACCTGCAGAAGTAATTTTCTTTAAGTCAGGCAAAAGATCATCATAACCCAGGTCTTCACAATCTTCTGCAAGCATCTCTCCGTATCCTAAAATAGCGTTAAGCGGAGTCCTAAGTTCATGACTCATGTTTGCGAAAAATCTTGTCTTTTCTTCATTAGCGTCCCTTGCTTCATCTCTGGAAGATTCCATCTCAGTTGTTCTTGCTGCGATCAAAGCATTTACTTCATCAGACATTCGAGAGAATGCTAGAGACATTAATTCGACTGATGCCTCTTCGGAGTCCACATCATCACCCTTCTTTGCCAGTTCTGTCATTTTTTCGACATCCTCAAGAATAAGTTTTTGTGCGTCTCCCTCTAGTTGATCAGCTAGAAAAGACATCTTCTCAATAATAACTCTGTCTCTTTCTTTTCTTCTTTGGGCTTGTTCTTTTCTAATATCCTCCATCTCCAATAAATGACCTCTATAGCTATGAAGAGCAGTTGATAGTTGACCTACTTCATCATTTTCAGAAGCCATCAGACCTGATCTTTTTGGCATTTGTTGAGTATGATCACCTTTTGTAAGACCTTCTAAAACTTTAATTGCTCTTGTTATACCTCCGAATGTCCGGTAAGTGACGAATGAGGTTAAAGAGACAATAAGCAAAAGCATTAAAGTTACAATAATATAGCTTCTCGTAAGAACCTCAGAAGATCTAGCCATTGAGATCTTCTCATCTTTAAAAATAAATAATTCTGCCTTGTCAGAGGAAAGATATGAACTTAAAGGTAACAGAGTAATTGAGGTACCAAGAGAAAAATCTTTGTCGCTGTATCTACTTCCTTTCGATTCCATAAGAAGGTTAGCCTTTGCAACCAACTCTGAGTAATTTTCTATACCGTATCTTGCTTCGATATTCAAATCGTCGGATGAATAATCTTCCTCTAAGGAAATTAAACCCTCAGGAGTTTTTATACCGGTTCTTACTTCAAACTCATCTTCAAAAACCTCAATTGCCTTTCGTACATCAACCCCTAGAACTATCAAAGCAATTGTTTTTTTGTTCACCTTTATTGGAAAAGAATAAGTTTGATTAAGAGTTGTTGTCTGCTTGTTTTCTGAATCAAGAATCTTGAGAGTAGATTGTTTAGGTCTTTGTGAAATATCTTTTATGTAGGAGTCGAGATATGAGAAAAACCCTAGTCTCGCTTTTGGGCTACAAGGATCTATACCAAGCAAATCTAAGGCGCTTCCACAGTAAAATCTTTCGCCAGTGGGAAAATAAGCCATAACAAAACTCAAGTCACCTTCGTCTAACTCTTCTTCGAAGATAAACTCAATTAGATACTGAAGATCTCCCAATGATCTGTTTTCTATCGTATTGAATATTGGGTTTAAATATTTTCCCTGTGCATCTACCTCATCTATAAATGTTTCGTCATCGGGATCCCATATATTTCCTTTTTCGCCGTAACCAGGTAACCAACGACCCATTAAATCATAGGTGTTGTTGTATGTCTGATACCAGGCGGATTCATAAAGAACAACCAAGGACTCACCAGCAGCATCTTGCTGAATCGAATCTCTAGTTTGAGTGGATAAGAAAAAGACAACGGCAATTAATAAGTAACCTATAACTACAAATAAGAGTAGCTGAGCCCTAATAGACATCAAGCTAAACTTAGATTGTTTGTAAATTCAAACAATCTCATAAGTTAATTCAGTGAAAAAGTTAATTTAACTTGGACGTTATTGGCTTTAACTGATTGACCATTGTAAGTAGGAGCTTCATAAACCCATTTTCTAACAGCCTTAATTGCAGCTCTTTCAAAAACTCCTTGGGGAACTGCGACGACCACATAGGGGTCCAGAACAGCACCATCAGTGTCTATATCAAATTCGACCACTACATATCCCTCTTTTCCGAGTCTGATTGCTTTTCTCGGGAAAGTAGGTTGTTTGGAATACCCTCTTGTTATTTCGATTTCAGTTTCATCTTCGCCAACATATCCTATATCAACGATTGCTGCCCAAGAGCTCACAGAAGAAAAAGAAAATATAAGTACAGCTAAAAGGGCTTTAAATCGAAAGTTTTTAAACTTTTCTAACTTCATTTAATTTACTCCTTCTGTAGAAATAAAATATTCATACTTCAGTTTCTATAAAAAATAATTATGTCAAAATCAAGATAAATTAACTATTTATAAAAGAAGATAAATAAATACTTCCTCTTGATGTATTATATTTCTTCTTATCTTTTAGACAATCAAAATTGATCTTTACTTAGCACAATCTATTTATTATATGTACTGCTTCGTTAGAATAAAATATAATTAATGATAAGGAAAATTATTTTGAAGAACATTATCACTACACAAGCAATTCTTTGGGCAGCAGCAATAATTTCTAGTGTCTTAGTTGTTCCTAGCAAATCAGTTTGGTTATTGTTAACTGTGTTAGCAGTAATTGCATTAGGTTCCTTGAAGAAAGGGATTGCCGCTGAGAAATAATCATTAGTAGGAGTAATGATGTCTTTTCCAGATCCAAATAGCCCTGTTTGTAGTGAAATTCTCGAGAAAACAGAGTCAGCTCTCATAAAACTTTCAAACAGCTTAAAAATTGATAATTTCTCAAGGTATTTCTTAAAAGAAATTGTAATTCCCTTAGCGGTTTATTTTAATTCCCTAGAACGAAAGAAAGGCCCTCATTTTATAGGTTTTACAGGAGGACAAGGTTCCGGAAAGACCACATTATCTGAATTTGTACAATTAGTTCTTCAACTAGGTTTTGATAAAAAAACAATAGGGTTTTCTTTGGATGATATATACAAAACACCAGAAGAAAGAGAGGAGGATGCTAAAAATATCCACCCACTTTGCCAAGTAAGGGGAGTTCCTGGTACCCACGATATACAACTAGGTTTGGATACACTGGATTCCTTATGTAACGCGGATTCTTCTACTTTGACATCTATTCCAGCTTTTTCAAAACCTTTGGATCGACATACACCAAAGGATACCTGGGCTAAATATAAGGGGAGACCTGATTTTATTTTTTTTGATGGCTGGTGCGTTGGGTCTAAACCAATCTCAACAGAAAATTGGAAACCACCAATGAATAAATTGGAGGAGGAGGAAGACCCAGAAGGTTTTTGGTCAAAATGGAGCAATAAAGAATTAAGTGGAAACTACCAGGTATTGTTTAATAGATTCGATATTCTATTAATGATTAAGGTCCCAAGTATGGAGCATGTATACGAAAGTAGGTGGATACAAGAGAAAACTCTTGCTAAAACTCTCGCTGATCCAGAATTAAAGAAAAAGATTATGACAAAAGAAGAGGTTTGGAGGTTTGTCATGCACTATGAAAGATTAACGCGTTATATTTTGGAAGAGATGCCAAGTTTTGCGGATATTGTTCTTAAAAGAGATCAAGACTTTAATTTTTCTTTTATTAAAACATCTAAATAAAGATTTTCAGTTCTAAAATTGAAATATTCTTTAACTAGAATTTTTTTATTTTTTGATTTCAAACGTAAACACTAAATACTAAAATAATCCTACTATTTTTTAGTGTTGTATTTTTAAATAAAATTATAACAAACCAAATATCAAAACTCCTTACTTAAAGGTGTTATTGAGTGGAGGAAAAGAAAATGAAAACACGTGCCGCCGTAGCCTTTGATGCAGGTAAACCATTAGAAATCTGTGAAGTTGATTTAGACGGTCCTAAAAATGGTGAAGTTTTGGTAGAATTAAAAGCAACAGGCGTTTGTCATACAGATTCTTTTACTCTAAGTGGAGAAGATCCTGAAGGTGCATTTCCTGCTATTCTTGGGCATGAAGGAGCAGGAATTGTTGTTGAAGTTGGCTCGGGCGTTAAAGGCCTCAAAGCAGGTGACCACGTTATCCCTCTTTATACAGCTGAATGTCGGGAATGTGATTACTGCCTAAATCCCAAAACTAATCTTTGTCAGGCCGTTAGAGTTACCCAAGGTCAGGGTGTGATGCCTGATGGGACAAGCCGATTTTCCCTTAATGGTAAGCCTTTGCTGCACTACATGGGCTGTTCCACTTTTTCTAACTATAGTGTTTTACCTGAAATCTCTTTAGCCAAAGTCCGCAAAGATGCTCCATTTGATAAAATCTGCTATATCGGATGTGGTGTTACCACAGGCGTGGGGGCTGTTCTGTTTCAGGCCAAAGTTGAAATTGGTTCTTCTGTAGCAGTGTTTGGTCTTGGAGGTATTGGTCTTAATGTTATTCAGGGCGCTAAACTGGCAGGTGCCAACAAAATTATTGGTATTGATATTAATTCCAAACGTGAAGCAATAGGCAAAAACTTTGGCATGACAGATTTTATTAATCCCAAAAAAGTAGACAATGTTGTCGACTATATTATCCAAATGACTGGCGGCGTTGATTATAGTTTTGAATGTATTGGCAATGTTAATGTCATGCGCCAAGCTCTTGAGTGTTGCCACAAAGGCTGGGGTGAATCCTATATCATTGGAGTTGCGGGGGCAGGTCAGGAAATTTCTACTCGTCCTTTCCAGTTAGTTACTGGGCGTTCCTGGAATGGAACTGCTTTTGGTGGCGCAAGAGGAAGAACTGATGTGCCTAAGATTGTTGATTGGTATATGGATAAGAAAATAAATATTGATGATTTGATTACTCACACAATGCCATTAGAAGATATCAATAAGGCTTTCGACCTCATGCATGCTGGAGAAAGCATTCGTTCAGTAGTGCTTTATTAATTGAGATATTTGGAGCAATATTTTGGAAAATCCAGATAAAGAACTTATTACAACGGATATTCTTAGACATAAGAGCTATGCTGAACCTTCGGTATTTCAACCTACAAATCTTTTGCGAGAGTCAAGAAGACAGAATGGAGTCCCTCTTGGAGAAGTACCCAGTATTTGCATTCTGGATCCCGACGGCAATTTGCTGGATCATCTAAATAACAAAAACGAAACAGTAAAAAGTAAATATTGGGCATGCTACCACTCATATTTGTATACATTTGAAATTAGTGGATTAACAGTAGGGATAATTCCGAGAGCGGTAGGAGCTTCGTATGCTGTGTTAATAGCAGAACAACTCTTTGTTTCGGGTTGTGAACTTTTAATTAGCATCACTTCTGCTGGTATAATCACGGAGTCAAAACCAGATAAACGATTTGCTTTGATTACTCAAGCAATTAGAGATGAGGGAACAAGTTATCACTACTTACCGAAAGGCGAACCATCAGAACTATGTCAAAAATTACTTAATAAATTAAAAAATAATAACAGTCTCTGGTTGGAGGTAAAAAGCTGGACAACAGATGCACCTTATAGAGAAACACAATCTGCAATAAATGCTATGAAGAAGAATAATGTAACATGCGTAGAAATGGAGGCATCAGCACTATATGCATTCGCAAAAGCAAATGATAAAGAGGTTATCTGTTTTGCCAACCTAACCAATACAATGGCACAAAAGGAAGGTGACTTTGAAAAGGGAGAGGATTTTGGGAGCGTAGAAATGATCAATTTAATTCAAAATATTCTCAAAAAATTAGAACAGTAATTATAGATTCATTATATTTTATACTTTTTGTGCTATAACGCAGTGGGCGCTGATTCAAATATTTTCAAAACTTTTAGCTTGCAAAACGCGAGTTATTTATACATCCTCAAGAGAACAAATAACTGAAAACATTTCACTTAGGAAGGGAGATAAAATATGTCTAATGTTATGATTGTAGGTGCAACACGAGGAATAGGTTTAGAGCTCACCAAACAATATGCTGATGAGGGTAATAATGTTATTGCCTGTGCTCGGGACACTGACGCAGCATCACTGCTTGATGAATTGGCATCTGGCTCAGATAATATTACAATTGAGCAATTAGACGTAGCTAATCCTTCTTCTATCGAAGCTGCTGCTGGTCGTATAGGAGATGATGCAATTGATACCATTATAATTGTTGCGGGAGCAGTAGGAGGAGATCCTGTGAATCAGCAGTCAATTGATAATATTGACATAGAGGAATGGCATAGAAATTTTGATACCAATACTATTGGACCACTCCTTGTTGCTAGAGCCTTCAAACAAAACTTGGTTGCTTCAGGTAATGGTAATTTAATGATCCTTTCTAGTCAGTTGGGGGCATCAACTTGGCCAATGGGGGGTATGTATATTTACTCTACAACAAAAGCTGCTGTGGGAAAGGTCGGGAAAATACTATCACTTGATTGGGCGGCAGAACCAATAACAGTCTCAATCATGCATCCAGGCTGGGTACAGACCGATATGGGCGGTCCCCAGGCAGAAATTACTTCCGAAGAAAGTGCTTCTGGGATTCGCAAAGTGATAGCAGGTTTGTCAAAAGAAGATTCGGGTAACTTTTATAAATGGAATGGAGAAATTCACCCCTGGTAGTAAGCCGATAAATTACCTTTAAGATTGAATCTTATGTATTTTTCCAATACATTTCAGTGCATTTTTTTGGCATTTAATTCTTTGTCATTTGTCAATATTAATTTATCGCAATGCAAAGACTTATTAGAAAAATCAAAGCACCAATTTTCTTACTCATGTAGATAGGTGATGGATTGCTCTAGTACAAGTTATCAAAATGAATCATTATGATACTAAAACTTATTAAAATTTTTTTTGTAGTTTTTTATCTAATTTCATATTCTGAAATTTCTTATGCTGTTGAGATAGATTTTACTAGATATCTATCCCATCACCTTCCTAATGATGATAAGCAGAATAAGGTAAGTTTCTTTGGAGTAAGTGGTCCTGCTCATTTATATATTTGTATTCCAGATTCAAAAACAAAACTGATAATAGAATTAAATGGTATTCAAGTTTTTCAAAACGTTACAAACTTATCAAAAAAATGTTTTAAAGAAGATATTAAGCTTTCTAAAAATAATGATTTAGCTACTTACTTTGAAAATCTTGCTGATGGAAAAATTTCTATAAGAATTAAGCAAAAAGCGGATATAAATTTGAATGTAATATCTCGTGTTCATTTTAATACAAATGTTAAGGATTTTGATATTTCAAAGGCTTTTTATAGCATCTTAGGTTTTGAATCATTAAGTGGTTTTCCTGAAACAAATACTCTTGATATGGCAAGAGCTATGGGCATTAAGAATCCAACCTCTTACGATGGTTCTCAAGGGGGTGAAGCAGGGGGTTATCTTCTTTACGGGGAACTTCTAGGGATTAATAATTTTAAAGGCGGTGTTATAGATTTGATCGAATTTAAAATACCTCGAAATGCAGATGTTCCATACAGGCGATTGAATCATCTTGGTATGGTTAGTGCTACTATGTATACGAGTAAATTAGATCATGACTATGAGTATATGAGAGAAAATGGAATTAGTTTTATTTCAACCCCAGTAACTGATCCCACAGGTATAAAGTTTGTTTTTTTTAAAGATCCAGATGGTACTTTTTATAAGTTAGTAGAAAAATCAGGAAAACTTCAAGAAACTAAAACTACTTTCATTGAAAGCCTCGGAGAAGTTACAATTAATGTGAGTGATTTTGAAAGGTCTAGATCTTGGTATAAAATGTTTGGTTACGAGCTATTGCATGAAAAGCCTAATAAATATTCTCTTGAGGTCTCTAAAGCTTTAGGGTTTGAAAAAGAAATTGAATTAAAGGGAGGTTTATTTAGTCACAATGAAGACAAATCAAAATTGGAGTTGGTTCAGTGGATAAGACCTTTTGATTTAGACAAACCATATCCTATACCTATTAATCATCTAGGTATTCATAGGATCGCTTTAGCAACTAGTAATTTAGAAGAGGATGTGGAAATTCTTAAAACCCAAGGTGTTGAATTCATTTCAGATATAACACCTTGTTGTGATGGACCAAATTCTTCCAGTGGTATAGTGGCCTTTTATGATCCAGATGGCACAATAATAGAATTAGTTGAAATGCCTTTCTATGCAAGAATATTATTCCCAGTTATCATCTGGTTCAAAGACTTATTTGATTGAATATTGTGCATATAGGAGACTTTCATTGATCAAAGAACAACAATTATTCCCTCATTAGGATTGATATTTCCCGCAACAACTTCATTGTAAGTGCCTAAAAAATCCTCTAGGCCAGAGATTTCTTTTACCTGCATCCAATCCTGACTTTGAGTTGCCCGAGAAGCCATAAAAGATGCGGTTTTTTTGTTATAGCTTTCTGAGCCCCAGTCACTAATTCTTTTTTGGATATGAGATGGAGCAAAAAAGAATTCAGTCCGATCTCGAATCATCAATTGACCTAGAGCATCTTCTGCTGTCGTTTTATTATCCCAGTGGGTCATTCCCACGGTAAAACACTTCAGCATATTATCTCCCAAAAACTCATGAAGAGTTCCCAAGATTTCTCTGTTACCGGCCATATCAACCATTACGCTTGGGTTATTAGAATTAACTATATCAAGTTGATCATATGATATTACCTCATCGTAACAACCTAAGCTCTCAACAAAATTAATATTATTTGAAGAGGTAAGACCAATAATTTTTGGTGCTTGATCTTCATCTGCTAGACCTTGAGCTAGACCAATTGCTGTTTTGCTTGAAGCGCTAATAATAATTACTTGGGATGCCCCCAAATACGACTCATTTTGAAGAGTGTCGCATAAACAAAATGATGTTATGTGAAGCGGGAACAAAAGGGCCCTAATATTATCCATCTTGTTGTCATAATTTTCTTCACCAGAAAGCCTCACATAGTTGTTATAAACTGGGGGAAGCTCCCTACGATGATTCCTACCATCACTAAAACTTTGATTAGTAACTTTTGTTGGTTTTAGGGTTAACAAACTAGCTGGGGGAAAATACCCAAAAATCTTTTCTCCAACCTCTAAATTTTCACTATTTGAATGACTGATTTCAGCAAACCCCCACATAGGGATACACCCCCATTCCTCTGTTGGATCATCTGATGATGGAAAAAATTGCCAATATCCCATCGTATCGCCGGCAACGCCATAAGTTATATTGTTTGCAGTAAAGGCAAAGCGCTCAATTTTTACTGCAATCTCTCCCTCATCTAAATTAACTCGATCACTGCCTCCATCAACAATACGGGTCTTAGTTAAATCTCTTTTTAAGGTCTGCAATTCACTCATAATTTCTCCTATCTAATTAATTTGGCCAATATTTCTTATAATCATCATGCATCAAATTATTCCAGTGGTATAGTGGCCTTTTATGATCCAGATGGCACAATAATAGAATTAGCTGTAATACCTTAGTTTACTGAGATATTATTTCCAATTATTCCCTGGTTTAGGGATTTATTTGACTAGGTATAGAAAAATGAACAAAATAATCAGTAATAAACAAAGAGCGTTTTTTGAGACATTGTTTGAGTGCGGAGAATTATTATTCCAAAGTGAAAAGTTAGGAAGCTATAGTGCTGATATGAGTGGAAAATTTTTTATTAATGAGATGACTGATGAAGATAGACTAGATATTGACGACGACACCCATATCCATGTTAACTGGAATGATATTTGTAAAGTTGAAGTGAGTACTGATAAAGGAGATAAAGGTGGTGAAGGACTTATATCTATAAAAAATGCTAAAGGAGAGAGATTATTTAATTTTTATAAATTTTCAGGCTCTTTTCCTCAGGAAGTCAAAGCGTTTGAAGGAAGTCTTGTAGACTAACTATTGAGTGAGGGCAACAAAAAATGATAGATTTTAATATTATCCAGTAAAAGAGAGAGGTAAAAATGAAAGCGGTAGGATTTAAAAATTTTGGAGGGCCTGAGGTTCTCGAGATTATGGAAGTTCCAGAAGTTTATCCTGGCTCAGGTGAGGTACGAATTCGAAATTATGCATCAGCAGTAAATCCTACAGATATTGTTTCAAGAAGTGGATTAATTGCACAATTCCAAAAAGATTTTTCCCTGCCTTGTGTGCCAGGGATGGATATTGCTGGTATCGTTGATCAAGTTGGTGATGGAATAAAAACTGATATAAAAGTTGGTGATCGGGTTATGGGTATGGTAATCCCAAAAGGAGATTATGGTGCTTATCGAGAGCAAATAATACTTGATCAATATGCCGTTGTAAGATCTCCTATAAATGCCTCACATATTGAATCCTGTACACTTCCTATGAATAGTTTGACTGCCCGCTTATCTCTAGATTTATTAAACTTAAAATCAGGACAAGTATTAGCTGTCACTGGTGGGCCTGGGGCTTATGGAGGTTATGCAATACAGCTTGCCAAGGCAGATGGTCTAATTGTAATAGTTGATTCAAACGAAAGCGATAAAAAGTTACTAAATGATCTTGGAGTTGATCACATTATTCCAAGAGGAGATAATTTTTCTGAAAAAATTAGAGGAATCTATCCTGATGGAGTAGATGGATTAGCTGATGGAGCTTTGCTAAATGAGTTAGCTATTGGGGCCGTAAAAGATGGTGGATCTTTTACCTCTATAAGGGGATTTAAAGGGGATCCACAAAGAGATATCAAATTTTCAACGACATGGGTTAGAGTTTACGATTGTGATTTTGAAAGGCTAGATAAAATTCGCCAACAAGTTGAAGACGGTTTAATTACATTAAGAGTTGCTGATACTGTAACACCGGAAAATGCCTCTGAAGCACATAAGAGTCTTGATGCAGGTGGAACAAGAGGAAGAATGGTTATTGTTTGGGAATAAATGAAAGCAGTCTGTGATATCAAAACCTCTAGAAAGATAATATTTTGAGACAAAAGATATGTTAGAAATAAAAGAATCTTTTGATCAAAGAGCTATAATTATACAGGTTGATTTTCCCAAAAAAAGAGAAGAATTTTCTTCTTTGGATGCTTTTGCAGAATTTAAAGGGTTGGTTCTTTCCTCGGGCGCCAAAATATCTTACGAAAAGATTTTTAAGCAAACTAAACCAATTTCAGGATTATTTATAAGTAAAGGAAGGGTGGAAAGAATTAAGATTCTTGCAGAAGAAACACACTCAGACCTGGTAATTTTTAATCACGACTTATCTCCCTCTCAGGAAAGGAACTTAGAAAATATCTTCCAGAAGAGAGTTTTAGATAGAACTGGATTAATCTTAGATATATTTTCTGTTCGAGCCTCTAGCCATGTCGGAAAATTGCAAGTTGAGCTAGCTCAATTATCCCATCTTTCAACTCGACTTGTTAGAGGATGGAGTCATTTGGAAAGGCAAAAAGGTGGGATAGGCTTAAGGGGTCCAGGGGAAACTCAATTAGAGACCGACAGGAGACTCCTAAATCATAGGATTAAGAGTATAAAGAAAAGACTAGATAAAACTCACAAACAAAGGAAGGTTAACCGATATTCAAGAAAGAAAAGCAGTCAAACCTTAGTAGCTCTAATTGGTTATACCAATGCAGGAAAGACTACCCTCTTTAATTTATTAACTCAAAGTCAGCTATATGCTGATGATAAGCTTTTTGCCACCCTAGATTCAATTACCAGGAAAAATTCCATTTTAGGTCTAGAAGATATTCTTTTCTCTGATACCGTGGGGTTTATCTCAGATTTACCTACACAACTAATTGAATCATTCAAAGCCACATTAGATGAATTGAAAGCAGCAGATGTATTAATCCATGTTATAGATATCTCTGATACCGACTTTCTTTTTAAATCTGAACAAGTCTTAAAAATTCTCGAAGAGTTGGGTTTATCTAGCATACCTCAAATCAAAGTTTACAATAAATGCGATAAGATTGAGCCAAATTTAAATAGTAATTTAGTGAAGAAGTCTAGTTATGAAGTTTGGATATCAGCTTTAAGAAATCAAGGAATAAATGAACTTGTAAGTTCAATCCACTTCCATAGACAAAAAAATATTATGAGACAATGGATAGAGTTAGAGCCTAATCAAGGAAAAATTAGGTCTAAACTTTATTCATTAGACAAGGTTGTAGAAGAGACAACAAATGAGGTAGGTATTATAAAATTGCTGCTTGAAATAGACGAAAAAGAATTAAATACTCTCGTCTCTCATAATGACATCCGTCTTGTTAGCAATAAAGAAAAAATATCAATTACTGATTGCTAATCAATTTATTCTTAATAAAGTTCCTGGAGAAGTTGTATAGAAATTTATTTCTTTGTTCTTTGCTGCTATCTTAAGCCTTTCTTGGGGCTCTAGTACGGGTTCGTCTGATAAGATGAATGTACCCCAGTGCATAGCGACACTTTCTTTAGCATTTAAATCAATTGCTATTTCTACGGCCTGTTCAGGAGTTACATGAGAATAATTCATAAACCAATTTGGTGAATATGCTCCGATGGGTATCATTGCAAAATCTACTTTTCCTAGCCTTTTCCTAATTTCTTTAAAGTCGCTAGAATAACCCGTATCCCCGGCATGAAAAATGTTCTTTCCCATATAACTTACATACCAACTACCCCATAAGCTCTTGTTTCTATCAGTCAGCCCTCTTGCTGACCAATGCTGTGAAGGCGTAAAGGTAATAGTGCTGTCTTTTATTTTATAATTATCCCACCAAAGAAACTCTTTAGCTTTTTTTATATTATATTTTTTCAGTAGTTTACCATCTCCCTTTGGTATAAGAATTGCAATATCAGGGAATCTATTTTGAAGATCTTTCAAACTTTGAATATCTAAATGATCATAATGATTGTGACTAATCACCACCAAATCAATATTAGGTAAATTCGAAATTTCAATAGCTGGCTTGATTAACCTCTTTGGTCCAAACAATTTAAATGGAGAGGCTCTATCTGAGAAGATGGGATCAAATAATATTGTTATATCTCCATTAAAAACTAGGAAACTGGCGTGCCCTATCCAGAATGCATAAGGCTTATCAGTTTTAAAAATATAGGGATTGTTAATATTGAAAACTTCAAGATATTCAGGATCGGGTCTGTTTCTTTCAGAACTCCATCTGATTATTTCGCTAAGGGACTTATTGTTTGATTTTCCATCAGAATTTGTGAATCCTTCCTCGGCAAAAATGGAGACATTAAATGTTAAAATTATGAAAAAAAATGAAAAAACTTTCATATAAATTATTTAACTTTTTTTATCCTGGAAAAGATTCTCTATGGTCTCAATCTCTTCCGATGTTAGCTTGCCTTTTCTTTCAGCGTTTATACATTCATCCAATTCAGATCTATTTTTAACTCCTAGGATAACAGAACTTACTTTGGGAATGCTTAATGTGTATCTATGCGCTAAACTGGCAGGGGACTGCCCCATTTCTTTTGCTAAATTTCTAAACGAGGCAGCACGCTCATAGTCATCGAAGTCCTTTTTATCAAATCCTGAGGGATCGGGATTCCTATCCATATTCGTAGTTAAAGCACCTGCTTGTACAGCTCTAATAGCTAAGATAGGGATATTTTTGTTTTGACTTTCAGTTAAGATTATTTTTGGATCGAAATTATCATCGATGAAACTTATTGCTCCCGCTGAATTCAGAGGATTTACTGCGCATTGAATTACCTCAGGTGGAGTTTCAAAATTTATAGCTTGCAATAAGGCTTCATTTTGACCCAGTCCTCCTATGCCCCAGTGATCAATTCTTCCTTCTTGCTTTAATTTTTCGAAAGCAGGAATGACAGCATTGAAATAACAACTTAATGAAGTAGTATTGCTATCCCTCATCTCTTTAAATTTGGAAAGTTCATAATCATCTTCTATCAATTGAGAATGCAAAAGAAAAAGGTTTACCTTTTCAATATTCATAGTCTCAAGGCTTCTTTTCAAAGATATACTTAAACGTTCATAAACACCTTCTTCAGGTAAAGTACCAAGCCAACATTTTGTAGTAATAAATATTTCATCAAGCTTCTTACCTTCAAAAGCTTGCCCTATAACTCTTTCTGCTTCTCCTTTTCCATACATAGGAGCAACATCGTAGTGGTTAATTCCCGCTTCAAGAGCCATGTGAACAGTTAGGATAGCTTCTTCCCGAGTTGTTTTCCCCCAAACTTGACCTAACCCTCCACCCCCTAAAGTCAGTGAGCTCACCTCTCCAAAAGGTTTGAATTTTCTCTTTTGCATAATTACCTCTATCTATCAAATAAAAGCATGACTTTAAAACTCTTGCTAGTAAAGACTTTTACAATATGTAACTATTTAGAAGGAGTAAATAAAATATGAAACCAGTGTGTCTAGTTCTTGGGGCAGGTGCCGGCATTGGAGGTACCGTTGCAATAAAATTTGCTAAAGAGGGATATCATTCTTGTCTATGCCGAAGGACGGACCAAGAAGGTTTGGATAGATTGGTTGAAACTATAGAGAGTGAAGGCGGTACGGCAACAGGATATTTAGTTAACGCAATTGAAGATGATGTAATTGAGAATATTATAACCTCAATAGAGGCCGATATAGGCCCAATAGAAGTTTTGGTATACAATTTAGGCGCTCAAACTGGCATGAAACTTCTGAATGAAACTACTCATAAGGAATTTGAATGGGGTTGGAGAATAGCGAGTTTTGGTCTTTTTAGAGCAGCAAAGGTTTTATGCCCTATGATGGAAGAAAGAGGCAAAGGAACCATTTTAGTGACTTCTGCTACTGCAGCCGTCAGAGGAAACAAAAACCAACATTCTCATGCATCTGCTATGGGAGGCAGGAGAATGTTATGCCAATCATTAAGTGCAGAATTTTCTTCCAAGGGAATTCATGTTGCCCATATTGTTATTGATGGAGCAGTCGATGCTCCAGATACTTTAGGGAAAATGTTAGGACCTAAAATGTATAAACAATTAAGAGAAACAAAAGGTATGGAGCATGACGGATTACTCTTGCCTGAGAAGATTGCTGAAACATATTACCATTTATCACAACAACACAGATCAAGCTGGACTCATGAAATAGACATGAGATCTTTCTCTGACTTAGCTTGGTGGAATCATTAGAACTTATTTTCTTAATTAAGGTTTAAAAGGTCCTTTAGAAATATATTTATCTATTGTCTGATGGTAATGACGGATACGGCTTTCTTGATAGTTTGCATAAGTCACTGCACCTTTTTTTGAGGCTCTCATTCCTTTTTCAACTTCCGGTATATTTGACATATCCTGATCAAATATGAAACCGATACCTACTAACTCTTCAGCGTCATCCCAGTTTTCATCTTCACTAAGGTAGTGAATAGGAATAGGTTCGTAAGGTTCTTGTTTTTCAGGGTCTTTATGATTCCTTTGAAGAAAGAAAGCTTCCATAATAGCTGAATCTTCTCTAGTACCATTTGGTCTAAACCTATAAATAAGATTTCTAGGAAATCCACCCCAAGGTGAAAAATTTGGAAAAACATTATAGACTAAAGCATCGAGCATTTCCGCGTCGGATTTATCTGAGTAATCATGTCCATCAGCCTCATTATAAGCTTTTCTAGCAGCTTCTGCTGCTACTTTTCTTGCTTCTTCTCCTTCTGGAACTATAGTCTTATTTTCATCAAAAACCCTCCCAGAACCATAAGAGATTGTATCTAGTATTTCTTGTTCAGTAACTGGCCAACAATGGGGTCCGGGCTTACCAACAAGAGCTAAGTTTCTATTCATATGATCACCATAAATATCATATCTTGCGTTTTCATCAGCTTGGAAAGGAAGTATCTCAGGATGAATTTTTGTAGCATGAAAGGCTTCCATAAAAGCCTCTTGAACCGTTTTCCAATTTCCTGGGACTACTTTAGAAACATGAATAACTTTTTTACAATCTGCTAAATTCCATCTTTCATGATGTTCGGGTAATGGGGCTAAATATTCTTCGAGAGAAACCGCATTATCATCCATATTAATAAAAACAAAACCCTGCCAAAGTTCAACTCTTACTTCTGGAAGGCTCCACTTATCTGCTTTGACATGAGGAAAATCCCATGCAGCAGGTGTGTGTTTCAATGTACCATCAAGATTCCAACAATATCCGTGGAATGGGCATTCGATATCTTTACTAATACCTCTTTCTGTTTTTAATTTTCTTCCTCTATGAAGGCAAGAGTTGTAAAAAGCTTGAATCTTATTTTCTTCAGATCTTACTATTAGGAATGAGTAATCAAGAATATCATAAACTAGGCTATCACCTACCTCAGGAATATCTTCCACTCTACAAGCAAATTGCCAGACTCTAGTCCACATGCATTCCGCTTCTTTTTTGAAGAATTCTTTGGAAGTATATCTTTCCATTGAAATATCTTCAGAACCAAGAAACTCATAGTTTTCGTCCATCATAAAATCTGGTAATTTTTTTGAGTCTTCTTCTAAATATTCAGTGTAACTTGTAAATGGAGATCGGGCCTCTCCCGGTTCTAAATTTTCTTCTTTTTCTTTAATTCTCTCGCTCATTCTTCTTCCTAACTTTAAGTATTTAGAGTTTGTATCAGATTTAAAGACAAAATTAAACTTTAGTAAATACTTTCCTTTATAAATATTAAAAATAATATCTAAGACTTATATATGCCATATCAGGATTTAAACCATATTCCGACGTTGGGACAATCCCATTTTTTTCAGAGAATACTAATTTTTTATCACCAAAAAACCTGTAATATCCAAGATCTAGATACAGGTCATCGGTCAGATGACGTTCAATACTTAATGCTGTAAACGCCGAACGATCGTCAAGATTATAAAGCATTTGTAGACCTGCGATAGTTACTGGTGAGATTTGTACACTCAAACTGCTGGCGAGATATTGTTCACCTAGAAGGAAAACCCCATGTTCTTGGTAGGCATCCCGTTCGTATTGTTCAAAGTATTTTTCTGGTGAAGTTGTTCCGATACCATTGTAATGATACTCAGTCATAAAATAAATATTGTCTGTAAAAGCGTGATCAAGACCAATGGAAATCCTCGTATAGTCATCATCACCCGAGATATTAGCAATCTCTAGCCAGTACCCACTATTACCAACTGCCCCTTGGATTCCAGCGCCCACCAGTAAGAGTGAATCGGTATTCACAAAGGTAATTTGAAAATCCTGACCACGAAAACGCCTGGAAAGCTTAGCGTAAGCAGCCGAATTTTTCTTTTCTCCGTCTCTTCCAAAAACCCATCCAACATCCAATTCTCCAAGATTTCCCAATGGCTTTTGAAATCGTATGGCATCAATACCGGGCCTATACTCTGTGTTCAATGCTCGTAGATCAAAAGGTAAAAATACATCCATTGGATTTACAAATCGTGAAGTTCCTAAGGATATAGCTTGACGACCCAAAGTGAGGTCTCCAGAGTCGAGTTGAAACTGAATGTTTAAGCGATCCAGATTCTGTTGAAGAGAATACTGATCATCTTTCGAAATTTCACGATTTAAGTCATTGTATCGATAAGTTCTCTCTACAGGTAGTATTTCATCAGATGACCCCGGTAAGACGTACGAGGATAATCGTCTGGAACTATTTATTGTATTGAGTTCATAGTGAATTTCCCATGCTGATCTTTCACCCTTAGATTCAATTTTTAGGCGTAACGTTGTCTGCAAGAGATCCATTTTGGGAACCTCAATAACATCAAGGTCTTTTTCTTTTTGTATAACTGCATAAGTTTTTAAATAACCAGAAAGTTCAGCACAATAAGCCTCTGATGATAAAATTAGCATTATCAATACCAAGCTAAGGCGTGGCATTACTATTTCTTTCATCAAGTGCAACCAAACCATCACGAAGGTGGATTAATCTGCGAGCCCGTTTCATAATCATCTCATCATGTGTGGAAAAAATAAAGGTTACGCCTTGATCCTCGTTTAGTTGTCTCATCATATCCAGTAAGGCCATTCCATTTTTAGAGTCCAAATTCGCAGTAGGTTCGTCAGCGAGGATAATTTCGGGTTCGGAGGCCATTGCTCTGGCAACAGCGACTCTTTGCTGTTGACCCCCAGATAATTCGGATGGTCTTCTATGTCCTAATCCTTCCAAACCAACGAGAGATAGCATTTCTTGGACTCGTTCCTTACGTTTAACCGAAGAAATACCTTGTAAAAGCATTATGTATTCAATATTTTCTGCTGCTGAGAGAACGGGAATCAGGTTATAAGCCTGAAAAATAAACCCAATACGATCTCTTCTGAAATCTGACATCTGCGAGCCAGACATTTTTGCTATATCCTTTCCAGCCAGAAGGACACAACCAGAATCGGACTTATCCAAACCCCCTATTAAATTAAGTAAAGTTGATTTACCAGAACCTGAAGGACCAATAATTGCTGTAAATTCGCCGTACTCAATATTCAGGGAGATTTCATTTATTGCCACAACTTCTCCTATGCCCTTACCATATTTGCGCGTAAGATTTTCAATTTCAATAACCCTAGACATACGTACTTTCTCCTATAAAGCCTTTTGAACAGCTTGCGCTGGTACAATGCGGGCGGCAAAAATTGCTGGGTAAGTTGCAGCTACTAAAGTTAATAAAACAACATAAAAAGGGAAATTAACATATTGGTCTAATGTTAGTTTAACAGGTATGTTATCTGGAAAGGCAACTCCTGAAAATTCCATTACCCCTAAAGACAATCCACTTTCTTGAAGAAAAATCCCTAAAATAAAAGTTATTATGATACCAAAAAAACAACTTATTAAAGCAAGAAATAACCCTTCAAGTAAAACCAAAGATGCAATTCCTGATGGACGCGTGCCAATTGCCTTGCTTACCGCAAGTTCATAAGTTCGTTCATAAATTGACATAAATATCGAATTAACAACACCTAAAGAAGCAAGTATAAAAAGAATTGTGCCCATTATAAGCGTTGATAAGCCAGTCATTTCAAGCATAGCCCCCAATCCAGGCTGTAAAGCTAACCAACCTTTTGCCTCTAAAGTATCTGACGGTAAGGTTTTATAAATGTCTAAATCTGGCGAATTGGCTAATTCCGGATTATTAAATCTTATAGCTATTTGATGAACCCCTTCTCCAATATTAAACATTCTTTGTGCGGTAGAAAGATTTATAAAAGCAAAACCTTCATCTAACTCTTTTGGACCAAATTGGACAATTCCTGATACTCTAAATAACTCTTGAATCATTTGATTAGTATTTATTTCTGAAGATGTTATGACAATTCTATCTCCAATACCTACTTCTAATTTTTCAGCAATAAGTCGTCCAAGTAATAACTCCCTATCAGAGCCACTTAAATAATCGCCTTCAATAATTGCTGATTGCAATCTGCTGGTGTTTGATTCTTTTTCTGCATCAACTCCATAGAGTACAACTCCATCTGAGTTGTAGCTAGAGCCGATCATTGATGGGACTATTACTCTTGATGCATATGTCTTTATCTCATCATCAGAATCTAATTTTGAAATAATGGATTTGGGATCGCTTATATATAATTCTGGATCATATTGATCTCTAAAGCCCGAATGATAAATTTGGGCTTCACCTTCTATAGTTTCAGTAATTCCTTTAACCATTAACCCGGTCATTGAATTGATTAAAGTATCAACTAAAATTATAATGACTAATGAACTTGCAATTAAAGTACAGGTCAATACCGTTCTACGGATATTCCTAAATATATTTCTCCAAGCCTGTCTAATCATTAACATTTAATTAATATCCATTGCATTCTTAGGTGTCATTCTAGCAGCACGAAAACCTGGAGGAAGGCTTACTAACATTGAAGTTATAAAGATAATTATCAAAGGTTTTAAAAATACATATAATGAAAATTCTCCCCTCATATGCTGAAACATTACACCACCCATATCAATAGGTTCTGAAAGTAAAAACCCAGTGTTAGCAAACCAGTAGATCATAGGAATAACTATAACGAGAGAAAGGGAAATACTTAAGAAAGTAAGAAACATGGTTTCAAGATTTATGAGAAGTATTAATTTTGAAGGTCTACAGCCTATTGCCCGAATTACGCCAAATTCCTTTGTTCTTTCAAGCACTGACATTAAAATAGTATTTAACACCCCCACAAAAACAAGGAACACAATTAATACAAGAACATAATTATTTCCTTTCTTATCTGCCTGCATCGTTTGATAAAAAGTAGTTTCAATTCTTTGCCAGGGCGCAACCTCTAAATTGGAAAGAGTTTCTTGTAATTCATCCGCAATCTCTACATTTCTCTTCGGAGTATTTACTAAGAGAGCATATTGATGAACCTCATCGGATAAAGATAAAAAACTTTGTGCTGCAATTAAAGGTAGGTAAACGGTCATTCTATCAAAAGAATCTTCATTTCCAACAATTGAACTTACGATAAAAATATCATTAGCAATTGACCCTTCTGCTCCTTGGCCAATTAAAATTAGTTCATCGCCAATATTAATTTTTAATGACTTAGCAATAGAAGAGCCAATCATGGCTTTGTAGTAACCATCAGCATTGGGAATGTTGTCAAAATAATCTCCACTAAAAATTTTCTCTTTAATTCTAGTTACATCTGATTCAAGATTTGGATCAATTCCAAGAACCTTTACAGGAGTAGACTTATCTTTTCCATACGCTAACGCCATTGAAAGAACCCTAGGTGTAAAACTTATAATTTTAGATTCTTTAAGAAATAATTCTTCTACTTCTTGACGGTTTTTTATTGTCAAATATGTCTTAGGCTTTTCTCGATAACTTTTCTGATGTATCTGAATATGCCCTACACTATCTTTTGTAAATATATCAATGACATTACCGTAACTTCCTTCGACAAGTGAAACAGATAAGACAAAGACAATATATCCTCCGCCAATTGATAATCCGGTAAGTATTGTTCTTCTGTATTGACGAAAAAGATTCCTAAAAGCCATGCGTATTACAAGCACTAAAATCTCCTTTTAAGATATCTGAGGGTAAACATGTCTTCAGAAATATCATCGGGATCAAAAGAAATTGAATCATAGATTATGATAGTTTTATGACCTTCTTTATTTAGTGGAACCATAACAAGTTTAGAGGGTAATAGTTTCCCATCAAAAATTTTAGGATCAATAAAATCCAACTGACGAATAGCGACTCCTTTTTCATCATAAAATATTTGCTTTGTCGGTATTAAAGGCTCTTTCAATATATGATATTGAATTTTCCCCCAAACAGTAACTGTCGAAACCCTAGGAATTAAAGTTATTATGTAACTATCTTCTTTCTCAGATAACGTAAGATCATACTCTTCTGAAAGATGAGTTTGTTTTACAAGGTCATCATTTGTGAAATCACTTCCCATCCACGAACTCATCATCATGGAAGGTGGGACTTTAATAACGCGATCAATTTTTGGAAGAAAATTCCACATTTCTTTAAATCTCATCAAAGTTGCTACACCCCGATCTTTCTTTGGTGTTAGAATTCGAAAATTCGCAAGATCATCACCGACAGTTATGCCTTGTAAAGAAAGGGATCTTTCATAATCTTCTGTAACAATCTTCATTGTTATCTTTACTCTACTTGAATTACCTTGATAAAGCTTTTCAACCTCATCAATGATAGATTCTGGTGATTTTGACCAAGAGTAAGATGAGAAAGAAACAACAAAAGATAATATTACAACAGAGAATTTAAAAAAAAATTTCATTTATTTTCTTATCCCTTAGCATATCGGAACGATTCTAAAAACATTTTAAGATTTTTTACACATTCTTGCATTTTTTATTTTAAAATAATCAATTATCATTTAATAGATTTATATTATAGGAAAAAAATTGAAGTTATATCCACCGCATTTTTTATTGATTAGCGTCATTGTAATGCTAGCTATATGGTACGTATTTTCTTCCAGTAATCCGAAGAATATCTTTCTTATGTCAACGGGGTGGGTATTAATAGTTAGTGGGCTAACATGTAATGTAATTGCAGCAAATCAATTTATAAAGGCTAAAACAAGTATAATTCCACTTACTGAATCATCTTTCTTAGTAAAAAAAGGGATTTTTAGATTTTCTAGAAACCCAATGTACACCGGAATGACAATCTTTTTAGTAGGGTTAGGTGTAATCTTAAATAATTTCTATAACATAGCAGTAATTAGCGGATTTTTTCTTTTGATTCGTAATAAATTTGTGATGAAAGAAGAAGAATTATTGAAAGAGACTTTTGGAGAAGAATATCTTTCGTATATAAAGGAAGTAAGAAGATGGATTTAAACAGGAGTTAGAATGGATAGCGTCAATCCTTCCGAGTTAGTTACTGCAGAACAACTGAGAACAATAAAAGAAAAGAAAGATTGGATAAACATTTTTTCAATTCTATCCAATTGGGTGCAGATTTTTGCGGCTATTTCATTGTTTTCTTATTTCCCTTCTTTTTTGACTTTTATTTTGGCCATTATTATTATTGGATGTAGGCAGTTTGCTTTAGCAGTTTTAGCTCATGAGGGTGCACACAATCTCTTATTTAAAAATCCCAAAATAAATGATTTCATAACACAATGGTTTTGTTCATTCCCATTATTTCAAGATAATAGGCAATATCGACCTTATCACCTAAAGCATCATCGTTTTACAGAAACATCAAAAGATCCAGACAAGGTTTTGAGTGATCCATTTCCCATTAAGAAAACCAGTTTTTTTCGTAAAGTTGTTAGAGACTTGTTGGGAATCACTGGTTTAAGGCGTTATAGAGGATCATTAATTTCAATTTTTTCCTCAAAAGGTGATGAAAATGGAACGAAACGAGAAAAGATATGGAAAAAAATATCAGGTTTCACAATAACTAATCTTATTATTTTGGCTATTATAAGCACATTATTTCACTGGTCTTTGTTTTTCTTACTTTGGTGGTTACCCTCTTTCACATATTACAGCCTGATAATACGTATAAGAAATATTGCGGAACATGCTGTAACGCCTGGTCTATCTGATCTTGATAATACCAGGACGACAAAAGCTTCGAGATTAATAAAATTCTTTATGGTTCCCCATAATGTAAATTACCATTTAGAGCACCATCTATTTACTAGTTGTCCTTGGTACAACTTACCTAAGGTGCATGACATACTAGTAAAGAATGGATATTTAGAACAAATGTGTGTTGAAGGTTCATACTTAGCAGTCCTCAAAAAAGCCACGAGTGGATAATATATAATAATGATTGTTTAGAAAATTTGTGAGCTAAACACCAATAACATCTTTCTTTCTTGTTTCAGTTAAAGATTTACTTCATAATTGTAAGGCATCGCATTATATACGGAGGACAAACGAAAATGACAGATTTAGACCAAGTTGCTGATAGGTTAGCAATCCGGGAATTACTTGATAGGTATTGTGACGGTGTTAATCAGAGAGACGCTGAAAGATGGGGAAGTTCATGGGCAGAAGAATCTTTCTGGGAAATTCCGCATTTGGAAATCAGAAATGAAGGAAAAGAAAATATCGTAAATATCTGGGTGGAAGCAATGAAAGGTTATCCTTTTGTGCACATGATGGCGCAACCCGCACACATAGAAATCAATGGCGATAAGGCTACTATGAGAAGCTACACAATTGAGACAGCCGTCTTGCCTGATGGAACAGAGATACACCCTTGCGGGCAGTATGATGATGAATGTATTAAAGAAGGTGGAGAATGGAAGTTTTCCAGAAGGGTTTTCACTCCACTACATGGTGAATAATTTTCTGTCTAATGCAAAAATAGATAAATCGTATGGATATACTAAGGACACCCGATAAATGTTTTTCAAAAATAAAAGATTATCCTTTTGAACCCATTTATACAGTTATCAAGACACATGATGGCAGCGATCTTAGAATTCATCATATAGATGAGGGACCGAAAGACGGTCCATCAATTTTATGTATGCACGGACAACCTGTATGGAGTTATTTGTACGCGAGGATGATTCCATACTTTAATTCAGCGGGAATTAGAGTGATTGCACCTGATCTTCCAGGTTATGGTAAATCTGACAAACCAGCATCTAGAAAAGATTATAGTTATCAACGCCAAGTTGATTGGATGAGTCAGTGGCTCACTAAAAATAATTTTTCGGATTTATCTTTTTTCGGGCAAGATTGGGGAGGATTAATAGGTTTAAGAGTTATAGCTGAACACCCAGATAAGTTTACTAAGGTCTCAATAGGAAATACAGGTTTACCCTATAATCCTGATGTTTCCGATGAGGTTATTGAAAGAGTAATAGAATTTAGAAATAGCGACTTAAAACTAACCCCAATATCAATGGCTAAAGAGCTAAGAAAAATGGACGATAGTAGCTCTCCTGCTTTAAAATTTATGTTTTGGCAGAAATTTTGCTGGGATACTGTTGACCTTCCAATTGGCTTTTTGAGCTCTCAAATGATGGAAAAAAGATCAAAAATAAGCACAGCTATTCAATATTTTTTTCAAAGAATTGGTTTGGAAAGATTTTCTCCATGCAGCTCAGAATTAGTTAAGGTTTACGAAGCTCCATTTCCTGATTCAAGTTATAAAATGGGGCCTAGGGCTATGCCAAGCCATGTGCCAATTATCCCAGACTCTTCTTTAGAAGCCCAAAAGAAAGCAAGAGAATTTTTTAATAACTTTGAGAAACCTTTTTTAAGTGTTTTTGCTGGAGATGACCCAGTTACCAATGGAATTGAACGAGATGTACTGGCGATGGTACCGAATGCAAAAAGTGCACCCCATATTGGTGGAGGTCATTTTTATCAATGGACTAAAGCAAAAGAGTTGTCTGAAATCCTAATAAAATTTATAAAATCAGAATCTTAGGAAAATCTATGAGAAGAATTAAAGCTTATGCTTCTTTTGTTGGGCAAAAGAAAATATTAATCAGTATATTTATTTTGTTCATGAAGATTAAAGTGAGTTATTGAGATTTGAAAATGAATTTATACAAAGGGTCATGTCATTGTGAAAAGGTAAGCTTTCAAATCAAAGCTAAAAATGTAATGGATGAACTATATAGATGTAATTGTTCTTTATGCATGAAGAAATCAATAATTATGAAATTTGTAGACAAACATGACTTTTCTCTTCTTGAAGGCGAGGAGTTTCTGAGTTCCTACAAATGGAACAAAAATATTGCCGAACACTTTTTTTGTAAAGTTTGTGGTATTTATACCCACCACAAGAGAAGAAAAGACCCCAACCAAATTAGTGTAAATATTGCCTGTATAGAAAATATTAGTTTGCCAGCTGAAAATATAATAGGCACAGTAGATGGAGCTAGTTCGGATTAATTTAAAAAAGAATCATTTACAAGCATCAATTTCTAATTCTTGTAGAAAATCTGAGCGTAAATTTTTTTGGAGAGAGATATGAGTGAAGAGAGTTCTAAGCAAATCAGATCAGAAGTAACAAAAGAAGGAAAACTAAGAATATATATTGAAAAAACTAAAATTCCCGAACCTAAAGAAGATGAAGTTCTTATTAAGATTGAGGCTTCTCCTATTAATCCCTCGGATTTAGGTTTGTTGATTGGGCCCGCAGAAGTTTCTACCATGACCGTTACAGGTGAAGGGGAGAATGCACAAGTGAAGATGGATATCCAAGAGAACTTTCTAAGAGTGGTTACGGCTCGAATAGGTCAATCTCTTCCTGTAGGCAATGAAGGCGGAGGAATAGTAGTTGCTTCTGGAGGAAAAGACTTCAAGGACTTGGTAGGGAAAACGGTCGGTGTTGCAGGAGGCTCAATGTATTCGCAATACCGATGTGTGAAAGCATCCTCCTGTTTTGTAATGAACGAAGGGACTTCACCCTCAGAAAGCGCGTCTTGTTTCGTAAATCCTCTGACATCTTTAGCAATGGTCGAAACTATGAGAATGGAGAATCATTCTGCCCTAGTACATACCGCTGCTGGTTCAAATTTAGGCCAGATGCTAATTAAAATTTGTTTAAGCGAAGATGTATCTCTGGTGAATATAGTTCGAAAAGATGAACATGTTGAAAAATTGAAAGCTATTGGAGCAAAAAATGTTTGTAATTCTAGCAGCGATACCTTTATGGAAGATTTAATAGAAGCTCTAGTTGAAACTGGAGCAACTATAGGTTTTGATGCAACAGGTGGAGGAAAGCTTTCAGGACAAATACTTACGGCAATGGAAGTTGCAGCATCCAAAACTTCCTCAGATTACAATCGTTATGGATCGGACACCTTTAAACAAGTCTATATCTATGGTGGCCTCGATAGATCTCCTACAACTTTAACACGATCTTTTGGGTTTTCGTGGGGTCTGGGAGGATGGCTTCTTACACCATTTATAACGAAAATAGGGCCAGAGAGATTTAATAAATTAAAACAGAGAGTCATTGATGAAATAAAAACAACTTTTGCTAGCCACTACACAAAGGAAATATCGCTTGCGGAGGTTTTACTACCTGAAAATATTAATGTTTACTCAAAACAAGCGACTGGAGAAAAATATCTTATTAATCCTAATAAATAAATGTTAAGGAGGGAGAAATGGAAACTATTGCTAAACACAATGATTGGCGTGGTAAAGCTAATTTAGATGATGGCGAATGGACAACTTTTGTTGATCCTGAAACCTCACCTGATTTTTTTGATCATATGAGCGACGTTGTTAAGGTAAAATTTATGGGAGAGAACTGGGAAAGAGGACCTTGGGTAGTTCCAAACAAATTCCCACCAAACACGAAAGCTGATCGTCATGCCCATGCTGACGATACAATTTATGTTATTATGCGCGGTTCCATGACTTTCAATGATGGAACGGGATGGTACGAAAGAGGTGATGTACGCTGGGTTAGAGCAAATCACACTTATGGCCCTGAAGAGTCTGGTCCAGATGGATGCGAATTTATTCTCATTTCTTCTGGCCCAATCGATGTTCAGTGGGAATCTGGGGATACATATGAAGCAAATACTTAATTCAAAGGAGAAAGTTTAACATGGAAAGGCCTTATGATATCATTGTTTGGGGTGCTAGTGGTTTTACAGGTCAGTTGGTTGTCGATTATATGTCGGAACGACAAGCAAATAGCAACCTTCGTTGGGCAGTTGCCGGTCGAAATATTAATAAATTGGAACAAGTTCTTGAAGGTAGAAATATTCCAGTATTGGAAGCTGAAAGCCATGACACTGAATCCTTAAATCAACTGGTACAGCAGGGACGAGTCATTCTTACAACAGTAGGCCCTTATGCTCGTTATGGTTCCGAGTTAGTGGCTGCTTGTGTTCGTCATGGGACGCATTATTGCGACTTAACAGGAGAAGTTCATTGGATGCGAGAGATGATATCGAAGCATCAATTAGAAGCTATAAATAGTGGGGCAAAAATAGTTCACACTTGTGGTTTTGATAGTATTCCTTCAGACATCGGTGTCTTTTATCTTCAGAAGCAGATGAAAGAACGGCATGATGTTGTAGCAAATCGTATAAAATACCGGGTAAAAGGATTTTCTGGTGGTTTTAGTGGCGGTACTATGGACAGTATGATGTCTATGATGGAGAAAGCTAAAGAAGACCCTTCTATATTCAAGATTATGGCAGATCCTTACTCGCTGAATGACAAAGATATAGGTCAAGACGGTCCTGATCGTGTAGCTGCTTATTTCGATGAAGACTTTGATTCTTGGGTAGGACCATTTGTTATGGCCGCCATCAATACTAGAGTGGTGCGTCGCACTAATGAACTTTTGAAGAGTGCATATGGTAGTGATTTTCAATATGATGAGGGAACTCTCTCAGGCAAGGGCGCGACTGGTTTTCTAGGGGCCACTGGTGTTGGAATTGGTACAGGAGCGTTTGCTGGTCTTGCAAGCTTTTCGCCTACGCGATCTCTGCTAAAACGTGTCCTACCAAAACCAGGGGAAGGTCCTTCAAAAGAATCTATGGATAAAGGATTCTTTGAAATCGACTTATTGGGAATTCATTCTAATGATATCAGCAAAAATATTAAAGTTCGCGTTAAGGGAGATAAAGACCCAGGTTATGGTTCTACATCAAAGATGATAGCTGAAAGTGCACTTGCTCTAGCTCAAGATGATTTAAATGTTGGAGGGGGTTTCTGGACCCCAGCTTCTGCAATGGGGGAAGCATTATTAACACGTCTTCCTGAAGGAGCGGGCGTTACCTTTGAGGTTGTGGAAGATTAAATACCTCTTAATTAAGAAGGAAAAGAAAGAAATATGACTTTAAAACATCCCTTAGATCCCTTGGAATCTCATGAAATTGAAAAAGCAGTGGAATTACTAAAGTCAGATAAAAGATTTAAAGAAGGATCAACATTTATTTCTGCTATTCTTGATGAGCCGGATAAATCTATTGTTAGAGATTATAAAGAAAATGACCCTATTCCACGAAAGGTCAAATTATTAGGATCTGATAAAAATCCAGACGGGGGTTTTTGTGCTAAAATTGATATCGTCAAAAATCAGTTTGTTTCATATGAAAGATTAAAGGCTAATGGCCAAGCTCCATATAATATGGAAGAAATGATGACTGCGATAGGGTTAACAATTCAAAACCCTGAATACCAAAAAGCCTTAGAGAAACGAGGTATAACCAATTTTGAACTTCTTCATATTGATCCATGGCCCGCAGGAGGTTTTGTTCATGAAACCGTAAAACCTGGTCATCGAGCCCTTAAATGCATTTCATTCCTTAAAGAAAGTATAGATGATAATGGTTATGCCAAACCTATTCAGGGAGTAATTTCTTGGGTAGATGTCACACTTGGTAAAGTTGTTCATGTAGAAGATCATGGGGTGGTGCCAATTCCAAAGGAACAGGCGCGTTACGATATTGAGTCTCAGTCTAAGATACGCGAAGGATTAAAAACTATAAATATAACTCAACCGAATGGACCAAGTTTTGAGGTGGACGGTTATCATATATCTTGGCAGGGTTGGAAATTTAGAATTTCTATTCACGATGTTCATGGTCTAGTTCTACATGAGTTATCCTTAAACGATCGCTCAATTTTATACCGTGCAGCCTTGTCTGATATGGTTGTTCCATATGGTGATTCCGACCCCATGCATTCATGGAAGCATGTTTTCGACGGAAGCGAGTTTGGTTTAGGAAGATTTATTAATTCTCTTACACTTGGTTGTGATTGTATTGGAGAGATTCAATACTTTGATATTAATCAAATCAATTGGGATGGAGAAATAATCAAGACTGAGAATGCCATTTGTCTTCATGAGGAAGATTATGGGATTCAATGGAAGCATTCCGATGATAGGGGTGGAGCAAGTGAAGTACGTAGATCCCGAAGACTCGTTATTAGCTCTATATTTACTGTAGGCAATTACGATTATGGATTATTTTGGTATTTGTATTTAGATGGAACAATTCAGATGGAAGTTAAGTTGACCGGTATAATGGGAATTAGTGCTATAACTGAGGAGACGTACAATCCTTCACAAGCTCCAAAAGTTGCGAACAATTTAGCTGCACCTCTTCATCAACATCTTTTTTGTTTTCGATTAGATTGGGAGTTGGATGGAAAAGAAAATCAGTTATTTGAAACAGAAATTCAATTGCTTCCCGTCAGTGAGAACAATCCAAATGGGACGCAATTCAGCTCTGTTGCTTCCCATCTAACAAAAGAAAGTGATGCAAAAAGAGAAATCTCTCCTGAAACAAGTCGAGTCTGGAAAGTGGTTAATCCTAATAAAAAAAATTCTTTGGGAGTTCCAGTAGCATATAAACTTTTACCAGGAGCGACACCTAAACTTCTTTCCAATCCAGATTCTATCGTTAGTAAAAGAGCCGCTTTTGCGAAACATAACTTGTGGGCTACTCCTTATAATTCTGAGGAGCTAGGAGCGGCCGGAAGTTATACAGTGATGAGTGATGGAGAATCAGGTTTAGAAGATTATACTAAAAATGATAGAGATATTTCAAAATGTGATCTTGTGACATGGCATACTTTTGGGTTAAGTCATATTCCTAGACCAGAGGATTGGCCGGTAATGCCTGTGGAGTATTGTGGTTTTCATTTAATGCCAGTAGGGTTTTTTGATAAAAATCCGACCTTAGATATCCCGCCATCTTGTAAAACGGGAAATCAATCCGATAAGAAATAAAATTAAAGAAGGGGATTAATTATGTTGAAATTACATTTTGCACCTAATTGCAGAGCTGGAAGGGTTCTATGGCTCTTAGAAGAGCTAGGGCTTGAATATGAATTAAATAGAATGGATTTTCATCCTAAAGACCTTAAATCGGATGAACACAGAGCCAGGCATCCTCTTGGAAGGGTTCCTGTTCTGGATGATGGAGATATCCAAATCTGGGAATCAGGAGCAATTATTGATTACATCCTTGAAAGGCACAAAAATGGAGGTTTAAAACCTAGTGCAGACGATGAACGCTTCCCAAAATACCTTCAATGGTTTCATTATTGTGAAGGCATGGTTATGCCTCCAATGAATACTATTGTAGTGCATACTATCCTTTTGCCTCCTGAGAGGAGAGATGAAACTGTATTAGGTCAAGCTCAAAGACTTTTAGCAAATGCTCTTAAACCTATAGAAGAAAATCTAGAAGGTAAGGACTATCTAGTTGGAGATTTTACAGCGGCAGATACAATGTTGGGACATGCTTGTTTTATGAGCAACAACTTAGGTTGTGTTTCTGAAGAAATGACTAATATAAAAGGCTATATTCAGAGGTTGATGGACCGTCCTGCTTTTAAAAAAGGTGTTATAGAGCCACAATAACCTTTTAGACGCAAAGATAAGAAAGAGAATTAAATAAGGAGAATAAATTATGACAACTTTAAACAGTGAGCTTTTTCAATTAGCAATGTCCGAAAAAGCAAAACCATTGTTGGACCTGGTAAATAAACACATTAAAGAAAATGTTGTGCCTATAAGTGAAGAATTTTTTGCTCTTCACAAGGAGAAAGAGGACAGATGGTCTTGGCACCCACGTCAACTTGAACTCTTAGATGGTGCTAAAGATAAAGCAAAAGAAATAGGTTTATGGAACTTCTTCTTACCTGATTCTGATGGGATAATTGGCGATGGGTTAACAAACTTAGATTACACTTACATTGCTGCAGAATTAGGGAAATACCCGCTTGCCTCGGAAACTTTAAATTGCAGTGCTCCTGATACAGGGAATATGGAAGTCTTACAAAGAGTCGGTACAGAAGAACAGAAAGAGCAATGGTTAAAGCCCTTATTGAATGGTGAAATACGATCAGCATATGCTATGACCGAGCCTAATCTAGCTTCTTCGGATGCAAAAAACATTAGTACAAGTGCTGTCTTAGAAGGTGATGAATGGGTTATCAATGGAGAGAAATTCTATATTTCATGCGCAGGAGATCCTCGTTGTAAGATTATGATCACGATGGTTAAAACCAGTCCTGATGCCTCACCTTCAAAACAACAATCACAAATTCTTGTACCCATAGATACTCCGGGAGTGGAAATGTTAGAAGCAATGGAAGTGTTTGGACACGATCATGCGCCTCAGGGTCATATGCATATAAAATTTAATAATGTGAGAGTACCTAAAAGCAATATCTTATTGGGAGAGGGAAGAGGATTTGAAATATCCCAAGTGCGTCTAGGTCCAGGGCGTATCCATCATTGTATGAGGACTATAGGAAAAGCTGAAACTGCACTGGAGTTAATGGTAAAACGCGCAGGTTCTCGGGAAGCTTTTGGAAAACCCATAGCCAAATTGGGTAAAAATCTAGAAGTAATTGCTCGCGCTCGAATAGAAATCAACGCTATGCGTTTATCCGTACTGCAAGCAGCAAAGGCCATGGATGTATTAGGAAATAAAGAAGCAAGAATTTACATTAGCGCTGTGAAGGCAATGGTTCCTGAAAAAGCTTGTTTAATTGTTGATCAAGCCATTCAAATGCATGGAGCTGCAGGTATATCGCAATGGACTCCTTTAGCAGATATGTATACTGACATGAGGCATTTAAGATTTGCTGATGGACCAGATGAAGTCCACCATATGGTTGTTGGAAGGGCTGAACTTCAAAAATATGACTTGTGGTAGAAAAGAAAATAAATTTTTTTCTCTGGACCTTATCTAATTTAATAATAATTATTGACGAGGAACAGTATTAAAAAGATAGGGTTTGAGGGTTTTCTGAGCTTTAATTCTTCTTTTGTGCCATTGTCCACCACCATAATAGGCTAAACTCCCTGGTTCAGCTTTTCCTTCATCGTTGTAATAGGAAATGCAGTCTCTAAAGGCACTGGTTCTTGTATCAACGTCTCTGCAGTGTTCAGAATATTCATCCTCATGTTTTTTCTTAACATCAAGAACTCCTGTATTCTGATTTTTCATGGTTTCTAACATCCATATTATATAATCGCCGTGGGCTTCAATGGCATCTGTGAAATTGAAACTTCCTCCACCTCCTTGAGGGCCAGTAACAATGAATAGATTTGGAAAACCGTTGCTATGAATTCCAAGGAAAGTTTTTGTACCATTTAAAGCCCATTTTTCTTTTAAGGATTTTCCGTCTTTACCTATGACCATATTAAAAGTTGCAGCTTCCATCCATCTAAAGCCTGTTGCATAAATTAATACGTCCAAAGGATATTCTTTATCATCATACACAACTCCATCTTTATTGATTTTTGTGACACCTAAAGGTGCTGTATCGACTAAAGTTACGTGCTTTAAATTAAAGGTTGGAAGATATTCATCATGAAAAGTTGGTCTTTTGCAACCATAGGGATAATATGGTTTAAGTGAGGTGGCCACTTCCGGATCTTCTATGATGGCATCTACTCTAGCTCGGATTTGCTCCATAATACGAAAATTTGTGTCTAGCTGCTTTTCAATCATTTCCTCGGGAGACAGATCTCCCTCATGGCGCTTTATTTCTTTAAAGTGGTCTTTTTTCCCAGATAGATAGTCGTCGTTTGCTTTCATTGCAGTACGACCAGCCGAAATTTTTGCAAATCTAGCGCGCCTAGCTTTTGCCCATCCAGGTTCCCGTTTCCAGGTTTGGACTTCTTCTTGAGTAGTTTCCCTTTGATCCCGGACATCTATGGAAGAAGGAGTTCGTTGAAAAACGAAAAGTTCTTTAACTGTTTTTGCTAATTCCGGTATTGTTTGTACGGCAGTAGCACCTGTTCCAATAATACCTACAACCTTATTTGACAGATCAACATCATAGTTCCAACGAGATGTATGAAAGGATTCGCCTTTAAAAGTCTCCATACCTTCTATTCTTGCTAGTCGAGGAGAAGTGAGAAGACCGTTAGCAAGGACAACGAAACGAGCTTTCATTTCATCTCCACGATCTGTTGAAATAGTCCATTTTGATGTAGTTTCATCCCAGACAGTTTTTTCTACGGTCGTGTGGAAAAGACACCGCTTATAGAAACCGAATTTTTCAGCTAAACCCTGACAATATTCCATGATTTCAAATCCAGAAGCAAATTTCATTGTTGGAAAGTAATCCATTTCTTCGAGTAGGGGCAGGTAACTGTATGATTCCACATCACAAGCTACACCTGGGTAACGGTTCCAGTACCAGGTTCCACCTACATCGCCTCCTTTTTCACAAAAACGAACATCGTTGAAACCTGCTTTCTGAAGTTTGTACCAGAGTAATAGTCCAGCTAAGCCCGCGCCAACAACAAGTATCTCACATTCATCCTTGAGTGAATCTCTGGGAATAGGATCTGTAGAATAAAGATCTTCAAGATATTTTTTGAAGTCTCCATCCATAGCCATATAGTTAGCTGAACCTGTTCTTTTTTTCTTAAATTCTCGATATTTTGACTGTTCTTCGGCATTAAAGACTGCACCCTTAGGTGCTGCGGGAAGATCAGTAAGAGTATCATCTTGCATTACCGAATAACCCTTACCGGAAATTTTTTCACTTGCTTTGGATGCGCGAGTATTGAAGATTTTTAGGCCGTTTTCTGGGTCAATCTGAATTGGTATAATCATATAATTCTACAATCCCTTAGAAAAAATTCAAGTTGTGTTGTGTTATTTTCCATTGGTCTATTTCTTTGATCATTTTTGTCTCATAGAAACCAAAAAAATCCGCAATTTCTCCCTCAGGTTCAATATAGCGAGTGAAGAGTTTGAAGTTAGTTCTAACTTTTGCTAACTGACCATCTTTCTGAATTAATGGTATGCTGAGCAAGTGATGAGTAAATTTACATTTGCCAACAGATTCTTTTACATACGATATCCAATCATCAAGTCCCTTAATAGCTGTAGTATTGTCTCCATTCCTAAGAACTTCGACATTTTGTTGAAAACAAGTCGAGAACAATTCAAAATCTTTCCCATCTATTGCAGCAGCGTATTTTGCCATTACTTCTGTTATGAGAAATTTATCTTCAGTACCCATCATACTTTTATAACCCTTTTTCTAATTTTAATTTTTTTTCTTTAATAGGTGAGATACCATTTTTCAGTTTGTATTGATATTGCAGTTCGAAGGATTTTTTTTGTTTTTCCTCTAAGCGATCGATTATTTCAATAAGGTTCTTTTCTTTCCATTCGTTGGTCGTTTGAGGTTCTATCCATATTTTCTTATCTTCTTGTGTTCTTCCGCATCCATAGCAAAAGTCATTGTATGGATCATGCACACAAACCGAAATACAAGGTGATATAATTTTGTTTTCCATTCTTTTCAGTTACCATTAATAATTATTGAAGTGAAGGGTATAAAACTCACAATTAATACTATAATTTGAATATTAATTAATTTTTAAGAGGACTAAGTCATGATTAAGATTGTAATGCCAATGAAGCGAAGGCCAGGAATGACAGTTGAAGAGTTCAGGGAATATTATGAAAATCATCACAGATTGATTGGTGAAAAATATCTTAGTGGGTATGCTAGCAAATATCTTAGAAGATTTACCAACCCCACACCGGATCGCGATGGAAATTTAACCGATCCTGAATTCGATGTCTTTTTAGAGATATGGTATCCGGATATGGAAACTATGCAATCTTGTAGCGAAAAGCTAAGTGAGCCGGAGGCTAATAAGGAGATTTATACGGATGAAGAAAAGCTTTTTGATACTAACGTAAAAAATATGAGGTCTTATATTCTTGATGAATTTGAGTCCGATATATAAAAAAAGTTAATGAGGTAAGAAATGAGAGATATTAAAGATAGAGTTATATTAATCACAGGTGCCAGTTCCGGTTTTGGTATGGTAACCGCCAAAATGTGTGTAGACCTTGGAGCAAAAGTAATTTTGGGTGCCCGTAGACAAGACAGACTTGAAGAATTGTGTGCTAGTCTTGGAAATCAAAATGCAATTTTTAAAACAACAGATGTAACGAACAAACAAGAGATCCACGAATTAGCAAGTCACGGCATTTCAACTTTTGGTCGTATTGATGCCATTGTCAATAATGCTGGTGTTATGCCTTTGTCTTTATTAGAAAAAGGTCGAACCGATGAGTGGGATCTTATGATTGATGTCAACATTAAGGGCGTCCTTTATGGTATTGATGCTGTTTATTCGCACATGTTAGAGAGAGGAGATGGTCAGATTATTAATGTTTCATCTGTAGCGGGAAAAAGAGTCATGCCGGGAAGTGCAGTTTATTCTGGCACCAAGTTTGCCGTAAGCGCAATTTCTGAAGGTCTAAGAATGGAAAGCGCGGGTAAATTGCAAGTGACATGCGTTTATCCGGGCGCATTTCAGACGGAATTAGGAAGTTCAATTAAAGATGAATCTATGTTGGAGTTTCTTATGAAGGGAAATCTCGCAGCTGTTGCTCAGCCTGCAGAGAGGATTGCAGAAGCTATTATTTATGCTTTGCAGCAGGATCCTGGTGTAGCCGTAAATGAAATAGTTGTACGCCCTACGGCTCAAGGCGCCTAGATTTGCCCTTTTTTAATATTATATACAATTTTTAGTTGCATTTTATAGACTTCTGTCATTAAATGTCAGTACATTTTGAGAGGGGGAATTACCCCTGCCAACCTGCATACCGTGCGAAGGTGGTGATACAATGTGGCTCAGGAAGCAAAAAAACGGTCCGTTTATAAATCTCAAAATGTAAAAAGCTAAACGAAAGTTTAGTGTGGTCATGGTTTGCTCGCCAAAGAGCAGGGTATTTGATTTTCAGATTGTGCGCCCAAGGGTTTTCTGAAAGCACTAAAGAGAGGATAAAATGAAAAAATTTTTTATTAATATTAGATACTTTATTGTACCAGTTTTGACGTCTGTCACGATATTAGGTCTCATTGTTGGCGGACCTTTTGTTTGGACAGGAGCTGTTTTATTTTTAGTTGGCATTACTATAGATACTCTGGTGATCAACTTCCATACTAAAGGTGCTGGATTTGATAAAAATGGAAAGTCTTATGGAATAAAAGAATTACAAAATCTAGTAATGTATTTGATGCTGCCAATATTCATTATCTTACAAGTAGTATTAGCTTGGAGAGTTTATCAGTATACGAGTGGAGCTGATTTTGGGACTGTTACGTTGTTGGGTTGGTTACCTGTTCAAACAGGCATTACAGGTCTTGAATTGTACGGAGCTTCTTTGTCAGCAGGTGCATTTGCAGGACTTGGAATAATTTATGGTCATGAATTATCTCATACTAAAGATATAGGTTGGCCTATTTCAAGATTGATGATGGGGTTGAGCGGTGCTGCACATTTTTGTTACGCACATGTCTATAACCATCATTTAGAACTTGCCCATGAAAATGATCCTGCCACTTCTCCTAGGGGTAGAAGTCTTTACAAACATTTTTGGTTATCACATATGGGACAGTCAAAATTTTCTTTTGAGTTGGAACAAGAAAAACTTGAGAAACAAGGGAAATCGTTTTTCTCATTAGATAACAAATGGATTACAGGTTATTTAATAAGTCTTCCAACTATAATCCTGTTTGTGTGGGCAGGCGGTATAGTCGGAGTTGCTTGCATGTTCTTTGTCTGGACTATATCTAATTTTGAGCTGGAAGCTCTTAACTATATGGAGCATTTTGGGTTAGTACGAGAAAAGGACAAACCCATTGAACACCGTCATTCTTGGGATAATGATACGGCTTTTACGAGTTGGTTTTTCATAGAAATTGGTCGTCAATGCGATCACCATGTTCGTGGAGAAACACATTTCTGGGAATTGGATGATGTTGGAGGACCCAATCCTGGGTGGGGTTACTTTACTGGATTTACTTTAGCCCTTGTGCCACCTTTATGGCATGCTTTAATTAAGAAAAAGCTTGATCATTGGGATAATACTTTTGCAACTGATGCAGAGCGTGAAATTGCAACTAAGATTAACAAACAAGTTGGTTATGCTTAATAAATATTGATTATAGCTTTAGTCTATTTTACTAAGGCTTTATAAAAAGGAGAAAATTATGTCTGATAGTCTTTATGAAAGGATTGGTGGTCCCGATTCAATTAAAGAAATTGCTACATCATTGTTTAAGAATCATACTTCAAATCCAACGGTTAATAATCGTTATGCTAATAGTGATCCTAATGAAGTTATAAGATTAGTGACCGAGTTTATGTGTAACGGGTTTGGAGGGCCTGAAGAGTATACAGGTAAAGACATGATAACTGCACATACGAGTATGAATATTTCCGAAGAGGAATTCAATGCGGTTGTTGATGATATGATGGCTGCTTTAGATGAAAACAATATTGATCAGGGTATAAAAGACGAAATATTGGCTATTTTATGGTCTCTTAGACCTGAAGTAATTAAACTTTAAGTTTTACTCAGTACTGGCCAGAATTATTTATGTTTGAAAATGTGCTTAATTTTTTTATAAAAAAAGATAAGCATTTTGTGGCAAATATTGTAAATGCTAATGAAACTTTGAAAGTAAGACGGGAAGAGAAATTACTTACAGCTGCTTTGGACAATGGTATTAAATGGCCACATTATTGTCGGGTCGGAAGTTGCGGGACATGTAGATGCAAATTGTTAGAGGGAAAGATTAGACCACTTACAGATTTCGGATATGTGTTGGCTGATGAACAATTAAAAGAAGGATATATTCTTGCTTGTCAATCGGTCCTTAAATCCGACATCAAAGTAGAACTGGATTTTAAGCAAAAGAGAATTAGGAGGACATAAATATGAGCTCTTTAAAAGCATTTTTGGTAATGGGTGTATGGACTATTGTGGTTCTTATTGCTTTATATTTGATCGGGGCGCATTTAAATTACCGCGATCCTATATGGGCAATCGGAATAGCAGTAGCTCTTTTGATTACGCATATGGTAAACATGTCAATTTACTTTAGGATAACTGGAAATAAACCATATTTATGGTTTAAATAACACTGACAGAATAAAACTTAAGGTTTGGAAGTCGTGATATTTATTTTTTCCTAAAACCATGACGTTCCGTAAAACGTTCATCCCTCGCTTGCTGTTGTTCAACATCAGGATTGTTTCCGACCCAAACACATAATTGTGGATCGGCTTCACGAATTTCTCCTGTAATATGCCTACCTTCAGTAGTAAATACACCGAATTTTTCTCCATTGGTCACTCTTATGTTGCCATCCTTATCTAGCTCATATAAAATATTTGGGTCAAATGGATGTTTTACAGAAGGCATTATTCTCCCACCCATTCAGTCAATTTGTGATGTAACCAACGAACCTTCCCTTCCTGGTAACCAGATAGTGTGATTCCTGACTTGTAGGTAGATTCTAGTCCAAGTTGTACCTTAGGCATATTGAAAGTATCTTGATCGAAAACTTTACCTAAAAAACCCAAGGCACTGGACCATTTTTCATCTTCTTTCAACCAATGAATGGGAGCTGGAGGCGGTCTTTCTCCTTGAAATGGCGAAAGCATAATGCATTCCATAATCGCTGATCGGTGATCGTTACCATTGGGCCTAAATCTATACACTATTTTATTAAATGCACCCCACGGATGAAAATTTGGAAACAAGGTATAATCGAGGCTATCTAATATTTCAGCATCACAATATTCATCAACTTTACTTCCTGCGTTAGGCCTTAAATCCTCTCTGCTACTATTCGCCATAAACTCTCGAGGATTCATGTCTTTTGGTAATTCTGGAACCTGGGCTTCCGGTGGTAGATCCATCATGGTACGCATCATATCTTTTTCAGAAAGTTCGTAATCTAAAAGAGGACTAGGTGTCATTGATGGTGTAATAACTCGGGCGCAATTATCCCAAACATCGATCTGACTATTAACACACCCCAAACTTGGTAAAATTTGTGGATGGGTTCCGCTGACATGATAGGCCTCGCAGAAAGCCTCTTGTGCGATTTTCCAGTTACAAGGCACGATTTTTGCAACATGCGCTTGTTTATATAGCTTTTCTGGTTCCCAACGTTCAAACTGAGTCTTCATATCCTTAATGAAATCATCAAATGGTTCGCATTGCTGGTCAGGATTAATAAACACAAATCCTCCCCAGATAGCGATTGGTAGTTCAGGTAAAGAAAAATTTTCTTTATCTATCTGAGGGAAATCCCAATCTGCAGGTATATGCTTTAATGAGCCATCAAGGTGCCAACAGAATCCATGGAAAGGGCATCGTAATTCGGAAGCGTGACCATCAAACTCTTTGAGCATCCGACCACGGTGAAGACATGAATTGGGATAGGCTTTAATCTCATTCGTCTCTGTACGAAGAATGAGAAATGAAATTCCAGCAATATCATAACGATAATGGTCGCCTGGTTCAGCAATATCTTCTTCCCTACATACAAATTGCCAGATTTTTTTCCACATTCTTTCAACTTCTTTGTCATGCCAGTCTTTAGAAATGTAACGTTCTACCGAGAATTCTGAATGCCCAAGATCTTTTGGTGATTGGATTCTTAATACATCAGGAACATCGTGTGAATCAGTATCAAGTAGTTCCTGATAAGTAATACCTGGCGATCGAACCATCGTGTCCGGGTCAAGATCTTTAAACATTTTTCCCATGATTAACCTCTATCAATATTTTCAGTTGTTTACACGTTATATTAAACCTACAATAAATCATTATCAAAAGAAAGAAAGGCATACTAAGAATTCTTTATGATACACTTGCGGTAACCTTAATTTTTAGAAAGCAGGATAATGGCTCAATATGATAACCTCTTTGTTCCCATAAAGGTAGGTGGGATTACAATCCCGAACCGTATTGTGAGAACCCCTCATGCAACTTTGACCCTTGGAGATGATTTGATTGCTTATCACGAGGCTAGGGCCCGGGGAGGAGTTGGTATGTCAACCTTGGAAGCTACTGGCGTACATCCTAGCGCACCAGGCCTATTACCTTTGTGGTCAGATGAATGCATCCCATTTTACGAAAAACTGACTTCTACTATAAAACCCTATGGAATGAAGCTGTTCCAGCAAATTTATCATGCTGGGGCAAGTTTTCCTGATGGAGCAGCACCTGAGAATTGGTCAGCTAGCCCAATACCTAACCCTATGATAGGAGTTATACCATTAGAAATGACGAAGGAGCAAATTGGTGAAATTACCGCAGCATTTGCTTCAGCTGCACGACGATGTCGTGATGGCGGCATGAATGGTGTAGATATACATGCTTCCAGCGGGTATTTAATTCATGAGTTTTTATCACCTGCTACTAATCATCGTACTGATGAATATGGCGGGTCATTAAATAATCGGGTTCGTTTTCTACTTGAGATTATAAATGCGATAAGAGAAGAAGTTAAAGACAGTTCCTTTGTGGTGGGGGTTCGTATCCCTAATGAAGACCATGTACCAGGTGGACTTAAACCGGAAGACAATGCTGAGATAGCAAAAATAGTTGATCCTCTAGTTGACTATATTTCTCTTCATATGGGTGCATATTGGAGGTTTCACAAATTGATTGCACCTTCAGATGATCCACTAGGGGTAGAGATGATCCCTAATAAAGTTGTTACTCCTGGAATCACAAAACCTACAATTGTTACAGGGAGAATAATGACCCTCGACCATGCAAGCTCCATTGTAGCTAGTGGAGAAGCCAGTATGGTTTCTATGGTTCGTGCGCTTATTGCTGACCCTGAGTTAGTCAATAAGGCTCGATCGGGTAATGAACGTAAGATTCGACCTTGTGTAGGTTCTAATATGGGTTGTGTGGGACGTATAATGAACGGTTCCACATTAAGTTGCGTAGTAAATGTCGCTGCCGCACAAGAAAAATCTATCCCTTTCGATCCTCAGGACAAGGTGCTTGATTCCAAAAAAATACTTATAGTTGGAGGAGGTCTTGCAGGGTTGGAAGCCGCAAGAACATTAGCTATTAGAGGACATGAAGTAGAGCTACACGAAGCCTCTCGTCGTCTTGGCGGACAAGTGGCAATGGCTGCTAGTGCGCCGAATCGTGGGGATTTAGGAGCTATTATCCAGTATCTAATGGATGAAATTGAAGAGCTTACAGTAGATGTTCACTTAAACTCAATGGTTGATGAAGAAAAGGTCAGAGAAATTTCTCCAGATGAAATCATAATAGCAACAGGAACAACACCGCGCGACGATGGCTTTCAGGTATCTAGTCCTGCAGAACCTATACCAGGGTTTGATTTATCTCATGTGTATAATTCCTGGAGTCTATTTGGTGTTGGTAAAAAGCCAGAAATAGAGGGACCAGCTGTGATATTTGACGATACAGGAACGTTTGAATCAATCTCTGTAGCTGATGTACTACTCAATGCAGGCGTTCACGTAACTCTGGTTTCTAGGATGGAACAAATGGCGCAAAATGTTCCATATCCTCCTGTCACAGTAGGCGCTGCTAGAGAGCGATTAATGTCAGGAGATTTTGATTTTATTGGCGGTCATTATTTACGTGGAATCACTGAAGAGGAGGTAGAAATAGGAGTCTTGTTTACAGAACGAAAACGTAAACTAGAAGCCAAAACCGTATTCTTGGTGAGTTTCAATCAACCTAATAGAGAGCTCTCAGAAGCTCTAGCTAAAACAAATCGAAACACTCATCTTATTGGTGATGTACGTGGTCGAAACTCGATGATGAGCGCAATTCATGAGGCTGTCGAATTAACGAGAAAAATTTAAAATACTTAATCTATATGGATATACTAAGCTTTAATATTTGCAATCCAAGGAAATAGAAATAGGGATAAACACGCTTCGAAAATCCTATATTAGTGGTTGAGAATTATATTTTATTTATATAACGGTCAATGAAGTTATGAAATTGTTGCACACGATTTTCTTGACCAGACAAATAAGCACCCTTGAATCCTCGGGAGTGAAAACCCAGTTGTTGACCGCTCGATCTTTCCAAATCTTGATCAGCGACCTCACTAAGTGTTTCTTCGCCAAATATTACCACTGTCTTTTCAACTTCTTCCCATTCAACCATTTCTTCGGGACTGGATACCAACATCGTTGGGTTAGTTTCAGGGCTGTCGGAATTATCTGCTTTCAAAGCCATTTGCCAATGATCATAAATCGATTTATTTGGATCGGTCGGATGTGGTTCGGTCCTCTGAAGAGAGACAACTTCAGCTGTGAAGGTGATGGACGTGCCCGGGAAAACATTAAAATGGAAAGCATCTGTAAGCCAAGCGTCTGGCATTTTCTCAAAATGTTTGAAACCTCTTTTAGAACCTAATTTCTTTTTTTGTTTTTGAAGAGCTTCTCTAACGTTATGAGCTTTTCCTTCAAAATCAGCAGGATCCAGCCCCCAGTTGAGAAGGTCTGCCTCAAGTTTGTCATTAATCTCAAATGTTCCTGCATCGCGAAGAGAAGGTAAGCAACCTTTCATTTTCATTAAATTATGACCGGTTTCGAAAAGTTCAAAATCAGTATTTTTATAATCGTCATCAAAGTAATCTATGATTTGAGGATGAGTCATTGGCAAATGGTAGGATTCGCAAAAATTATCCCTTAATGCTTTCCAGTTAAAAGGGACTTCACATACTTTGTGGTAGATACGTTTCATGCCCTCTAAATCATGCATATCAAAGTAGGTTTTGACTTCACCCAAAAATCCGCTTAGTGGGAAGCAATTTTCATCCATATTGTACCAAATAAAACCACCGTACACTTCGCATGGGATTTCTGATAAAGTAAGTTTTCCACATGGGTTACCTTTGGGAAAGTCCTCTTCATCTTGAGCATAGATAAGCGTACCGCCGAGGTCAAATTTCCAACCATGGTAAGTGCACGTGAATTCCGGGACTGAACCAATATCGTTATGAACAAGACGATTTCCTCTATGAGGACAGACATTATGAAACGCTTTAACAGAACCATCCGTTTGACGAACCATTAGTATAGATTCACGTCCTATATGGTGAGTAACAAAGTCTCCCGATTTTGGAATTTCATTACTCCAACCTCCTATGTTCCAAACTCTTGACCACAGTTTATCCATCTCTTTTTCCATGAAATCTATTGAAGTATAACGATCTCCGGTGATTAAAACATCTTCCGAATATACCCTATTGGCAGACCCAGAAACCCTTGCTGAACGCTCCTCTAGTCTTTTTTCACTCATTTAATTCCCTCCAACCCCATATTAATAGCATTGCATTATTTGGTATATAAATAATTAAATATGCAATTAAGATTTACAAATGAGATTAAAGCAGTAAACTTCTAAAAGATAACCTTTTTTTGGGAGAATGTGATGAGATTTGTTCCTTCGTTATTTTTTGTTTTTTCTTTAATTTTTAGTTTTTCTTATACTCAGGCACAGGATAATTCTTCATCTAGTAATCTTTCAAGATACATAGAAGAGATTGTTGTTACAGCGAGAGCACGCGATGAATCAGTGAGAGATATTCCTGTAGCAATTACAGCTATAAGCGAGGAAGAAATGGATACGTACGGATTCCAAACTTTGGACGATATTGCTAATAGCTCCGCTTCTCTTGAGATCAATAGGTTGAGCAGTGGTAGTGGTGTTCAGATTGCCATTCGTGGTATTGCATCCAGTCCAGGTAGTTTAGGTATTGAACAATCAACAGCTGTCATGATTGATGGTGTTTACTTTCCACAAGGAAGAGTTATCAATGAAGGTTTATTTGATGTAAGCCAAGTTGCTATCCTTAAGGGTCCCCAAGCGCTTTATTTCGGTAAAAATGCTACATCAGGCGCGGTTGTAATTACAACTAATGATCCTGGAGACGAACTTGAATGGGGATTTAAGGTGGCTAATGAGTTTGAATATGAGACAAACACTGCAGAATTTATGGTTTCTTCTCCACTAAGTGATAATTGGGGAATACGACTTGCGTTGTTTAATTCCGAGATGGATAAAGGATGGTTAGAAAATACTGCAGGACCAACAACCTATACAACGGTTGATGTATCTCAAGGATTTGCCCCAACAGTTCATGAGACTAGAGGACCTGTTTCCAGCCATTCACCCCAATCAGAACTTAGCGCTGGTCGTTTGACACTTGCGGGAAATTTTTCTGAAAATGTATTTTTTAAATTAAAAGCCTCTTTTGCAGATAATACTTATGCAAACATGGGTGTTAGTGAATGGTATGATTGCACCACTTTAGGTGGAAAACCTCACGTAAACACGGCAAATCCAGACAATCCTGGTTTTTTAATGCCGATTGAGAATGTGGGCGGTGGTGAATGTAATAAAGACCGACGAAGCGGCGCTAATCCTATTCCAACGACTCCTGCTGCTGCATTACCACTTACAGGTCAATTGGGTGGAGATTTGGGAGAAAATTACGAGTCCAAAATTATTACCGCGCATTTAAATGTGGATTTGGATGAAGTTTTTATTCAAACAATTGTGAACCATCACGAACAAAATGTTGGTTGGGTAATTGATTGTGATGGTGGAGCAAGTGTTGGATGTTTTGCTGGTGAAGGTAATGATTTCGAGAATTTTTCTATAGAATCAAAAGTTATTTCAAAGAACGAAGGAAACTTCAACTGGGCATTAGGAGCGTATTATGCCAACACTGAAAGATACTTCATTCAAGAGGTAATTTTTGCTGGAGCTGAAAATTCTTTAGCTGATCCGTCAAATCGTTTTGTGGCTTACGATAAGGTATCTGAAACAGATGGAAAAACCATTTCTGTTTATGGTGAATTGATTTGGGATATGTCTGACACAACCCAAATAACTGTCGGTGCGCGTTATATTGAGGAAGAAAAGGATTCTTATTTTACTCAACCTTATGTTAATCCAATGTTTGGATTCTTATTTGTTGAAGGCAGAGTATTAGCTTCGAAAACAAAACTTGATGAATTGGTTCCTGAGCTAACTCTTCGTTATCAACCGTCTGAAAACGTTACTTATTTCGTTGCTTACAAAGAAGGCTGGAAGTCAGCTGGATTTGATAACGGTTCTATTGATAGCACATTAAATGCTGATCCGATTGCTGACATCACTTATGATCCTGAAACGGTAAAAGGTGTAGAAGCGGGAGTTAAAGCTATTCTCTTAGATGGAGCTCTTAATGTTGAGTTTGATATCTATAAATACGAGTATGAAGATCTTCAATTAAACTTCTTTAATTCTGCTACTTTTGCCTACAGAACCTTGAATGCAGAGGAAACTGAATCTGAAGGATTTGAAATACAACTTACTTACTTACCGCCTTCTGTGGAAGGTCTTAGATTGACCGGAGCATTAGGTTATAATGATGCCAACTATGTAAAATTTAGCGGTCCTTGTTATGGCGGTCAAAAACCTTCAGAAGGATGTACGACACAAGTCGGAGGTTTATGGGAACAAAGTCTTAATGGAAGTGATAAAGCTATGTCTCCAGATTTGCGTTACAACCTTGGTTTCAATTATATTACCGATATTGGGGGTGAACTGGAATTGGGTCTTAACGGAAATGTGAAATTCTCTGATGATTATGTATTGAGAGATACCATACCCAATGCAATACAAGGTTCATATCATGTTTTTGATGCTGCCGTTAGTGTTAGCTCTCCGGATCAAGGATGGAAGCTCAGTCTTATTGGAAAAAATCTTAATGACGAGTATATCCAAACCTATGCATCAGATACTCCATCTACAGGTGGTAACGCCGGAAGTATTTACGGCTTCCAAGCTGATAGATATTCCTATATGAAACCCGGAAGAACTATGATGCTTGAGTTGTCTTACCAAAGATAAATTGAATGAAAAAATTGACCTTGCTTCCTTTTATTGGAATCAAGGTCTTTTTTTTATAATCGATCCTGATGAAGGATAGAGAAAGTTCTCTTTAAGAAGTACCAATTCCCATCCTTTTTTATAAATTCATCTTCGTATTGGCCATGTGTTCGTAATTTATTATCCTTAATATCCATACCCGTTTCGGTGGTGTATGTAACCCCTTTAGCGGTATCGTTTTCAATTGATAGCGATCCCAAAACTGCCGTAAAGACAATATATTTGTAATCTTCCATTACTTGAGACCATAGCCTTACTATCTCTTCGCGTCCCTTAACTTTTTCTAAGAGTGGAAAATGTGGAATTCTCCATATTGCGTCTTCTGCCCAAGTTTTACCCCAATCTTTTGCGTCTTTTCTAGTTACCGCATCACCATAACTCATAACCAGCTCATGTATAGCTAGTCTATCTTCAACCGGCCCTTTAAAAGTCATTCTTTTCTCCTATATAAGTTTTTTCTTGAGGGATTGACAATTCTTGAATAACCATTTGTATTAAAGTTCACAAAGGAGAATCTATCAAGTGACGAAAAATATTTTTTTTATGAATCAAATTCTGGTTTAGCGATATGAGCGAGACGAATAATACAATTGATTTAATGAGTCCAGAAGAACTTGCTGATCCATCCATCTCTGCGGAAAAACTTTTAAGGGGAGATCGCACCTATTATTACGATCTTTTCAATCCTCCATTCTACATCCTTTCGCGCCATAACGACGTCAGTTCAGCTCTGAGGGATCCCGAAACCTTTATTGAAGGTTTTGGTAATGGTCCTAATTTTGTAGAATCGAACGGGATTTTATCGGACGGAGTTCATCACACATATATCAGGAGAATTGTTCAGCCGGACTTTCTTATGGGTTCGATCAAAAATTTGAAAACGAGACTTGAAGATATAGCCGATGAGCTGCTTAATAAAGTTGAAAATAAGGAAGTCTGGGATTTGCATGACGATCTTTCTTTTCCTCTTCCGGTCATTATTATTTGTGAAATTTTAGGAATTCCGACCGACGATATTAATAAATTTAAGAAATGGGCAGACGCTTCAATAGCACAGATGTGCAGTGATAACCCGAATGACTTTGAGGAAGAATTACAGTGTATGGATAAATATTTATTAGATTTGATGCTCCTGAAAAGAAATGAAAAAGAAGAAGAATCTTTGTTATCAAGAATTGCTCATGCAAAAATAGATTCAAAACATTTGTCTAAAGATGAGGCTGTTAAATTGACGAGACAAATTTTTGTTGCAGGAAACGAAACAACCACATCTTTAATTTCCAATCTTGTTTGGCGATTATTATCTATTGATAATCTTTGGAATGATTTTATTGAAGATAAAATTAATATTGAAGATGCGATCAGCGAAAGCTTACGTTTTGATCCACCAATCCTGGGTTTGTTTAAAACCACATCAAAAGATGTTGATATTGAAGGCTCAATAATTCCGAAAAACACTAAAATTATGATGCATTATGGTGCGGCGAATCGGGATCCAGAAGTTTTTAACAATCCGAACGTTTTTGATGTAAGTAGAGATGGCAAAAAGGTTTTATCTTTTAGTGTAGGAATTCACGTTTGTCTTGGAAAAGAGTTGGCCAAAATGGAGGCAAGGATTGCTCTTAATGCCTTACGTAGAAGATTTCCAAATTTAAGACTAGTGGATGATGGCGAACGTGTAGGACCTTTTCTGTTTTGGGGAAGATCGAAACTCCCTGTATCCCATAAATAAATAGACTTATTTTTTTTTGCGACTGATATGCAGTAGCACAGAAAAGAAATGATTTTATAAATTTTTTAATGTAAATAGGCAATATTATATCTATTTTTGGAGCTTATTTATGAAGCAAATTGATGAAAAACAGATATGTGAGATTCTGAATTCTATAATGGAATATGAGTTAGCGGGTGTAGTTCGTTATACTCATTCCTCCCTTATGGTTACAGGTCCTCATAGGATTCCAATTGTTGCCTTTCTTCAAGGTCAGGCAAATGAATCACTTTTACATGCTCAACAGGCCGGAGAGCTTCTTACTGGATTAGATGGTCATCCTAGCCAAAAAATAACTCCAATAGAAGAAAGCAACAAACATTCTATTAAAGACATTCTTGAAGAAAGTTTAGAACACGAAGTGCACGCTTTAAATCTCTACAAAAGCCTTCTTGATTTGGTAGAAAACGCCTCTGTTTATTTAGAAGAATATGCCAGAACGATGATAGGTCAAGAAGAACAACATACTATCGAACTAAAAAAAATGCTTCAAGATTACTCAATTTAAAAGAAATCTGAATTTATTTTGATCTTAACATAAAGATAAAATTTCAATAAATTTCCTGAATTTTCAGTAACCTAACTTTGACACATGGGAATAGTTAATATAATTTAAAAATTATATTTATGGGGGACAACATGAGTGAAAGCACGGAACAATTTAATCCTGATCACAATCCAAATGGCGCTGAAGGATCCATTGATACAAATAAATTACCTTGGATACCTATTGAAGATGTACCGGGCCTATCTGTTAAGCCAATTAGGGTAAGTCCTGAAAGTGGAATGTTTTCTATGATTTTTAAATTAGACAAAGGATCTTCATTTCCGAGCTCAATATATTTAGGTGGTATGGATCTTCTCGTCTTATCAGGCCAACTTGGCTATACTGAAGAAGACAAAGAAAGTATCTTAGCGCCTGGTACTTGGGGTTTCATTTCGGCTAATTCTAAAGTGAATTCAATTACTGCTCATGAAGAAGCAGAGGTATTAGCGAATTTTTATAGTGCGGTAGCCTTTTTAAAAGAAGATGGTTCTTTAAAATCGATTTTAACAGGAACTGATTTAATGAGCCTCGCTAAAAAGAAAAATATTTCGCTTGTTCCTAATTCATCATCAGAATGTTGGGAGAGAGGATCTCAAACTTATAATGGTCCAGGAGAACCTCTTGCTATTGCGTCATCAAATGCAGCTACATTAGTGGATTCGGACGCAGGCTCGGTCTTGTCTTCAGAAATTTCTCATCCTCATTTTGTTGATACAAGAGATGTACCATGGTTTACAATGCCTACAATGCCAGATGTAGGTCTCAAGCTTTTGCGTGTTAGCGAAGAAACAGGTTTTGTTTCAATGATTGTTCGACATAACGGTGTTGCCCTTCCGCATACACATATTGGTGCAAGTGATTTCTTGGTATTGAGTGGAGCTTTAGGTGTTCGCGCAGGACCTGCTGAAGGTTATGGACCAGGCATATGGTTCTATGAGCCTGCTGGAGCTAGGCACGATGCAACGCAAAGGGTTACTGACGAGGATTTGATCTATACTGCTAATATTTACGGCCCATTAGTTTTTGATTCTGGACCAGGCACTCCAGTTGAAGCGGTAGTATCTTGGTTAGATTATAAGGCTATGGCTGAAGAGGGCGGATGTAAGCTTGTTCCAAACTCAAAATCAAATGACAAAACATTGCTTGCATGGGCTCCTTTAAAGTCTGCAGGTTAATCTTAAACTATTATATTTTATAAACTCTAGCCGCTGTTTCATAAAAGAGTTGATTTTTGTCTTTCTCACTAAAATTGGAAGTCAGCTTCTTAAAGGCATTCCAAAGAACCGGATAGGATATCGATTGTTTGTCTACTGGAAAATTACTTTCAAATAGACATCTTTCCGATCCAAATGAGTCTATCACATGTAAATAATATTCTTTTTGAGCAAGCACTAACTCGTTTGATGTGGCGGGTTTAGTTGTTTTGTGCCAATCCCACCCGTTAATTGGCATCGCCATACCTCCAAGCTTAGAAACAACATTTTTGCAACCAGATAATTCAAAGATATCCTCCTTCCACTGACTAAATATCTTTTCTCTATTTCCTTCGTATGGACCAATTCCTAAGGGACCTCCAAAGTGATTATGAATTATAATTAAATTTGGGAATGTTTTGGCTAATAGAGTTAATTCTTTGATTTGGTGATGATAATGCCAAGCATCGAAACTCATATCTAAACTCTCTAATTGTTCTATACCTTTTTGAAAGTCATCATCAAGATATATGTGTCTTATAGGTCTAGAGTGAGAGTTTCTTATTTCTTCGTTTTGATCCCATCCTGCTGCATGACGAATACCTTTAAAAAGACCCCCACCTTTTTCTCGATGTGCTTCGAGTACTTCCTTTACTGATTTTCCAAGCATCAGGTCAGCATGACCTACTATTCCAGCAATTTGAGCTTTCGAAGTATCTTGCCGAGCTTCTTTAGCTATACCAAGAACAAAATCAGTTTCCCCAACAGGTCTCAAGGATTCTGGACCTTCTAGATAATAACCCTGGCCGCATTCAACAAAAACTGTTTTGACAATATTGTGTCCACTTTGGGTATCATTCCAAAGATCTTCTAAAAGATAATAAGATTCTACGGGTATTTTACTTCTCCCCCATGGTGCTGGCCAAAGATGATGATGGGGATCTATTATGGGTAAATCAGGTTCGAGAATTGGTTCCACAACTTGATTTAGCCATTTATTATTTTTTTCTTTATTATCTAGATTCAAATTCTAACTCCATTAATTAGTATTTGTATTTGATCTACCAATTTAGAAAATAAAATGTAGTCTGTATTCTAGAGAGTACTAAAATTGAAACTTAAAAGATCAACCTTATTCTATTACGGCTTAACAGAAATGCCTATTAATATTGCTTTGTTCCCAATTTTAGTTTTTATTCCTAAATTCTATACCGGCGAGATGGGTGTTCCCTTAATTCTTGCAGCTAATATCATCCTACTTGTACGTATTTTTGATGTCATCACTGATCCAATATTTGGTTATATAAATGATAGAACAAATACGAGATGGGGTAGAAGAAGACCATGGATAGTACTCGCGACCCCTTTAATGATGATAAGTATTTTTATGCTCTTTCTACCACCAGAAGGGTCTGGCGCTACCCATCTTTTTATATGGATGATGCTTCTTTCAATAGCGACAACAATGTTAATAATCCCTTATTATGCTTGGGGCGCCGAATTATCCTCTGATTATAATGAAAGATCACGAATAACAGGCTGGCGATCCATGTTGGGAGTAGTTGGTAGCTTAAGCGCTCAATTAATACCTGCAATAGCTTTACTATTTTTTGGTTTTGGAGGAAGCGCAAATGTTCTCTATATTGTTGGAATTGCTATGGTAATTATTATGCCTATTTGTGTTTTCTTAACCGTAGCTAATGTTCCAGAATCCAAAGAACATGTTCCATCAACTATTTCGCCCATAAAAGGTTTTAAACTAATGTTAGAGAATGCTCCTTTTAAAAGATTAATTCTGGCTTTCATGGTTGGAGGAATTGCTATTTCCATAACAACACCACTATATCTGTTCTTTATTACCTATGTTCTAAAAGCAGAAGCTATGGCTATTTATATGCTTACTTTCTTCTATCTAACTAATTTTGCAGCTGTGCCTTTTTGGGTTTGGTTATCAAAAAAAATAGGGAAACACAGAGCTTACATTGGCAGTTTTACAATGATAGCTTTAGCACATCCTTTCTATCTTTTTTTAGGAGAAGGAGATTTCTGGTGGATGTTACCAATTACTGTAGTAACAGGATTTTCGGCAGGTGGTTTTGCTGCGTTACCTAATTCTATGAAAGCAGACGTTATTGACCTTGATACATTAAAAAGCGGAGAGAATAGATCTGGTTTATTCTTCTCTTCATGGTCATTCACTTCGAAAATGACTGGCTCTGTTGGAACATGGATTGCATTAACTGCATTAGCTTGGATCGGTTTCAATACTGGGCCAGATGTTTACAACAATTCAAGTCAGTTATTTGGACTTAAGTTCTTATTTTCTACCTTGCCTTCTATATTTTTCTTATTGGCTGTAGCCATAATATGGAAATACCCTATTACTGAAGAGATGCACTCAAAAATTCAGGCTCAATTAAAAAAACAAAATTAAATAAATGAATAAAAAAGTTACAAATAACACCCTACATCTTTATACGCTGGGCTCAGGAGCGGTCGGTGTTAAAAATGTCTTATTTGGATCATGGCTGCTTGTTTACTTTAATCAGATTCTAGGGCTTGAGCCTTTACTTGCTTCCTACGCACTTGCTATCGCTTTAGTATTTGACGCAATTTCAGACCCTTTGGTTGGTGCCTGGTCAGATCGTTTTCGTTCGAAATGGGGTAGAAGACATCCTTTTGTTTATCTATCAATAATACCTTTCGGTTTATGTGCTTATTATCTTTATTCAACTCCTTCTGACAATTCCCAATCTACTCTTTTTATAAAATTATTAGTGTCAGCAATCCTTTTAAGGACATTGTTTACTTTTTATGAAACACCAAGAGCAGCTATTGGTCCTGAATTAATTACTGCTTATGAAAGGAGAAACACTTTAAGTGGTTATGGAGTCCTTTACGGAAACATGGGGTTAGGAATTATGAGCTATATAATGCTAGCTTACTTTCTTGTTGAAACCGAAACATTTTCAGGTCCACGAGCCTTCTTAAACCCTGATGCATACCCAAAATTTGGTCTTTTGGCTTGTTTTTTAATTATAGTATTTGGTTTTATATCAGCTTACTCAACACACAAACATATACCCGATATGGTTAAGCCAGAACCAAAGCCTTTTAAATTTTCTCAATTCTGGAAAGAAATATTTGAATCTCTTTCCAATAGGAATTGGTTAATCCTTTTTATTGGCGGAATTATTTTAGCTCTAAATGTTGGAATATTTTCAAGCTTAGATACATATTTTAGTATTTATTTTTGGCAATGGACACCAGAGGAAATTAAATTATTTCCGATTATTATCGCTCTTCCAGTCGTTTTGGCTGGATTTTTTGCTGCTCCTTTGGCTAAAGGAAAAAGCAAAAAAAACTTTGCAATAGGGCTGTTCCTTTTAAATCTTATCATAGAACCAATGCCGTTATGGTTAAGATTGTTAGACCCTTATGTTCCTATTCAGCTATTCCCTGAAAATGGAACAGATGCTCTATGGTGGTTAATTATTCTCTTTTTATGTGTAGGTTATTTTTTAAGAACTGCGGGTTGGATACTAGTGATTTCAATGGTTTTTGATGTCGTCGAAGATGGTCAACTAAAGACAGGTAGAAGAGATGAGGGACTTTACTTATCTGCTAATGGATTTATTCAAAAAATAATTAGTGGTTTAGGTGTGGTGATTGTTGGTATACTTTTAGAAATTGTAGGATTTGATGTAAAGAATCCTACGGTACTGGAAATGCAACAGCCTATTTACCGTTTGGCGTATTTTCAAGCAATTTTATCACCCCTTTTAAGTCTAGCATCTATTTCATGTATTTTCTTTTACAATATTTCAAAATCTTCTCACGAAGAGGCTCTCGACACTTTGGGTATTGAAAAAGACTAATATTTTTTTCGTTTATAAGGTGATAAATTAAGCTCCTTTGAGGTAATATTAATTGAAAATTAAATTTTTAATCTTATTTATAATCGTTTTTGTTTTAAGTCCTTATGCTTATAGTCTTGAGCTTATCCTTCCTGAGGAAGAAACGGATTCAGTTTACTCTTGGGGTGATGCTGCTGATGATCCTGCTTTCTGGTTTAACAAAAACCGACCTTCAAAAAGTGTTGTGTTTGGTACGGATAAAAAAGCTGGGATTCATGCGTTCTCTTTAAATGGCGTTCGTTTAGATTTCATTCCAGCAGGAAGAATTAATAATATTGATATACGGTCAGGTTTCTCTTTCGATGACAAAAATATATCTTTAATGGCAGGATCAAAAAGAGATAATAATACAGTAAAATTATTTTTGATTACTGAGGATGGAGAACTTATACGATACAAAGAAAACGAAATAAAGACCCGTCTTTCAAGCATTTATGGTTTATGTCTGTACAAAAATAAAATAAATAATAAGACATATATTTTTGTAAGCGATGAGAAGTCTAAATCTATTTATCAGTTCGAACTTCTTTCACTCGTTCCCGCTAAAGCAAAAATGGTCAGAAAAATACGAACCGGTTCGATTTCAGAAGGTTGTGTTGCTGACGATGATGATGGTATTTTATATTTTTCTCAAGAAGATGATGAGACCGGAATTTATAAAACAGAAATTAATTCTAAGAATGTAGAAGTAACACAAATTGATCAAAGCATAAAAAAGGGTGGCCACATTAATGGGGATTCCGAAGGTTTAGCTCTTGCCACTCGCGGAAAAGACAAACTATTAATTGCCTCCTCACAAGGTTCTAGCGATTTTGTGGTTTATAATGCAAATGATACAAATCAATATCTAGGAAGATTTGCCATTGGAAGAAATAATGATATTGATGCTGTTTCAAATACTGACGGCATAGAGGCTTTTTCTCAAAATTTAGGTACACGTTTTGAAGAAGGAATTTTTATTGTTCAAGACGATTCTAATGTCAATTATCTCGACACCGAACCTTACACTTCAGGAGAAAGAAAAGTTAATCAGAATTTTAAGTTAATTCCATTAAAACAAATATTTGATCTCTATATAGATTAATACAAAAAGAATCTGTTATTTCAATTATTTGGATAATTATTTATAAAAGAAATTTAAGTTTTAACTCAGGAGATTTCTAATGATAAGTTATGTTACCATTGGTACAAATAATAAAGAACGTGCTGCCGAATTTTATGATGCCTTATTAGGTGAGCTTGGAGCGAAAAGAGCTTTTGAAAACGAGAGGCTTATTGGTTGGGGTACCGGCCCCGGCCAACCAATGCTGGCAATTGCTGAACCGTATGACAAAAAAGATGCCACTATCGGAAATGGAGGAATGGTCGCAATTAGCGCTAAGACACCTGATCAAGTTGATTTTTTATATGCAAAAGCCATAGAATTAGGAGGCACAGACGAAGGACCTCCGGGGGATCGTGGAAATGGTTTTTACGGAGGCTATTTTAGAGATTTGGACGGGAACAAGCTGGTTTTTGCTGCAATGTAAAGTTGCTTTTCAAGAATTATACACAATAAATATTAGAATTTTAAGGAATGTAAATAATAATTGATCTATAATAATTACAAATAATAGTCTGGGAGGGTATTTTAATGAAAATATTAATTATTGTGTTTGTGCTGTTGTCATTAGTCAATATTGAGTCACACGCACAAACTGATGTGACAGAAGGATCATCTATAGTAACAATCGAAGAAATTGTTGTTACTGCAAGAAAAAGGGAAGAAAGTCTTTTAGATATTCCGGAAACCGTTGTTGCAATATCAGGTGAAACTATATCCCAACATAATATGAAAACTCTTGATAAGATTGGCATGACAGTTCCTAATTTCAATCTAAACACAAGAACGGATGGCTGGCCGAATGTTACTATGAGAGGTATGGGTGCGTTTAGTCTTACTCAGGGTGTAGGTTTTTATCTTGATGATGTCCAGCTTTTTGGTGATGCCTCTTCCAGGTTTGGTGATCTGGATAGGATAGAGATATTAAAGGGTCCACAAGGCGTTTTATATGGTGGAAGCAATATTGGTGGTGCAATTAAGTTTATTAGCACTAGACCATCTCCAGATGCTGTAAGCGGTAATGTAAAAATAATGGTAGGTGAACAAAGCTCAAGAGATGTTGAGGGTTCAATTAATGTTCCATTTGGCGATGGTTGGGCAGCACGTCTCTTTGCATTTACAAGAGAAGATGACGGATTTATGTACAATCCAACTAAAGATGATGAAAGTGTTGCTGGATATGAAGAAAGTGGAGGTCGACTTTCTGTCGCTGGACCTATATCTGATAATTTGTCACTTTATGCATCTATAAGATCTAATCAATATGATGGGCCTAATAATAACTGGGCTATGGAGAGAGGAACTCCGCCTAATTTTGAATATCCTTTTATCAATGATATCGACACAAAATCTAATAATGATAAGGAAACATTTGGTGCTCATCTTGAACTTGTTTGGGAATTAGATGGATATGATGTAACTTCAATTACTTCTTATACAGACACAGAAGCTAAACGATTAACAGATGTTGACCTTCAACCAGAATTGTGGCTTGACGCTCGACAAGATGAAACATTTGAAACTACTACTCAAGAAATTCGCTTAACATCTACTACTGACAGCAATTTGCAATGGCAAGCCGGTCTCTATACCTCGAATATGGAATGGGTTGAAAGAGCAACAACTAGATTTGGTCCAGGCACATTTATTTGTTTTTGTGACCTTACAGTGCCGGCTAAACAAGATAATACTGAAACTTCGCATCTAGCAGCTTTCGGAAACCTTACCTATACTACTGGCCTATGGGAAATTGGTTTTGGGTTAAGAGTTGACTCATGGGAAAGAGAAAAAATTGTACCTGCTAATGTCACAGAAAGTGGATTAGCGCACGTTAACAAAGTTGATGGAACAGAAGTTCTTCCAAGACTTTCAATTTCAAGATCTTTAGAGAATGATTCAATGGTCTATTTAACTGTTGCCAAAGGTTATGAACCAGGTGGACTAAGGCATGAGCCAGTAATATTTGACGGTCAAGGTAAACCGTCTTTATCTACATTCAATAAAGAAGAGGCTATTCAAACTGAAATTGGTTGGAAAGGAACATTTATGGAGGGAAGAGGACATTTCTCTATGGCCGCCTTCATGATTGATTACGAAGATCGACTCTTCACAACTATTGTTCAATCAGCAACTGGTCCTTTTGAGTCAATCGATAATTCTGGAAATTCAGAAAATATCGGTTTTGAATTAGAACTTGCCTATCAAGCTACCGAATTTCTTACATTAGCAGCAGCCTTCGGTACACTTGATGCGGAGTGGGACAGTGGTACAGTGGTTTCAGGAGTAGATGTAGGTGGAACAACACCTTCGGGCTCAATTGACAATGGAATTGCTCTAGCCGCAAATTATGCTAAGCCACTTGATAATGGAATGGAATTTGTTGCAGACTTTCAGTTTAATAGACGTGGCTCAAGCACAAGTATGCCTCCTCACAACGCTATAGATAATCCTAGTTATGATACAATAAATCTAACAACAGGCATTAGATTGGGTAACTGGGAGTTTATGATTCACGGAGAAAACCTTACAGATGAGCAGTATTATACTGATTTAGAAAATTGGGTAAATCTGGGAGCAGGCGGAGCTTTGGATGGTGTTAACAATATGACTGATCCGTTTTATATTATTGGAACACACGGACACCCAAGAATGCTTTCCGCTAGTGTAACTTATAACTTCTAAACACTGCCTTGCTTAGAAAATAATTCTCTGAAATATAAAATTATAATTTAGGCCTCTTTAAAAGAGGCCTTTATTTGTTTAAGATTATCAAAGATGGAACAGAGAATTTTAAAAAAGGAAGATACAGGGATATTATTTTATCAATCTTCAAATCCTTTTGAATTTTTTCATATATTGCAATCTAAAGAAATTGATCAGCAAGATATGTTTGGCTCTCTTCTTTTTCCTCGTGAAGAAAAAGATGTTTATCCTTTGGTTGTTTGTTTTCATGGAAGTATGGGGTGGCGAGGTCATCACCACGAACATATAGTTAATTTTCTCAATGCTGGTATGGCTGTATTTAGAGTTCATAGCTTTGAAGCAAGACAAGTGAGCTCTGTTGTAGAAGATCAGATGCAAGTGACTTTGGCTTCAATGATTTCGGATGCGTATAACGCTCTAATTTTATTAAATAATCATCCTAAAATAGACTCGAAACGCATTGCAATTTCTGGTTGGAGTCTAGGAGGCGGCACCTCATTATATTCTGCATGGGAGCCCCTAGCAGCCAAATTGGATCCTAACGGGGAAAGGTTCAAAGCACATCTTGCTTTTTATCCAGCTGCTCATATTTGGACAGAAGAGATGTCATGGGGTAATGCTCCAATATTAACTTTAACTGGCGAAATAGACGATTACACTCCACCTGTTCTTATTAGAAAACTTTCAAAAGCGATAAACGAAAATTCAGGAAACATTGATGTAATCTATTATCCAGAAAGTCACCATGCCTTTGATTCAATAGAACCAATTAATTATGTTGCAAACGCCATAACAACTGGGGAAAGACATTCATTTATAGATAAGGAAGGGAACTTATATTTTGAAAACAGCGAAGGGAAGCGTTTTTTTCTAAATGAGCCAAACGAAAGAGCATCGCTTTTCCAAGAATCAAAAAATATTAAAGGGGCGCACTTAGGTGTTAATTGGGAAATGCGCGAAAAATCAATGAAAGATTCTGTCGCCTTCCTTTTAGAGAATTTATAATCATTAACAGCCTTATTCTTTCGTGTATTGTAAATATTAGAAATTATCTACGAGGAGAGAGAAATGAAGCTTAGCGAATACGTGACCTTCGATGCTATAGGTTTAGCCGATTTGGTACAAAAAGGTGAAATAACTGCAGAAGAACTAGCAGAAACAGCTTTGGAAGGCGTCAATAAGGTTAATGATGAATTAAACGCTATAGTTTCTCTTTTCGATGAACCTTATAAAGAAGAAAGCAAGGTAAATGGAAGGTTTAATGGTGTTCCCTTTTTCTTAAAAGATATTGGTGCTTGCATTGCGGGAATACCTCAAGAGAATGGATCTCGATATACAGAAGGTTTTGTTGCGCCCTTTACCTCGCATTTTGCTCAAAACGTTCTAGATTCGGGATTCCAAGTTCTTGGAAGAAGCGCATGTCCAGAATTTGGCTTAACTCTAACAACTGAATCGATTGCCCAAGGCATTACCAGAAACCCTTGGAATAGAGAAAAGATTGCTGGTGGATCAAGTGGTGGTTCGGCGGCACTTGTAGCATCTGGTGTCGTTCCCTTAGCTCATTCTAATGATGGTGGGGGGTCCACTAGAATACCAGCAAGTTGTTGTGGTAATGTTGGCTTAAAAACATCTAGAGGAAGAGTTAGCTTAGGACCAATTATGAATGATATATCTTCACCTTTAATTAATGAGGGTTGTAATAGCAAAACCGTTAGGGATACTGCGGCATTTCTAGATGTAGTTTCAAAACCTGCTAAAGGAGAAGGGATTTTAAATAATTTCGCTAATGAATCTTTTTTAGAAATAATGGAAAAGTCACCAAAAAAATTTAAGATTGCCGTGAACTTTGAAGACTGGGAAACTGGCAACATGGAGCCAGAGATTCGTTCCGAATTAGAACGGATTTGTGAGTCTTTAAGGGTTTTAGGGCATACAGTAGGGGAAGCTTCACCTGATTTAAGCAGTATAGATTATATACCTATGTTCTCAATATTATGGTATTCAATGACTTACACTGGACTTAAACAACTTGCCCCGTTTACCAATAGGGCTGCCGATTCAAATTCTCTAGAACCTATAACTCTACAGATGGTGGAGGCAGGAGAAAAAATTACAAATCTTGAATTTAATCAAGCTATAGCAACATTAAATCATTTAAGTAGATTGTTCGGAGATTTTTTTAATGACTGGGATCTTATGTTAACTCCAACTTTTTATAAAAAAACACCAAATGTTGGAGGACCAATTACATTGAATAGCGATAGTTCGTTGGATGATTGGTTAGATGAAGCAGGAAAATATATTCCGTCTACCCCTATTGCAAATATGACAGGAATACCGGCGATTTCGGTTCCTTGTGGTATTTTTTCTGATAATCTTCCCTTAGGAATGCAATTTTTTGCACCAATGGGAAAAGAAAATAGACTGATAGATATTGCAAGACAGTTAGAAGAATCTGAGCCTTGGAAGGATAGAAGGCCTGAAATTTTTGTAGCTTAAGAAAACTTGGATTGGAGATATAAATGAAAAAAATTAATACAGGAACGGATCATTTGATTGCATCCAAAAAAGATGGGGTAGGGGTTTTAACATTAAATAGACCCGAAGCTCGCAATGCTATGTCTTCTGAAATGAATCAAGCCTTAAGGGAAATGTTGACTCAATTCGAAATGGATAACGAGATTCGTTCCATTATCTTAACTGGTTCCGGAAAAGGATTTTGTGCAGGAGGAGATGTCAAAGGTATGGCGGCAGCTGGAGACGGCACGGTTGGTAAGAACACCATAGATGCGGCTATACATCGTCAAAGGGAACATCAAAGGGCAACTTCTGGGAAATTGTTCAAAATGCCTAAACCTATATTAGCCTCACTGCCTGGGGCGGCGGCTGGAGCAGGCTTATCTTACGCCTTGGCGTGTGACCTTAGAATCATGGCAAGCACTGCAATCATGACAACTGCTTTTGCAAAGGTTGGTTTTTCGGGGGATTATGGTGGAAGTTATTTTATGACTCAACTGGTGGGATCAGCAAAAGCCAGAGAGTTGTATTATCTCTCCGAACGAGTCTCAGCTGCTGAGGCTTTAAGTCTGGGTTTGACCAATTGGGTATGTGAACCTGAGGAACTAGAAGAAAAAACAATGGAAATTGCTGTTAAACTTGCTAACGGACCTTCGGTTGCTTACAGTTATATGAAAGAAAATTTAAATCGAGCTATATCTGGAGAAGTTGATGATTGTGTGGATTTAGAAGCCACTCATCACATCCATTGTGGTCAGACTGAAGACCACAGAAATGCGACGAAGGCTTTTGTTGAAAAAAAACAACCAGTTTTTAAAGGAAAATAATAATTTTAGGAGGTAAAAATGACTTACGCACCAACAAATAGGGCGTTTTATGATGCTGATAGCCATATAATGGAATTACCAAATTTTATTATTGATTATGCTGATAAGGAATTTAAGGACCTTATCCCGCCTGTCAATTATAACGCATCTCTTGTCACTGATGAGGAAGTTGAGAAGATTGTAGAAAATGGCAGTAAACATTCTAAAGAGCACGTTGATGAACAGGTTAATTTTGGAGACGAATTAATCGTTAAGTCCAAAGAAATACAAGCATTGGGGGCTTTTGATCGTACAGATAGAACTACAGCTTTGGACATACTTGGATTCAAAAAACAATTAGTTTTTTCTACTCATAGCGCAGTAACATCTTTTCATGCGGGATCAAAGTTTTCTCCGGAAGTTCGGTACGGTGCAACACGGGCCCATAACAGAGCAATGGCTGATTTTTGCTCTGAAGATTCAAGATTGATGGGGGTAGGGGTAATCCCTTTGCACGAACCAAAATTGGCACTTTTGGAATTAGATTTTGCAATAAAGGCAGGTTTAAAAGCAATGTGGGTTCCCCATTATGCCAGCGGAGAAAGATCTCCTGGTCATATTGATCTCGATCCCTTTTGGTTGAGGCTTGAACAGGAAGGGATACCATTTGTTCTGCATGTTGGAGGATCTCCTTTACAGTTAGACAGAAAATGGAATAACAACGGGCTACCCCCTAGCAAAGATTGGATGGGCGGTGGAGAAAATGTTCGTGCAAAGGATATGGTTGTCCTTCACCAAGGTCCCGAGACTTTTTTATCTATGATGGTTTTGGATGGTGTATTTGAACGTTTTCCGAACCTTAGAGGAGCCAGTGTTGAGTTGGGTGCCGGATGGGTTCCGGAAATGCTTCAAAGATTAGATTGGGTGGTTAAAACTTGGCGCAAGGTAGATAAAAATTTAGGTTCAATAAAAAGAACGCCATCAGAGCAACTGATAAGTCAGATGGCTTTTACGCCGTATGTTTTTGAAGATGTTGGTACCTTCATTGACCAATCCCACCCTGAACTCTATCTTTTTTCTAGCGATTATCCTCATACCGAAGGAGGAAAGGATCCTATTGGAAGATTTGAGTTCTCTTTAGGGAATCGAAGTGAAGACATACGGAATTTATTTTATTCTGAAAATTTCTTAAGGATCTTTCCTGAAGCTAGAGTAACTTAAATTTTTTTGAGTTAATTATGAACCCTTTGTTTCAACATGCATATGTCCTGACGATGCAAAATATTTTTTTGTTCGGATTGATAATAGCTTCTATTGTTACAATCTTACTCAAGAGAAAAAATAGCCCTTATTTCTTTACATCCCTACCTTTATTTGTTTTAACCTTCCACCAAGTGGATGAATATATCATCTCACCGTTTCTCTTTGGTGAAACCTATCATTTCTTAAATTGGGCTTATCGTTCGGGTCTGGAAATTTCGCCTGCCGAGGTTGTTTTGGTTAATGGATTTGTCTATATTCCCGCTCTAATCTTATACTTGTTTAAACCTTCAACCAAATTGTTTGCGTTAATTTTCTTATTCGTGAATAGTGCCACGCTTGCTAACGGAGCGTTTCATTTGGGTGTTGCCACTTTGCAAACAGATTATAGTCCAGGCATGTTAACAGCGCTGTTCTTGTTTATACCATTGTTTATAAAATCGATATTGTTAGCATCCGAAAGATTAGCTTCATTCAGATTAATTTTTGCGCTTAGCTCATACGGTTTTATATTGCATTTCGTTATGATATGGCTTGTTAATATTTATTAAACTCTTTTTCTAAAAAGCGCCAAATCGATAAGAGACGCAACCGAAAATAGAATTAGTGCCAATAAAAATCTAAAATCAACCAGAATTATGTCAGCCTCTACTGGGGTAGCTATGGTCTTGTCTAAAGCACCTATTTTATAATCATGCCTAGCAGAGAAAATTGGATTAATTGTTATTTCCATCATATCTCGACGGCTACGATACCGCATGATAGCTCCTTGATCCCATGATTCAGCATTCTCAATTCCTGTCAAATCTAGGGCTTGAAAAACCATCTTCCCAGCAAATATAGGGTGACAGGCGCGCGATAACAATTCCGGAAACATGTACTCCATATAATGATTGATGAGATCAGATGCTGAAGCATTAGGGCCTGTTGCAGGAAGATCAGGCGGGTTGTCAGAAAAGTCCAACAGATTGAACATGTAAAAATCCTTACCTTTATCTTCTTTCAAAAATTTTTTTACTTTTTTTATTCCATCGGGATTTGTTCCATTTTTTTCTAAGTGTTCAACATAATAACTAATTTCTTCCGTTGACAGAGGGCCTTTGAGGTTCGTATACCAACAGAAAAAAGTGGTATACAAAATTAAAACGATAAACCAAAGAATGAATCGGGAGTTAATTTTTAACTTCATTTTATTGAAGGTAAACTATCTTATTGATCTAGTCCATTCAGGTATAAACACAGATAAAATATAGAGCAGAATAGTAATATACTAACTAGTGTAGTGATGATAAATTACGAAATACCGTTAATCTAATGTGGATATAATTTAATTTAATTAATTTGGGAATAAGGTTGCCGAAGAAAATAAGAATAGGAGGAGCTAGTGGTTTTTGGGGAGATGCATCCTTAGCAAGCACTCAATTAATTTCTAAGGGCAATGTCAACTATTTAGTCTCTGACTATCTAGCAGAAATTACAATGTCTATAATGGCTAGAGCGCGAGCTAGAGATGAGAAGTTAGGATATGCCACTGATTTTATTCAAGATTTAATAGTTCCAAATTTATCTGAAATTAATCGTAAAGGAATAAAGATTATATCGAACGCAGGAGGTGTTAACCCTTTGGCTTGTGCAGAGATTGTTGAGAACTTAATTTCTGAAGCCGGTTTAAATTTGAAGGTGGCTACTATTCTTGGTGATGATCTTATTACCCAGATCGAGGAATTATCTGATCAAAATTATGAAGAGATGTATTCTAATGAAAGATTCCCGGAAAAGGATAATATTCTGAGCGTTAACGCTTATCTGGGCGCATTTCCTATTGCTTCAGCCCTTCAAGATGGCTCTGATATCATTATAACAGGAAGGAGTGTCGACAGCGCTGTAACGCTGGGGGCCTGTATTTATGAATTTGGATGGTCACAGGAGGATGTGGACCAATTGGCGGGAGGAAGTCTTGCCGGTCATATCTTAGAGTGTGGTACCCAGGCGACTGGAGGAAATTTTACTGATTGGCAAGATTCTATAGATAACTTGGTCGATATTGGTTATCCAGTTGCGGAAGTATCTGAAGATGGAACTTTTGTTTGTTGTAAACCTGAAGATACGGGCGGTCTCATCAATAAAGGTACTGTAGCGGAGCAAATGCTTTATGAAATAGGTGACCCTCAGGCATATATATTGCCTGATGTGGTGTGCGATTTTTCTGAAGTTGAGATAGAAAGTGTAGGAAAAGACCAAGTTTCTGTAAAAAAAGCAAAGGGATACAAGGCTCCTGATAGCTATAAGGCTTGCCTCACTTACAAAGAGGGTTTTCGAGGGGGCGCAATGCTCACCTATTATGGAATTGAAGCGGATAAGAAAGCCGATCGGT
>JAYYUG010000096.1:0-25595 GCA_036344135.1 Pseudomonadota bacterium | reverse complement strand
TAATAAGTTAAATAAAATCAGTATGTTATTAAATTTATCTCTTGCTCCGAGTATAAAAAGCTATAACCAAAAATTTTTTAGCGTATCACATGGTCTCAAACCAAATTTGTTATCTAATAAAATTAAGACAACAATCAAAATATCTCGTGATGTTTTTAACGATATGAACAAGAGTTATTCATCTATGTTTTTGCAAAAAAAAAATAGATTAGATATTACTACAAGCCTTATAAACGCAATGAGTCATAAAAATGTGTTAAAGAGGGGTTATGCGATTGTAAAAAATAAATATGAATCCATAGTTAAAGATAATAGGAATTTAAAAAGGGGTGACCACCTTTCCATACATTTTGATAATGATCAGATTGTGGATGCTGAAGTTAAAGAACCTAATGGTAAAGGAGGAAACTAGAAAAATCATGAATAGTGATAGAAAATTAGCAAAACTTATATATGGAGACGCAAACTTTAAGATATTGGAAGAAGGTTCACATGTAATTTGTGCTGTTACTAATGAAGAAATTTCCTTGAGAGATTTAAAATATTGGTCCGTTGATAAACAGGAGGCTTATATAGATGCTAAAGCTTCTTTAGAAGCCTCAAAATAATTTTATTGAAATCTCTTATCCCATCTATTGTGTAACCAGAACCACTCGTGAGGTTTTTCTTTAATTATTCTTTCAAGAAATTCGTTAATTTTTGAAGTAAAGATAAGTATATCATTTTGACGATTTTGAGAGGTTTCAATTTCGATTTTAGGGTAAAATCTCACTTTAAATGAAGACCCTTCTTTTCTCTCAACCGACATTGGGATCACTGGAAATCCGTATTTGAGAGAGAAGGTTGCAGGTGCATCTGAAGTCATTGCGCTAACGCCAAAAAAATTGACTTTAACCCCACTTGATAATTTCTGATCTACTAACATTGCAATATTTCCTCTTTTTTCTAAAAATCTCAGCATTTCTCTAGCCCCTCCTGGACCCTTCGCAATCTGATTTTTTGTTATTTTTTTTCTTTGATTTATCATCCAGTTGTTTACAAAAAAGTTATTTGAGTTTCTGTATATTGCAGCGACACTTCCCCCACTCTTTTTAATTGCTATTGGTATTACTTCCCAATTAGCTTTGTGGGCAGAAATAAATATAGCCCCTTCTTGAACGTATTTTTTCGCTATTTCGATTCCTTCAATTTCGATTCTTTCATTAGCCTCCCTTGATAATTTAGACAGATTAAAAAATTCTGCGGATGTCATTCCTAAATTCTTCCACATATTTTTAACTATTTTTGCTTTCTTATTTGTGCTTAATTCGCCAATTGCTAGGTCTAAATTGATGTAAGCTCTTCTTGAAATTCCGAGACGAGGTCCCACAAAAGAAGCTAAGAATCCTAATAATTTTGCACTCTTATTAATTCCAAGGACTTTGCAGAAAATTAGTATATTTAAAGCAATTGATGCTTCTAACAGATACCTAAAATATTTTATTATATTCATAGGCTTGTTATAACATAATTTTACCTCTAATTTCGCTGTATTTGTGTTAGGAATTAATGATGTCAGAGCCATTAGAAAGAGAGATAGACGAAGAATTAAGGAGAAAACAACTTAAATCTATTTGGGATAGATTTGGTATTTACCTTATTGGCCTAGTAATTGTTGTAATTCTTTCTGTTGGAGGTTATGAAACGGTCGGTTATATAAACAAAATTAATTCTGAAAAGATCTCGGATCAGTTTGAGTATGCGTTAGAGCTGGTAAGAGATAATGAAGAATTAATGGCCAAGAATATATTTATGGAAATTTCTGAAGCATCAACCGGTTATAGTGGATTGTCATTATTCAACCTTAGTAATTTGAGTTATAATAGTGGGAATTATGACGAAGCTTTAATGTATCTTAAAATGGCGTCCCAGAACAAAGAAATATCTAAAAAGATAAGAGATTTTGCTATATTACGATCTGGTTTTATTATGTTAGATAAAAATAGGATTGAAGAGATTAAGGAAACCCTGACAGTTTTATTAGATCATGGGGCAACTTTTTCGTTTCATGCCAAAGAAATTATAGCTTTGGCTTATTATAGAGATGGAAGATATAAGAAATCTTCCGAAATCTTTAAAGAAATTTCCAATGATGCCTCTGCACCATCAACAATATCGGTAAGGGCAAAAATGTTTTCTAGTCAAATATATAGTTACGAAGATAAGGGCTCCGAATAGAGAAAATGAAAAGAAATTTATTTATAATTTTACTGACATTCTCCCTTTTGGGGTGTGAATCCATTGGCGGTTGGTTTGGAGGTGACGATATTGATAAAGATAGAATCAAGGGTGAGAGGATATCCATTCTTAATCTTAAGAGAACATTATCTTCTGACCCTCAGACACAAGAAAACAGAATGATTTTGCCAGAGCCTTATTCAAATTTATCTTGGTCTTATCCTGGGGGATCTTTAAATAACGCTTTACAAAATTTAAAAGGTCCTAATTCCTTAAAACAAACCTGGAGGTCTAATCTTGGATCGGGGTCAAATAAGAAGTCGTTCTTAATTTCTACTCCTATTATTACCGAAAACAAAATTTTCTTTCTTTCTACTGACTCAAAATTAAGTGCATTTAATTTAAAGAGCAGAAGGAAAATTTGGCAACAGGATTTGTCAGTCAAAAAAGAAAATAAAAATGAAGGTTTTGGCGGAGGTATGTCTTTTAGTAATGGAGTACTATATGTTTCAACTGGTTTTGGTTTCATTATTGCATTCGAAAGTGATAGTGGTGAAGAGATATGGAGGGTGAATCTAAGAATACCAAGCAGATCAGCACCAATAGCAGATGACAAAATGGTTTATGCAATTACACACGATAACCAACTTTTTGCTATAGATAAAATTTCAGGAAATATTATGTGGACTCATAGAGGAATACTTGAGTCCGCTACAATACTTTCTTCAACATCGGTCGCAGTCAGCGATGATTTAGTTTTTGTGCCTTATTCATCAGGAGAAATATACGCAATTAGACCCATTAACGGGTCAGTGATATGGACTGACTCTTTGGCTTTAACCGGGTTGTCAACATCTCTATCTGAAATCAATTCAATTACTGCAAGACCTATTATTGACAATGGAAGGCTGATAAGTGTTAGTCATGCTGGAAGAATGGTTTCAATTGATATATCTACAGGAGAAAGAGTTTGGACTCTAGATTTATCTAGCACAGAAACACCCTGGGTTTCTGGAGACTGGTTATTTTTGGTAACTACTAATTCTGAGATTGTTTGTGTTTCTCGAAGAGCAGGTAAGATTAGGTGGGTTACTCAGATGCAGAGGTTCCAAAATGAAGAAAAAAAGAAGGATCCTATCCATTGGAGTGGGCCTATAATGATTTCAGGGAAACTCTTAGTTGTATCCTCAAATGGGGAAGCAATTTGGATATCACCGGAAGATGGAGAAGTTGTAAATAATAGTAAAATATCTGGATCAGCATTTCTTTCACCAATAGTCGTTAACAATACTATTTATATTTTGAACGATAAGGGAGAACTTTCGGCTTACAATTAACTGAAAGTTATAATTAGATGCCAACTCTAGCAATTATTGGTCGACCAAATGTTGGTAAGTCAACATTATTTAACAGATTAATAGGAAAGAAAGTCGCTTTGGTTGCCAATGAACCAGGCGTAACTAGAGATTATAGAATTGAGAATTTTACTTACAGTAATAATGTTTTCGACTTAATTGATACAGCGGGAATTGAAAATAGCTCGAAGTCAAAAATATCCAAGCTAGTTAAAATATCTTCTGAGAAAGCAATTAGTAAAGCGGACGGAATTTTATTTATGGTTGACGCTCGCAAGAACCTAACTTCGGATGATATATTTTTAAGTGATTTAGTTAGAAAAAGTAACAAAAAGATAATCTTGGTTGCTAATAAATGCGAGACAATGTCCCTCGCTTTTGGATCAACAGAATTTTATTCTTTAGGATTCGGTGAGCCTTTACCTATTTCATCCGAACACAATAGGGGCATAGATGTTTTATTAGAAAAAATTATTCAGCTTTTTAATGATTATAGTGTAAATAAAAAACTTTCTATCTCAAGACAAGATCTTATAAAAATATCAATTTTGGGGAGACCAAATTCCGGTAAGTCAACATTAACTAATTATTTTTTAAACGAGAAAAGACAAATAGTAGCTGAAGAAGCTGGCATAACTAGAGATTCTATTTCATTCCCCTTCACATGGAAAAAAAAAGACTATGAAATTTGGGATACCGCAGGGTTAAGAAAAAGATCTAAAGTAAATGATTATATTGAGAGATTAACATCTAGAAGTAGTCTGAATGCTGTCAAAGAATCTAATATTAGTATTTTAATGATTGATGCATTGGTAGGTTTTGATAGACAGGACGCAAATATAGCCAATTTCATAGAGAATACTGGACACCCTTTTGTAGTAGGCGTTAACAAGTGGGATATAGTTAAAGATAAGAATATATTGAAGAGGGAAATAAAAGAAAAAATCTTATCTTTCTTACCCCAACTTGGAAATATTCCAATCATAAATATTTCTGCTAAAAATGGCAAAGGTATTGGACAGTTGATGATTAAAATTAACGATCTATTTAAATTAAATAATATTAGGGTTCAAACTAATAAATTAAATAAATTTTTAGAAAAAATTGAGATTCATCACCCTCATCCAAATCAGAGCGGAAGAGAAGTTAGACTTAAATATATTACCCAAATAACAACTAATCCACCATCCTTTCTTCTTTTTTCTAACAGGCCTTCATCAGTTCTTGATTCTTACAAGAGATATTTAATTAACAACATACGAAAAGAGTTTGATTTAGAGGGTATACCTATTAAAATTAATGTTAGGTCAAGCAAGAATCCTTACACGAATATATAGGAAGGTTAGTTATGTTAATTTTCGTCATCAGCTAATAGCGATAATTGTTCTTGAGTTTTTTCATTGTCATAATCTGCAAGACTTGTTGGATACTCGCCGGTAAAGCAGTGATCGGTATATTGAGGTTTTTCATTATCTCTACCCTCGCTGCAACCCATAGCTTTATAAAGACCATCTAAAGATAGAAAACCCAAACTATCCGCTCCAATATACTTACGCATTTGTTCAATATTTTTATTCGCAGCAAGTAATTGTTCGGTTTCTGGGGTATCAATTCCATAAAAATCTGGAAATTTTATAGGAGGGCATGCGATTCTCATATGAATTTCAGAAGCTCCCGCTTCTCTCATTAACTCAACTATTTTTACTGACGTGGTTCCTCTTACAATGCTATCATCAACTAAAATGACTCTTTTATTTTTTATCGAACTTTTGTTTGGATTATGTTTTAGTTTTACAGATGAATATCTTATTGATTGGGTGGGTTGAATAAAAGTTCTTCCTACATAATGGTTTCTAATTATAGATAACTCAAAAGGTATTTTGGAATATTCCGAATATCCCAAAGCTGCTGGAACCCCAGAGTCTGGAACAGGAGTTACTAAGTCCGCATCTATTGGTTCTTCTTCAGCAAGTTTTCTTCCAAAGGATTTACGACAGTCATAAACGGACTTTCCATCTAGAATTGAATCTGGCCTTGAGAAGTAGATATATTCAAAGATACAAGGCCTTAAGTGTGTAGACGGGAACGGTTTGATACTTTCTTCTCCTTCATCGGTAATAACAATAATTTCTCCTGGTTCTATTTCTCTAATAAATTTTGCGCCGATTATATCCAAAGCACATGTCTCAGAGCATAAGATTTTTGCGCCATCAAGTTCCCCTAAAACTAAAGGCCTTATTCCAAAAGGATCTCTTGCACCTATTAGTTTTTTGTTCGTAAGCATGACCAAGGACCAAGCTCCAGTGATTTGAAGCAATGCGTCTACTAATCTTTTTATTGTTCTGTCTGCTTCTGACCTTGCTACTAGTTGAAGTATTGATTCTGTGTCTGAGGTAGATTGAAAAATAGCACCTTTTTTAACTAATTCACCCCTTAGGGATAAGGCATTTGTTATATTTCCATTATGAGCTATTGCAAAACCACCTCCCCATAAATCTGCATAAAGAGGTTGAATATTTCGTAATATTGTTCCTCCAGTAGTTGAATATCTGTTATGTCCTACACAACTTCTTCCTGAAAGTCTTTTAATAACAGAGGACTTTGAAAAGTGATCACCTACAAGTCCCGCATGTTTTTCTGATAGAAATTTACTACCATCAAAGGTAACTATTCCAGCAGCTTCCTGACCTCTGTGTTGTAGAGCATGTAAACCTAATGCAGTTAATGCAGCAGATTCATTATGACCATAGACCCCAAACACCCCACACTCTTCATGCAGTTTGTTATCAAAATTATTGTTGTAAGAAGTGTAACTTTTCAATTTGTTCATCCAGATTTTCGTCTTTTTTCTTGTTAAAGTCTTTGTCTAATGAAATATCTATTATCTGTAAATTCTTTCTTAGAAATATTGCAAGGTTTTCAATGAAAGGAGATATTTTAGATTCTTGCAGATAGTTTGGCCTATTTTCTTTTTCAATAGGTAAAACAATAACCATATAGACAATTCCCACGATCAAAAAAATTCTAAAGATTCCGAAAATAAAACCCAAAAAACGATCAATATACCCAATTGATGTCTTCTTAAATAGTTTTTCTAATGGTATTGAAAATATTCTCCATAATATTAAAGTTGAAACAAATATTATTGAAATTGTTATTAAGTTTGCTAAAGGTTTATTTTCAATAAAAACGCTAACATATTGGGTTGATTCTGGCATGAATATTTTTAAATTAATAAAAGCTACCACCCACCCAAAAAGAGAAAGGACTTCTTTTATAAAACCTTGAGTTAAAGCAAAAATTCCTGACAAAAGCATGGATATAATAAGAATAATATCAATTATATTATTTTCCATAATTGTCCCCCCATTAGAGAAAATTATAAGTAAGGCTTTATAGTAATAATATCTACCTAATTCTTATCAACGGTTATAGGTCCAATAGATTTACCATTAATAAATTGATTAACATATTCGTTTGATGATTCTTTCATATCTTCAATGATACCTGACCAAATAATTTTGCCTTCATGTATCATAAAAACCTTGTCAGCTATTACCCTTGCACTAGCCATATCGTGTGTAATAGTAATTGCTGTAGCTCCTAGGTCTTTGACTTTTTCTAGAATTAGTCTGTTTATTACATCCGCGCTAATTGGGTCTAATCCGGTGGTAGGTTCATCAAAAAATAAAACTTCAGGTTCTATTGATATTGCTCTAGCCAATGCAACTCTTTTTTGCATACCCCCAGATAATTCAGAAGGGAAGTGGTTAGCAACTTTTTCGTCCAAACCCACCTTATTAAGATTTTCTATAGCTTTTTTATAACAGATTTTCTTTTTTATTCCTTTCCTGGAATCATAAAAACTCACATTCTGCCATATTCTTAAACTATCAAATAGTGCACTTCCTTGGAAAAGCATACCTATCTTAGTTTTTTTTTGGGAGATATAGTCCATTTTCTTATTATACAATTCTTCTCCATTAAGTATCACATTGCCTTCATCAGCATTTATTAATCCTAAAATACATTTTAAGAGAACAGATTTTCCTGTCCCGGAACGTCCTATTATTACGGCGGATTCACCTTTAGTAATATTAATATTTATGCCCTTTAAAACTTTATTTTTATTAAATGATTTATGTAGATTTCTTATTTCAATCATTTTAGGTCATGTCGCAAAAAATAACGTTGTCATTATATAATTTGAGGCGAGAATAAGGATTGATGAATTTACTACAGCTTTTGTAGTTGCGCTCCCTACACCCTGAGCACCGCCGCTTGAATAGAAACCAGTATAACAACCCATAAGAGTGATGATAAGGCCAAATATGGAAGCCTTGATAAGACCAGAAGTAATGTCAGATATTTGAAGAAAATCTTCAGTATTTTGTAGATAAACATCGCCATTAAAATCAAGACTTTGCGTTGCTATAAACCAACCTCCCAAAATACCAATGATGTCGGCAAAAAGTATTAATAATGGTAGAGTAATAATTCCTGAGATGACTCTGGGTAAAACTAGATATTCGTATGGATCTGTAGAAAGGCTTTTGAGGGCGTCAATTTGTTCAGTAACCCTCATTGTTCCTATTTCTGCAGCTATTGCAGCTGAAACTCTGCCAGCAACTACTATTCCACCTAGAACTGGCCCTAATTCGCGAGTTATGCCAAGAGCGACAATGGAAGAAACTATATATTCAGAATTAAACTGATTTCCACCATAGTATATTTGGAGGGCCAAGGCCCCACCTGTAAAAAATGAAGTTAGTGCGACTACTGGCAAAGAATAATAGCCAATAAATAATATTTGTTGAAAAATATTCTTAAAATACCACCTTCCTATCAATGCTCTGAGAGTTCTCAATAAGAAGAATGAAAATTTGCCAGTTTCTTCAAGAAATACTGTGATAACTTTTCCAATATTAGACAATATATTCATTATTCTAATTACTCATATCTATCAGGTAAATATTCTTCTTTTGCTAAATCGGAGAAACGGGTTAGTGATTGATTGAACTGCAACTTTACTTCACCAGTTGGGCCATGTCGATGCTTACGAACTAATATGTCGGCTTTTCCATGCACATCATCCATTCTAGCTTGCCAATTTATGTGTTGTTCAGTGCCCACAGGAGGTTGCTCATTATTGAGATAGTATTCTTCTCTATAAACAAACATTACTATATCGGCATCTTGTTCAATTGCCCCTGACTCTCTCAAGTCAGATAATATTGGTTTCTTGTTTTCTCTTGATTCTACTTGTCTGGAGAGTTGAGAAATAGCCAGGATAGGAATTTTCAAGTCTTTTGCTAAAGTCTTAAGACCTTGTGTTATTTCTGCTATTTCTTGAACTCTACTATCTCTATATCTGCCCGAGGACGTAACAGCTAATTGGATATAGTCAACTACTATTAATGCCAAGTCCTGGTTTTTTGAAGTTTTTAGGGTTCTTGCAAGGCGACGTGCTCTTGTAGCTAAAACCCCAATTGAAATAGAGCCTGTTTGATCAATATAAAGTGGAATACTTTTCAAATTTTCTCCAGTTTTCATATACTTTGTATGATCACTTTCTTTTATATTACCACTTCTTATATCTTTGGATGATATTCCAGACTCTCCAGATATAATTCTAGTGGTTAATTGTTCTGCAGACATTTCTAGTGAGAAAAAAGCTACTACTCCACCAGACGATATTATATCCCCATCTTTATTGGTTTGTATCTTGTCGTCTATAATATTGTCATCAAAACTTTTAGCTATATTAAATGCAATATTAGTAGCTAGTGCCGTTTTTCCCATAGCAGGACGGCCAGCTAAAATTATTAAATCAGACTTTTGTAGTCCTCCAACTACTTTATCTAAACTTGAAAAACCAGTCGATAAACCGGTTAAAGCCTCCGGAGATTTTCTTGCTGCTTCTGCGGCATCAAGAGAATCTATCAGAGATCTTTCAAATTCAATAAAACCTTTTTCCGATTTACCAGACTCTTCTATTTGAAATAATTTGCTCTCTGTTTCCTCTATTATATCATTTGCTGTTTTGTCTTCTTGAGACAAGTCATAAGAGGTGTATTCTAAAAATTCCGCGGTATCAATTAATTGTCTTCTTAATGCAAGATCGTAAATCATAATTGAGAGATCATCCATCAGTTGATTGGGGGCGGCATTCATAACCAAAGTCTCAAAGTATTCGTCCCAATTAAACTCATCATCTGATTCGAAATAAGTCTTTAAGAATACTATGGAAGCTCCTTTTCCACTTGAAGTCATCTTGCTTATTTTTTCATAAATTAAACCATGATGTTTTGCAAAGAAATGGTTACTTTCTAGTCTATTGTTAATACATTTTTCGACTAAATTATTATTTCTAATAATTGCGCCAAGGAGCTGCTGTTCAGCGTCAATATTATGTGGCAAATCAGTAAATTTTTTAGATTTTTGATTTTCTTCGTCGATTAAGTAAGGGGCAGGATTCTTCATTGCCTTAATTTAACTAGTGCAAGCAAATAACCCAAGAAAAACTTCTGTGGATTAATGTGAATATCGGGGTTAAATAGCTTAACTTATTGACAACATTAGAATTAAAAAAATTCAATCTTATTTAGAATCTTGAGATTCATCATCAAGGCTTTCATCATTGTTTTTAGATTCCTCTGTCTGCTCTTCTTCTTCGTTATCTTCATTTGAAAATTCTTGAGGAATTGCCCCTTCTTCAAAAATTTCTTCTATATCTATAACCTCTTCAGCAGTAGATGTATCTGCAGTAGATGTATCTAATGAATCCCCTAAATTAATTTCTTTTCCCTTAATTAAAGAACTAGCCTCACTCTCAGTTCTAGATACAATTGTAAAAATTTTTGCTTCAATTTCAGGGTGTAACTTTATCCCAACACTGTGAATACCGAGCTCTTTGATTGGTTTTTCAAGGACTACTTGATTCTTTGTTATCTCGAAACCCTCATCTTTAAGAGCTTCTTTTATATTGTTGGTGCTGACAGATCCATAAAGTTGTCCAGTTTCACCAGCCTGTCTTATGATTACAAAATTCTTTTCATTTAATTTTTTTTGGATTTTTTCGGCTTCTGATTTTTCTTTCAAGTTTCTTGCCTCTAAATTAACTTTTTCTTTTTCAAAAAAATCTAGATTTTCTTTTGAGGCCCTTAACGCCTTTCTTTTTGGTAATAAAAAGTTTCTGGCATAACCATCTTTTACTTTGACTACATCTCCCATTTGGCCTAGACGATCAATTCTTTCTAAAAGTATAATTTCCATTTTTAATCCATTTTATAAGGCAAGAGGGCAATATATCTTGATCTCTTAATAGCTTGCGATAGTTCTCTTTGTTTTTTTGCAGAAACAGATGTTATTCGGCTTGGTATTATTTTTCCTCTTTCAGATAAATATTTTTTTAATAACTTAGTATCTTTATAGTCAATTTTTGGAGAATTTTCTCCAGAAAAAGGGCAAGTTTTCTTTCTTCTTAAAAAAGAGCCCCTTGTAGGTATTTGTGTAATGTTGGGTAAGAAATTATTCATATTTTGCACCTAATTAATAAACATCCTTTTTTTCCGATGATTTCATCATAACCGAAGGTGTTTCTGAAAGTTCTTTAGTCTTAATAGTTATATACCTTATGACGTTCTCATTTAGACTCTGCACTCTTTCAAGTTCTTTAATTGTTGAACTTGGACTGTCTATTCTAATAAGAGAATAATGCCCTCTTTCATTCTTATTAATTTTATATGCTAAGTGACGAAGACCCCAATATTCAGTATATATTGGTTTGCCTCCCTCATCATTCACTAGCTTTTTTAGACTCTCAACGATACCTTCAACTTGTTGAGGGGCTATTTCCGGTCTCGCAATAAATACATGCTCAAAATATGGCATATTCTTCCTTTCAAAAGTTATCTATATAAAATTAAAAAGCAAACATTCATTACTGTATTAGTAATAAATTTGCAAGCTTGTTATAATATTCTGAATCGTTTCTAAATGATTATAATAGGAGATATTATATGAGAGCCATAGTTTTTCCTGGCCAAGGGAGCCAATTTGTCGGCATGGGAAAAGATTTAGCTAATAGTTTTGTAAAGGCTAAAAGGATATTTGAGGAAATTAATGACGCATTAAATCAGGATCTTTATAAGATTATGACGGAAGGTCCTGAAGAAGAGCTTATTTTAACCGAGAATGCACAACCTGCCATAATGGCTGTTGGTATTGCTATGATAAGAGTCCTAAAGGAAGAAGGTTACAACATTAACCAGTTCTCAAATATTACTTCTGGTCATTCTCTTGGTGAATATACGTCGTTGACAGCAGCAGAAAGCATAACATTATATGATTCATCTAAACTTCTTAAAATAAGGGGACAAGCAATGCAAAATGCTGTTCCAAAAAACAAAGGTATTATGGCTGCTGTATTAGGTCTAAATATTGATGAGGTAGAAAATGTTCTCGAATATGATTATGGAGGAATATGTGAAGTTGCGAATGATAACGCGAAAGAACAGATAGTTATTTCAGGTGAAGCTGGAGCTGTTAATAATGCAATTGAAGGTTTATTAAATATGGGCGCTAAAAAAGTAATAAAACTTCCTGTAAGTGCACCTTTTCATTGTTCATTAATGAAGCCTGCAAAAGAAAAAATGGTTGAAGAGTTGAAAAAAATAAATTTGGTTTCACCTTTAATTCCTGTGATCTCTAATTTTACGGCTGAGCCAACCAAAGATACTAAGCTTTTAAAGAAAAACCTAGTAAATCAAGTTGACGGCATGGTTCGTTGGAGAGAAATTATGAAAAAAATTGTAAAATTAGGTTTTAAAGAAGTTGTAGAATTTGGGTCTGGGTCAGTTTTAACAAATTTAGCAAAAAGAAATTCACCTTCTTTAAATCGACTATCAATATATGATAGTAATAGTTTACAAGAATTTATTAAGAAACTTAGTTAGGTATATATAATGTTTGATTTAAAAAATAAGAAAGCACTCGTTACTGGCGCAAGTGGAGGAATAGGAAAAGAGATAGCAAAAGTCTTAAATTCTTTTGGCGCAGAAGTATGTTTGTCAGGTAGAAATACTGATGAACTAGAAATATTAAAGAACTCTTTGAAAGGGGATAATCATTTGGTTAAGGCAGACTTATTAAATTCTAAAGACATTTCTATGCTTATTGAAGAGACTGAAGAAAAAATGGGTCATATTGATATTCTAGTAAATAACGCTGGAATAACTAAAGATAATATTTTCCTTAGAATGAATGATAAGGAGTGGGACGATGTTATGTCTGTAAATTTAACTTCAGTTTTTAAAGTTTCTAAATTAGCTGTCAAGGGGATGATAAAGAGGAGGTATGGGAGAATAATAAATATCACTTCGGTAGTCGCGTTAACCGGTGGTCCTGGCCAAGCTAATTATTCTGCTTCTAAAGCAGGAGTAATAGGAATGTCAAAATCTCTTTCCCAAGAAGTAGCATCTCGACAAATAACTGTTAATTGTATTGCTCCAGGATATATTGAGACTAATATGACCAAGGATCTTGATGAAAAAAGAAGAAATTCGATTTTAGATGCTATTCCTTCAAAAAGACTCGGTCTGCCTTCTGATTTATCTAGTGCAGTTATTTTTTTAGCTAGTGAAGAATCGGGTTATCTAACAGGTCAGACAATACATGTAAATGGTGGATTATTAATGAATTAATTAAGTCTATGTTGAATATCTTGTAATGATGTGCTAAAGCCCATGTGAATTTTATCAAACAGAAGATTCATAAATTAAAAAAAACATGAGGGAAATATGAGCGATACAATCGGAAAAGTTCAAGCTATAGTTGTTGAGCATCTTGGTGTTGATGCAGAAAAAGTTACTGAATCAGCAAGTTTTATTGATGATCTTGGCGCGGATAGTTTAGATACAGTAGAACTTGTTATGGCTTTTGAAGAAGAGTTTGGTATAGAAATACCAGATGATGCAGCTGAAAATATCCTAACAGTAGGTGATGCTATAAATTTTATAGATTCTAACAAGGTCTAATTAAATAATATCAGTAATAAGGCATTATTTTGCGTCGAGTGGTTGTAACAAGTATTGGTGCTGTAACCCGATTAGGGGGAGACATAGCAACATCTTTGAAGAAGTTAATAAAAGGGGCTTCTCGAGCAAAGAAAATATCACGTTTCGATTCTATGCGCTTTCCTTTCGGGGTTGCTTGTGAGGTTCCAATTGGTAAAGGAGAATCAGCCAAAAACGAGACGCATAACCCTATTGATTGGTTTAGTCAAAAAGATCTGAAGAAGGGGGATGGAATAGAATTAAAGGCTATATCAAGAGCTTTTACATTAAGTGTTGGGCATTTATCATTATCATCCACAAAATCTCCTATTGGTCATCTTCTTGGGGCTATGGGAGCTGTTGAAGCAATATTTAGTATTTTAAGTAAAAAAAATAACATAGTTCCTCCAACTATTAATCTTGATGATTTATCAATAGATACTAAGATTGATTTGGTGCCTCATGAAAGTAAAGAAAAAGAAATTAATTCTGTATTATCAAATTCTTTTGGATTTGGCGGAATGAATGTATCAGTAATATTTTCAAGATATTAGGAAAATTTATGATTACTAAACAACAAAATCTTAATAGACAAGGTCTTATGATGGTTTTGTCATCACCTTCAGGAGCAGGGAAAACATCGTTATCTAGAAAGCTATTAGAGATAGATAAAGAAATATTTTTATCTGTTTCATATACAACACGACCATCAAGACCGGGAGAAGAGAACGAAAAAGACTATTTTTTTATAGATAATAATCTATTTGGAAAAATGAAGAAAGATGGAGAGTTTTTAGAATATGCTAAAGTTTTTGGTTTTTACTACGCTACACCAAAGAAACCGGTACAAAGAGCTTTGGAATCTGGTTTTGATGTCCTATTTGATATTGATTGGCAAGGAACACAACAATTGATGGACTCGATGCAAGAAGATCTTGTAAAAGTTTTCGTATTACCTCCATCGGTGGAGGAATTAGAAAAAAGACTCCACAATAGGAAACAAGATAATGATAATGTTATACAGGAGAGAATGTCTAGGGCTGCAGATGAAAGTAGTCATTATGCTGAATATGATTATATTATAGTGAATGATAATTTTGAAGATAGTTTAAAGATAATTCATTCAATCATTATTGCTGAAAGATATAAGCGCCAAAGACAAATAAGTGCTCTAAGCATTATTAAGAATTTAAGAAATTCATTATAGCGCTATTGTTTCACATAAATTTGCCAAATTACAAAAATCCTCAACACTTAAATTTTGTGGTCGTAAAGAAGATTGTATGTTTGATTTTTTGAGTATTTCATCAGGGTCTACATTCAATAACTTTAAATTATTCTTTATAGTTTTACGTCTAAAGCTAAATGCAACTCTTAAAATCTTTTCTAAGTTCTCAAAAGATGTTTTTGGAAAATTATTTTTTTTTGGAGTAATCTTTATAATTGAAGATACGACTTTTGGTTTTGGATAAAAAGAAGAAGGTTTTACGTTACATATAAGTTCAATATTGTTTCTCCAATTTAATAATATTGTCAATTTTCCATATTCTCTTGAACCTATCTTAGCTAGCAATCTATCTGCGACTTCTTTTTGAACAGTAAGAATCAGGTGATTCCATTTAGGAGGCCATTCTTTCTTAGCCATATTAATAATAAAGGGTACAGAAATATTATAAGGAAGATTAGATACCACCGAATAATTATTGTTCGTAATTCCATCTAAATCTATATCTAGAACATCGTTAATTAAAAATTGAAATGAACCGGTAAATCTCCTTTTAAGAGCGATTAATTGAGGCAAGAATATTTCGTCTTTTTCTATTGCAACAACTAATTCAGCGTTTTCTAGTAATAAAAATTCAGTCATTAAGCATGGTCCAGGGCCTACTTCAATCACTGATTTATTTGATACATCTGCAGTGCTTAAGATAATCTCTATTATATTTTTATCATGAAGAAAATTTTGACCTAAACTTTTTTTCGGATTTATCTTGTTTTTGTTAAAAACTTTTTTAAATGAAGTTTTATGTTCTTTTTTCATTTCTCTTCCTGTTTTTTGAGATTTTTGAAGCAAATGTGATAGCTTTTTTTAAACTTAGATTATTTGCTTCTTTTTCTCCCGCAATATTTAATGCTGTTCCATGGTCGGGTGAAGTTCTAACAATGGGAAGTCCAGCAGTAAAATTAACGGTACCAAAAAAATCTAATGTTTTTACAGGAATGAGTGCTTGATCATGAAACATACATAATTTTGCATCGTATTTATTTACTTCTGGTTTGCTAAATATAGTATCAGCAGATATTGGGCCATAGACGTCAAAACCTAATGATTGCATCTTAATTATAGATGGAATTATTATATCGATTTCCTCACTTCCGATTTTACCACCTTCTCCTCCATGAGGATTAAGAGAGCTTATAACAATCTTAGGATTGGCAATTCCAAAATCATTTTTCAGAGACTTATTTATTATTTTTATAGCATCACAAATAGATTTTTTAGTAATCTTTTCAGACACTTTTCTTATTGGGATATGGGTAGTTAAACTAGCCACCTTAATCTTTTCGTTAAATAAGATCATCAAGGGTTTTGATGATGTTTTCTCTCCTAAATATTCTGTATGACCTGGATATTTAAAACCAGCTTTTAGTAGGGTTTCTTTTAATATAGGTAGAGTTACAATTCCTTCTACCTTCTTATTAAGAGCTAATTTTATAGCTACATCTAAAGATTCGATAATTGCTGGTACGTTAGATTGATAAGATTTTTTAAATCCAAATCTAACTTTTTTTGAAATAGGAAAAATATTTAAAAATCCCTTTTTTGATTCTTCTGGACAGTTAATTATGTTGATTTTCGATTTTAATTTTAAAGCTACCAAAGATTTTTCAATCCAAGCAGGATCAGCAATAAGAAAAAAATTTGGTATTTGAGGGTTATTATACGTCTTGATAATTAGTTCGCTGTTTATTCCACCGGGTTCTCCCATTGTAACAGCTATAGGAATCTTTTTGTTTAAAGGCATTTTATTATCTATATTCGATCACTGCGTCTCGTCTGAGGTCTCTTAAGTGCCTTCTTGACATCATTCCCATTTTTTGAGCAAAGAGATTATCTTCTATAGATTCTCTTGAAACTACTATTCCAATATCGTCCTTGCGGTCACAAATAAGTATCAGATCAATAGAGTCATTAGAATATCTTAAATTTAGAGTATCACCGGCTTCTTTAGATAGTAACTCAGCATGCAGGTCAGTAGGTAACTCACTAAGGAATCGCTTACCTATAAGATTGACTTTACTTTCTTGATATTTTTCGATTAAATTATCCAACCTTTTACAGGAGATGAAATCGTTAGAAAAATTTTGAGCTTCTTTTTTTCTATCTTTATCAAATGTAATAGAAATTAAGTCATATTGATTTCTCATATAATTTTTTCCTCCTGCTTCTGCTTTTTCATTAAGCCTTACAATGTAAAAGCCGTTAACAGTTTTAATAGGGTTGGAAATCTGCTTATTACTGAGTCTTTTTAGTGCACCAACAATTCTTGAATTTAGTTGACCCTCAGAAACCCAACCAATGTAACCACCCTGGCCAGATGAAGAGGCTTGGCTGAATTGTTGTGCTACCGGAGCAAAGGAAGCACCATTTTTTAACTGCTCAATAAGTCTTTCGGCTAAGTTAAGAGCGTCTACTTCTTCTTCTTTACTCTCAAAACCTAAAAAAATTTCAGAAATATCATATTGTTCCCTATCTAAACTTTCGATGGTGCGGTTGTAAACAATTGAAATTTCGTCTTCACTGATATTTATATATGAACCAAACCTTCCTCTTACAATTTTATTCCACAACAGCTCTGCTTTAATTTGATTCAAAAGGGTGTCAGAGTTAACTCCATTACTGCTTATAAAGTTTATAATTTCCTCAGAAGACATTTCATTCCCGCTAGCTATTCTTCTCAACATAAGGTCAACTTCTTCAGAACTAGTGGGAACATCTAGTTTTATAGCCTCTTGAAGTTGAATTTTTTCATTAACAAGAGCACGGATCGCTTGTTTCTCAAGTCTTGATACATTTTCTTGTGTTGGTTGAATTCCAGAGGTAACGATAATTAGTTTGATTCTCTGCTGTACGTCATAACGAGATATTACTTCGTCATTAACGATAGCAGAAATGGCCTGAATTTCTTGACTTGTACTCGAATTATTAATTGAGATGACTAACGTTAAAAATAACAGGCAACACATTAAAATTTTTTTAAAAAACAATTTTTTTCCTTTATTCAACTCTTTCCCATAACTTTCTTAATCTTTCAGAACTATCAATGGTTCCTCCACCAAAAGTGAAAACATTTAATTTTATCATAAAAGAATTAGATGGTTCCAGATCTCTATATTTAGCAAATTTTCTCCTAAATCCTAACTCAAAAGATATACACTCATCAACATATACAACAGATAATCTATTTCTTAATGAGTTTTTCGATTCTATATCATATCTTATAGCACCTTGAATAAACCAATTACTATCTAAGTTTATAAAGCTAGCCAACCTAACTTCTTTTTGTTCTGTAAATTGATAACTTTCTTCATTATCAAAATGAGCATGACCAGCTCTAAATCCCCAATTTTTGAAATGACCTTGGACATCAAATTCAGAGCGGATTAAATTAAGATCCTTCTCATCTAACCTGCCTCTATATGAAATCGCTATGTTCATATTAGGTTTGTATAAAACATCAAAAACAAGATCAGATAAGTGTTTCTCCATACCGTTTCCTTTTTCGGCAAATTGTAAATTCGAAAATCTATAACTTTGGCCAACCATAGCAGTGATTGTGCTACTTTCACCCCAATAATGGGAAAGTCTAAATCCATAGTTTATCCTGTTTCCGCTCTCCCATCTGTCGTACCCCTGGATTCTATTTGAAAGAAAAATATTAGTGGAATTTAACTCAAAGGCTAAACCATCTTCATTAGGTATTTTTTTGTACTCTCGATCGTTAGTAGCTAATGAAACATTTATAATAGGTTCTAATATAGTTGAGCTTTTAGTTGATAATAAAGGCATAGACCATTCTGCAGAAATAGTAGGCAAAAACCTTGCAATTGATATTTCTTTACCAAAGGGGTTTGAGGGCAATAACCTAAGAGAGTTATTTGGTATCCATCTTTTTGTTGTCCTATAAATATCACCTCTCAAATCTATCTTAAATTTCAATAAACTTCCTGATTCAAATATATATTTTTTATTCCAATTACTGTTTAATGATAAACGTTGAGTGCTTCCATCTGTTCTTCTATAAATATTTAAAAAATTAAGATCTAATTCTATATCCCCACCTAATATTTTAGTTTTAGGACTCCAATTGAAGTTTATGCTTGGTAGAATTAATGGTTCGGAGCCATTTTCTTCTGGAAGGAGAAGAGAAAAGTGTGTTGCTTCAACAAGAATTTTCATTGTTGGCCAATTTTTAGAAAATGATAACTTCGAAATTAAAGATGTATTATCATTTAGGTTGAACCTTCGAAGAAACGTATCATCAGAAACAAAAGTACCATTAAAATTAATATCCCAATCATTTAGAATGAATTTTCCATACGCACTTAACGAACCTCTGAAATCATATCCAATTGCATTAGATATAGATGAAGGTCTCCCATCGTCAATATTTGCAACTTCTACATTTGATATTGAGTGATTATTGTCGTCATATGTATAAACGAGTTTTTTACCTAATTTGTTAAGTTCTTCGTCTGAATTAAATGGAGAATTGATTACAGCAATCCAATCATTATTGACGTTTACCGTTCTTGATTTAAGGCTATCACTTAATGAAGCCCCTATTCCGTAAAAATTAATTTCACCGTTTTTGAATTTTTGACGCCATTCACCCTCAACTATAAATACCCCTTTAGTCACTAACCAAGGGGTAATTGTTAGATCATAATTTTGAGCAAGATTTATAAAATAAGGCGTTTTTAGAACAACTCCTAGATCCCCTGAACTTGTTAAAGAAGGAGCTAAAAAACCTGATCGCCTTTTTACTTTAGGACTAGGATGACCTGCAATTGGTACATAAAAGATTGGAATACCAAAAAGTTCAAAGCGAGCCCCTTCATAAATAATGTTTCCATTTTCTTCATCGTGGATTATTCGATTAGCTTTAACCTGCCAAGAAATTCTTTTATTTTTACAAGTTTTACAAGGGCTAAATATTCCTTTTCTAAGAATAGTAGCTTTATTGTCACTCCTAATTGCGTATGCAGAAGACAACGATGTTCCGTCTTTTGTTGTAATTCTAGGTAGTTCAATTAATCCATCACTTAGGTCCGCAGAGAGTTTAATCCTTGAAGCGGTAATTATATTACCATTACTTTCTTCAATACGTATTTTCCCAATTGCTTCTATAATATTCTTAGAAGGATCAAAGGTAACTTCATCAGCCTCTAGTTTGTACCCTTCTCTTATTAGGAGAACAGAACCTTTAGCAAAAACCTTCCCATCTTTATTAATATACTCAATCTTATCAGCCTCTAAAATATTTTCTTGGGCTTTAATCAAGGATGAATATTGAGAAAGAGATAATATCAATAAGGATATTTTTAATAGAGCTCTGATCAAATCTTTAACTCTCTTCAGTGAATAACAAAGCAGTAATGCCAGTTAATATAGCAATAATGGGCGGTAACCAGGCTGACAATATTGGATTGATAGCTCCGGAGGCACCAAATGCTTCTACTACATTTGAGAAGGTATAAATTGCAAATCCTGTGATTAAACCTCCCAATAATAAATAATTTATCTTACCTGTTCTTAGAAAATTAATAGAAAATGGCGCTGCAGCTAGAACCATCGAAGCGAGAAAGAAAGGAAATGCAATTAGAATATATAATCTAGTTTTATGTCTTAAGGAAGAGAAACCTGCGTTCTCAGTTATGTTAATAAATTTTGGTAAGTTCCAAACAGAGAAAGTTTCTGGAGGAGAAAAATTTTCTTGAATCTGACTAGAGGATAAATTAGTGGGTATTAAGAGTGACTTAGAAAAAGAAGATGGTTGTTGGTTTTTTTGAATCCATACATTTCTAAGTTCCCATTTTCCATTATCAAGTATTGCCTTCTCTGTATCTATTCTTTTAAGAAGTCTTCCTTGATTATCATGATGGAAAAATATTACATTCTCAAGATTATTTCCTTGATCACCTAAACTAAGAGCATGGATTATATAGTAGTCATTGTTATTCTCGTCTTCTTCTTTTAACCACAAACCATTCTCTGATAAAGTAATTATATTTTCTTGTCCTCGTATAAATTTTGCTTCCAATTCTTTAAATCTTTCAGTAGAGGAGGCGATAAAGGGCTGTATAAAAAAAATTATGATAAAGCCTAATACTAAAACAATAATAATTATAGGTAATAGAAATTGCCATATTGAGAGACCGCTTACTCGAACTATGATTAGCTCCGAACTCCTTGCTAGAAGAAAAAATGTCCCTAATGAACCGAATAAAATTATAAAAGGGAGCACCTCCAGTAACATTTCTGGAAGTTTTAACAAAGCTAACCTAGAAGCTAACAAAAAATCCCCTTCACCAACTTTTGAGATTCTTCTTGCTAACTCAGCAGAGTCTATCAATAAAACAACCAAGGTTGATATAGCTAATGAAATTGCCAATGATATAAAGAATTTCCTAGAAAAATAGAGAGATAATGTTTTTGTTAGCTTCATTAATTAGACCTTAATAAATTTATTAGATTATTTTTAAATAAATAAGACAAAACAAAAACTAGAGATATTAATGGTAAAAAATACAGCATAACGATTCCTAGCACACCATTTTGTGCTAAACCCAAAAGGAAAAAATCTATGAGCTGAAATATGAAAGCGAGAAAGATAATGTAAAGGATCGAATTATTTTTGTCATTTTTTTCAAATGTCCTTCCTATAAGAAATACAAAAGATAACAAAATTAAAGTAATCGGGTGCAGTAATTGTGAGATTTTATGATGACCAACCGCCAAGAGACCTTTAAGTCTATTTTGAGCGTAAATATCATCTTTCTTTGGATTAAATAGTTCGTGTAAAAACCTTTGACTGCTATCTAAATTAAAATTCATATCTTCGGGCAAAAACTCAGAAAATAAATATTCGTTTTTTTCAAATGTAACTATAGTTAAACCAGTTTCTGGATTTGATAGATTTCTATGCTGAATAGATCCGTCGATTAAAATTAATTTAGGGGAATTATTTTCGTTTATAAAATAGCCTTTTTTAGCAGTGTAAGTAATAGGATTTGAAGAATGTCTATTATCATGAACTAAAATGCCATAAATAGAGTTATCTTCATCCCTTCTCTGTGCATATACGGTTAATCCTCTAGCAGGCATTGAGAAAAGACTATCCCTAATAATTGTCGAAGAAAGGTCATTTTTTAACTGAAACATTTTGTGTTTTGCATACCTCATTCCCGCAGGAGCAAAAAACAGAGAAAATAAAATTAATAGTACTGTAGAAAAAGCACCAAAATATAAAAAAGGTCTAAAAATCCTATTTGTTTTTATCCCTGAAGTTATTAGAACTATGGTTTCATTCTCCCTAGCTAAATTAATCAGAACAAATGTTGTCGCAATAAATACAGACAAAGGCAGTATCTGGGTTAAAACATTTGGAATTACACTTAATGTAAGTTTTAAAAAGGTTAATATATCTGCACCTCTTAGGATTGCTTCATCTAGCATTTTGAGGATCTGGATTAACCAAGCCAAAGAAAGCATTCCAAGGCAAACAAAACCCAGAGAAATTATAAGTTTTTTTATTATATATTTATCTATACTTGCCATTTTAGTTAGATTATACACTAAAAGATAAACTCTAAAGGAGTAATAAAATCATAATCACAGTATTTTTTTGGAGAATTACATGAAAATAAAATTTTTACCTAAATTATCTCGATCAAAAGGGATCTTAATCCTTGTTCTTTCAAGGAACACATTAAAAGGTTCTAATTTGAGAAAAGAACTTGTGTCACAATTAAATAAAGCAGTTTTAAACTCTAAATTTAGTTTTAAGAAGATGCAGACTTTAGAGATATCAGATCCAAATGATCCTAATTTTAATAAAGTAATTATAATTGGAACAGGCACACTAAACAAATTAACCTTACGTGACTTTGATCTTTTGGGCGGAAAAATAACTCAATTATCTTCAGGAGAAAGCAAGTCAAAAGTCTCGATAATATACGACAGCGCGATAAAGAAACAAGATTCAATTCTTCGTATGGCTTATGGGAGTTTATTAGGTTCCTATAGATTCAATAAGTATAAAACAAAAAAGAAAGACAAAACTATCATCCCTTCCATTGATATAATTTCTAATAATTGCAATGAGTTAAATAAACTTTTTCAAAGATATTCTGCGATATCTAAGGGCGTATTTCTTGCTCGTGATTTAGTGAATGAGCCAAGCAATGTCCTTTATCCTAAAGAGTATAGTAAAAGAATTCTTGAATTAAGAAAGTTAGGAATAATTGTTGAGGTTCTAGGAGAACAAAAAATGAAAAGTTTGGGAATGAACTCCTTGTTGGGAGTTGGTTTAGGTAGTCAGCATGAAAGCCAGTTGGTGGTAATGAAATGGAATGGATTAAAAAATAAAAAAGGAAAACCTCTATGCTTCGTTGGGAAAGGAGTTTGCTTTGATTCTGGTGGAATTTCCTTAAAACCTGGGTCTAAAATGGAAGAGATGATAGGTGACATGGGCGGGTCTGCCGCCGTAGTTGGTTTGATGAAATCTCTTGCACTCAGGAAGGCCAAGGCAAATGTTGTTGGAGTAGTAGGTCTAGTTGAAAATATGCCTGATGGAAAAGCTCAAAAACCTGGAGATATTATAAAATCTATGTCTGGACAAACGATAGAGATTCAAAATACTGATGCGGAGGGCAGATTAGTTCTAGCCGATGCGTTATGGTATACACAAAAAAGATTCAAACCCGAGTTTATAGTTGATCTTGCTACCTTGACAGGAGCGATACTAGTCTCTTTGGGAAATGTCATATCTGGAATTTTTAGTAATAATGATAAATTGGCGGATAAAATATATAAAGCTGGACAAGTTAGTGGTGATAGAGTTTGGCAATTACCACTGGATGAGTCTTATGACAAACTTATTGATTCCAAATTTGCAGACATGAAGAATATTGGAAGTGGTAGAGCCGGATCTATAACTGCTGCCCAATTTTTAAAACGCTTTGTTAATGAGGTTCCTTGGACGCATATCGATATTGCAGGAACGGCAACAGGCATGCCAAAAAACTCTATTAATACCAGTTGGGCTACTGGTTTTGGAGTTCACCTTTTAGATACCTTAATTAATGAAAATTTTGAGTCATAATTGACAGAATTTACATTTTATAAAACGAGCGATTCTCGGGTAGATGAAGCATTTTATTTTCTCGCCCAAAAGGCTTTAGAAAGGAACATGAATTCTGTTGTAATTTTTGAAACTAAAGAAGTGCTGAAAGATATTAGTATTATGTTATGGTCAAAGAAACCAGAATCGTTTTTACCCCATAGTCTAGAAAGAGATAATTTTGGTAATGATAGCCCAATTTATCTTACTACAAGAGAAGACAATCCTAATAAATCGGAAATAATTTTTTCTCCTGAAGGAGTATTAATAAAAAAATCAAAGAATTGGAAAAGATGTATATATATATTTGATCAAGATGATATTAGTACGTTTGAGAGATTAAGGCAGCACTACTTTTTATTAGAGAATTCCGAAGAGAAAATTCAACTTTATGAGCAACACAAAGGAAACTGGATAAAAAACAATTTTATGAGGCAAGAATGAGCATAGAAAGAACCTTATCTATAATAAAACCTGATGCTATAAAAAGAAACATAACTGGAAAAATTATAAGTTGTTTTGAAGAACAAGGCTTGAGGATTGTGGCTCAAAAAAGGATTTTATTATCAGGGTCACAGGCCAGAGAATTTTACGCTGTGCATTCAGATAAACCATTTTTTGAAGATTTAGTTAATTATATAACCTCAGGTCCTATAGTTGTTCAGATTCTTGAGGGACAAGATGCTATTACAAAAAATAGAAAGATAATGGGATCCACCAACCCTGAAGAAGCAGAAGAAGGAACAATAAGAAAAAAGTTTGCTTTATCTGTGGAGGCTAATTCTGTTCATGGTTCAGATTCTCATGAAACTGCAAAATCAGAGATCAAATTTTTTTTTGATCATTCAGAAATAACTCCTATTGATTCGGAGGGTTTATAGAAAATCTTTTCTGAATTTCTTCTAACTCTTTTATGGCTTGATCGTTATATATTACTTTATCTTCGTTAATAATGATATTTTCTTCGGAGAACAATTTCAGACAAAATGGATATAAGGTATGCTCAAGATCTAAAACCTTTTTTGCCAGAGTTTTTTCATTATCATAAGGACTTACATAGGTCGCTGCTTGAGCTATAATAGGACCTTCATCCACTCCTGCTCTTACCAAATGAACGGTACATCCCGATATTCTTGCACCAGAATTTATCACCCTTTTATGTACATCAAGACCCTTAAATGAAGGTAATAATGAGGGATGTATATTAAGTTGTTTGTTAAACCAATTATTGACAAAATTTACACCAAGTATTCTCATAAACCCCGCATTACATATGAATTCAATATTATTTTCCTTTAATTTTTCATTCAGATTTTCATCGAAGTGTTCTCTATTGTCGTAATCTTTATGATTCACAATAGCCGTCTTTATATTATTTTTGATAGCATAATTTAAGCCCTTAGCGGTTGGGTCACTGGATAATACTAATTCTACGCTTGCAGATCTAATGTCTTTATTGCAAGAGTCTATTATCTTAGTCATATTTGACCCTCGACCTGATATAAGGATTCCTACTTTCATTTGTTAAGATTTATACGTAATCAACCTTTGAACCATATCCT
>JAYYUG010000095.1:0-15096 GCA_036344135.1 Pseudomonadota bacterium | reverse complement strand
AGAAAAAAACATTCAAGCTGCTTATAATCTTGATAAATCTATCCCTGAGCAGTTTATAATTTATGTTTCAGATATAACTAAGGGTGATTTTGGTCCTTCATTTAAATACAAAGACTTTACAGTTAATGAGCTTATATTGAGTGGTTTTCCGGTCAGCCTTACTTTAGGTTTATCCTCCATAATTGTAGCTCTTTTTTTGGGTGTTTTTCTAGGGACAGTCGCAGGAATTAAAAGGAATACATCATTTGATCACATTATTATGAGTGTCTCTTTGATTGGTATTTGTGTGCCGAGTTTTGTTTTGGCCCCTATTCTATCTCTATTCTTTGGTCTTTATTTAGGTCTACTTCCTATTTCTGGTTGGAATAATGGAAATATTCTTAATTTAATTTTACCTATAACGGCTCTGTCACTTCCTCAAATTGCAGTAATCTCTAGAATGATGAGGGCTAGCACTATTGAAACTCTTAATTCAAATTTTATTAAAACTGCGAGATCAAAGGGCCTCTCTCAAAAGGTTATAATTAGGAAACATGTTTTAAGGGAATCAATTCTTCCAATCGTAGACTATCTAGCGCCTGCATCAGCGGGTTTAATGACTGGCTCAATAATAATTGAACAAATATTTGGATTACCGGGAATTGGAAGATATTTCGTTGTGGGCGCCCTTCAAAGAGACTACACTTTAGTTAGTGGTGTGATGATTCTGTATGCCACCCTTCTTATTATTCTTATATTATTTTCTGATATTCTAAGAGCATTTCTAGACCCAAGAGTAAAATTAAAATGAAATTTGATTTATTAGATAGAGAAAGAAAAGAAGAAATTCTTAAATCTGCTCTTTCTGTTAGAGGAAGATCACTTTGGTCGGATGCAAGAAGAAGGCTTTTTAAAAATAAGGCAGCAGTTACGGGTTTAATTATTTTATCAGCAATTCTTTTGTTTTCCTTATTTGGCCCTCTATTTTTACAGTATAAATTTGATCAAACTAATTGGGATGCTATATATCAAGCTCCAAACCTTCAGAATGGTCATTTTTTTGGTACCGATGGAAACGGTAGAGACTTACTCGTGAGAATTTTATACGGAGGAAGGCTCAGCCTTACAATAGGAGTTATTGCTACCTTAGTGAGTGTTTTTATAGGAGTTTCTTATGGAACAGTTTCGGGTTATTTAGGTGGAAAAGTTGATATAGTTATGATGCGTATTGTCGAAATCCTTTATGCTATGCCCTACCTAATATTTGTAATAATTCTCATGGTTGTTTTTGGAAGAAATATTTATTTATTATTTATTGCTATTGGAGCTGTTGAATGGCTAACAATGGCAAGAATTGTAAGAGGACAAACAATCTCATTGAAAGAAAAGGAGTTTATAGAAACTAGTAAAGCTTTGGGCCAGTCAACTTTTTTCATTATAGTTAAACATATTATTCCTAATTTAGCCGGACCAATCATTGTTTATATAACCCTTATGGTTCCAGCGGTTATTATATTGGAGAGTTTTCTTTCATTTTTAGGTCTGGGTGTACAAGAGCCTCTTACGTCATGGGGGGTTTTAATCTCAGAAGGGTCAAGAGACATGGAAACTGCATGGTGGCTTTTAATTTTTCCTGGAACTTTTATGGTCCTAACTTTGGCATCATTAAATTTTATAGGTGATGGTTTACGAGATGCCTTAGATCCAAAGGAGTATTAATTTTTAAATGAACGAAATTCTTAAAGTAACTAATTTATCAGTAAGGTTTGACACTCCTGAAGGTTTATTTAGTGCAGTTAAAAATATTTCATTTGATATTAATGAAGGTAAGTGTCTCGGAATAGTTGGTGAATCCGGATCTGGAAAAACGCAAACATTCTTTTCAATTACTGGCTTGTTATCAAATAATGGGGCTTGTGACGGAAGAGCCCTCTTTAAAGGGATAAATTTATTGGGTAAAGATACAAAAAAGATATCTAATTTAAGAGGGAAAGAAATTGGTTTTATTTTCCAAGATCCAATGACCAGTCTCACTCCTCATATGAAAATTGGAAATCAGATGATAGAAGCATTAATTTATCATGAAAAAACCGATAAAAAGGAAGCCCTAAAAAAAGCTAAGGACATTTTAAGTATTGTTAGAATGCCTCGAATTGAAAATATCATGCAAAAATACCCTCATGAACTTTCTGGTGGAATGAAACAAAGAGTAATGATAGGCATTTCTCTGATGTGTAATCCCTCCTTAATTATTGCTGATGAACCCACAACAGCTCTAGATGTAACAACTCAAAAAGATATATTGAATATATTCAATGAACTTAAGTTAAATAAAAATATAACCATAGCCCTAATATCTCATGACATAGGAGTAATTGCCGAGGTTTCAGATGATATAATGGTTATGAATGAAGGCAAGTTAATAGAGAAAGGTTCGTGTCATCAGATATTGAAAGCACCCAAAGAGGAATATACTAAACACCTTCTGTCATGTATTCCTGAGTGGTTAAACTGAGATTAATATGAATAATACTGTATTAGAAGTAAAAGACTTAAGATGTAGGTTTCTAATAAAAAATAATTTTCTTAAGAGTAATATTTATTTAGAGGCTATTAATGATGTTACCTTTGATATTCAAAGAGGGGAAACCTTGGGTATTGTTGGAGAATCTGGTTGTGGAAAATCCACGCTATGTAGAACTATAACAAATTTAAACAATAAAAGCTCTGGAGGTATTAAATGGTTTGATAAAGATCTTGATGATCATAATGCTAAAGAATTAAAGTCATTAAGAAAAAAAATACAAATAATCTTTCAAGATCCTTATGGAAGTTTAGACCCAAGGATGAATATAGGTAACATAATTAAAGAGCCAGTCGAAATTTTTAATAAAAATCTATCTTCGATAGATAAGGCTTTTAAAGTCATATCTGTTATGGATAAAGTAGGGTTGTCAGAAAACCTATACAATAGATACCCGCATGAATTATCTGGAGGACAATGTCAAAGGGTTGGTATTGCCAGGGCTATAATAAATGAGCCAGAGGTTTTAATATGTGATGAACCCGTTTCGTCACTTGATTTGTCTGTTCAGTCTCAGATTTTAGATTTGTTAGATGAACTTAAATTAAATTATAATTTAACTATGATATTTGTCAGTCATGATCTTTCTGTTATAAAAAATATAAGTGATAATGTTATAGTTATGCATGAAGGAAAAATAATTGAAAAGAATAATTCTAAAGACTTATTTAGTTGTCCCAAGAATGAATACACAAAAAAACTTATTAGGTCAGTGCCCTCCCCTATACCAATAGAGAAGAAACATGGAAATTAAATCACAAATAAAAGCACTCGTTTGGAGGATAGAAAAAAAAGTTGGAGACACTGTAAATAAAGATGACGTCATAGTTATTCTTGAATCTATGAAAATGGAGATTCCAATAGTTTCACCAGCTGATGGAAAAATAACATCAATAAATATTAATGAAGGCGACGAAGTTGATGAAGAACAATGTGTTGCGACAATTGAATAAAATTATTGTGCTCTAGGTCCTACAGCAAGAATAGCCTCCGAACCAGATCTTTTCCGAGCTATATTTACTATCGCTACTCTAAGATCTTTTTCATAAACAAGGAAAATCTGATTGCCTTGTTGTTCCATAATTAAAAACCATCCAGTATCAGGCATATGGTCTTTAAAATAGGAAAAGACTTCATTTGAACTTCTATTAGAATTGAAAAAGATTTGGCCAAACCAGTTTTCATCGGCTCCGACGACGACAGATTTGGATAGATCAAGGATAGTATCTGGTGGAAAAGGAACATCACTAAATTGGTTTAAAATTTCTTCTTCAGTGATTTCAGTAGCAAAAGGACTAATATCTTCGTTTTGCGAGTTTCCTGATTGGACTATAGATCCAAGTTGAGCACAGGAAACAAGAAAAACTGTACCTAAAACCAAAAAAATATACCTAAACATATTTAAAGGTCTCCTTAACAAAAAAAGAATCAATTACTATATTCGCTCTGAATACATATTTGGTCAATTCTTTACATAATTAAAAAATACATAGGAGTGCTGCTAATCCCATTAACCCCCAAGAACCAAGCGCTCCAACCATTCTACCTAAATTTGATGGCCCCATTCCTTCCATGTAAATAAGTCCATAGGCGTGGGCCAATCTGCATCCAAAGAATAAAAAACCTAAGAAATGGATTAAACCTTCGGAACCATCGTTTTCCAAGAGCATCATCATAATTAGCATCAATGGAGCATGTTCTACCAAGTTTCCAAAGGCACGAGATTTTTTAACTAATAAATCATCATCACCACCTAGAGCTGTATCAACAGCCATACGTTGAAAAGCTGTAAATAAAGCTAAACCGATTGCAAGAAAACCTAGCAAACCGGCCCAAAGCATAGTTCTTTCTATATCCATAATTATCTCCTTGCGCTTAATCAAGTCTGATTCGGCATAAAGCGCAAATTTTGAGAATATATTTCTATTTAAAATTTTATGTTTATAGTCATAAGCATGACATTGACTTCAAAGATACTCATAGGGATGATTGCAGGTTTTATACTTGGTATATTGTTAAATAGCCTAAATCTTAGCCATACAAACCCAATAAATATATATCTTGTGGATGGAATTCTTGATACTGGAGGACAAATATTTCTTTCTTTATTAAGACTTATGGTCGTTCCATTAGTCTTTTTCTCTTTAGTGAGCGGAGTTGCATCACTTGAAAACAATATGAATTTATCCGTAATTGCCTCAAAAACACTTGGTTTATACCTTGTTACCACCGCTATAGCAATTTCATTAGGTTTAGTAATCGCAATACTACTTGAACCAGGAATTGGTTTAAATTTAATTACAGATAGTAATTTCATCTCTCCTGAGAAACCACAATTAAAGGATGTAATCATCAATATATTTCCTACTAATCCAGTCAAAGCAATGGCAGAAGGAAATATGTTACAAATTATTGTTTTTTCAATATTTTTTGGAGCAGCCCTGAGATCCATTGGTAATGAGAACAACCCAATAAAAGATTTGGTAAACAAGATTACTGATATAATTCTAAAAATGGTCTTCTTAATAATTGAAATAGCACCTTATGGGGTATTTTGTTTAATGGGGGCTCTCTTCGTGAAGCAAGGAATATATATTTTAGGAGACCTATCTTATTATTTTTTCATAGTTTTGGGCGTTTTGTTTATTCATGGATTATTTACTTACTCATCTTTGTTATTAATATTCACAAAAATAAATCCATTAACTTTTTATAATAGAATTAAGCCAATAATATTCTTTGCTTTTTCCACATCTTCATCTAATGCAACAATGCCAGTTACATTAAAAACGGTTATAGAAAATCTTGGTGTTAATAGAAAAATTGCATCATTCACAGTTCCATTAGGGGCAACCATTAATATGGATGGGACAGCAATAATGCAAGGTGTGGCTACTGTATTTATAGCAAATGCATATTCAGTAGATCTATTCTTTATTGACTATCTTATGGTTATCGTTACGGCAACACTCGCTTCTATTGGTACAGCGGGAGTTCCTGGAGTGGGATTAATTATGTTGGCTATGGTTCTAGCTCAAGTAGGTCTTCCAACAGAAGGTATAGCTCTAATCATAGGGGTAGATAGATTATTAGATATGGTAAGAACGGTAGTGAATGTCACCGGTGATAGCGCAGTCTCAACAATTATTGCAAGTTCAGAAAATCAATTGGAAAGTAAAAACTAATAGTATAAATTTGTTATTATTTATTGAAGGAAATAAAAATGGAAAGCGAAGCATTAATAGAATTTGGAAAACCTCTTAAAAGATTAAAATCTGAAACACCTACACCAAAAGGAAAAGAAGTTTTGTTAAAAATAACTTATGGCGGAGTTTGTCACTCAGATGTGCATATACAAGATGGTTATTTTGATTTAGGAGGAGGAAACCAGTTACCCTTAGGGGCCACATTGACATTGCCTCATACTTTAGGGCATGAAATTGAAGGAGAGGTAATAAGCTTAGGGTCAGATGTCAAAAATCTAGAAGTTGGTTCAAATGTTGTTGTTTTCCCTTGGATTGGGTGTGGTGATTGTCCTACTTGTTTATCAGGAGATGAACATTACTGTAATGCGCCCCAACAATTAGGAATTCAGAAGCCAGGAGGATTTTCTGATTATTGCCTAGTTCCGGACTCAAAATATCTATTAGATTATTCAGGAATAAAAGAAGGTCTTGCTGCAACTTATATGTGTTCCGGTCTTACAGCTTTTGGAGCATTAAAAAAACTAGTCAACATCAATGATGATGATCACATATTGATTATGGGTTTAGGTGGGGTTGGTATGATGGGTCTACAGTTTGCGCGAGCCTTATTTAAAAGTAAAATATTAGCCGCCGATATTGATCCTAATAAATTACAAGCGGCTCAAGGTGCGGGAGCTGATGAGGTTTATAATACCAGTGATGATTTATCCGTTATGAAATTACTTGAAGATACAAAAGGAGGAGTAAAAGCTGCTGTTGACTTTGTTGGAGCAGAAAAAACTCTTCAATTTTCTTTAGATGCAACTAAAAAAGGGGGTCAAGTTGTTGTTGTAGGTCTTTTTGGAGGTGCATTTCAAATGCCAATACCAATGTTTCCTCTTCAAGCTAAAAGTATTTGTGGTAGTTTTGTAGGCAATCTTGCAGAAACCAAAGAAATGCTCGAATTAGTTAAGGCAGGAAAGGTTGACCCTATTCCGGTTGAAACTAGAAATCTCTCTGAAGCCACAAAGACTCTTGACGATCTTAGGGAAGGTTCTATAACCGGAAGAGTTGTTCTAGAGCCATAGGAGATATTTTTATGAATAATTGGAATCATATAAGACCAAGCAACTTTGAATGGGAATACTTTGAAGACAAGCACGGTCGTGAAACTTCAAAAGTAAGAAAATTAATAACAGGTGAACAATATATTTGGGAAGCTTCACTTAGACCAGGTTACTTAGCGGAATCCCATTGGCATCCTTATGATATTGTTCAAATTTTTTTAGAAGGTGAATTTACAGCTGAAGGTGAGGGATCATTTTATCCGGGCGATGTTAGATGGGTAAAAGCAGGTCATTCTTCTATCGAGGGGGCTGGATCGGATGGCAGTCGATTCTATTTAATTGCTCTTGGTGGAGATATTCCTTTAATGTGGGATGACATATATGAGGCGCCAACAGATTTATTAAAACAACTCAAAGAAAGAGGAAACCCAGTTGGTTCAGCAAATGTTAACAAAATAACTCCTGAATTATTTCATGATCCTCATAATAGGCCCACACAACCTGTCAAAAATATCTGTAATGAGTCCCCTTGGATAATAGAAACTACCTTTGCTCCTGATTATACAGCGGATGAACATTGGCATAAAAATAACACCTTATATTTTATAATGGATGGCGAGATGGAGTTTGGTAAAGAAGAACCCTTATATAAAACAGGAGATATAAGAGTTGTAAATGGAGGATATTCGTATGGACCAGAAAAACCTGGTAAAGAAGGGGTTACATTCATACTAATTTCAAATGGAGGACCAGTGGATCTTAATTGGTCAGATATAGATAAACCACCAATTTAAGATATACAATTTACCTTTTATATTTCTTACCTGAAAGCCAAAACAAAGGAATTGATAGAGCAGAAATTAAAGTGAAAGATAGTAACGTCTTTGTATAGGGCTCTGAAACATTTATAGAAATGAGATAATCAATAACGATTCCTGAAACTGTTGTTCCTAAAAACATTCCAATCATATTTAGATTTAATATGAAAAAGGCGATAACTGTAGCTTTTATATGAGGAGGAGCAAGCTCTTGTACAGTTGAAAAGGTCGGTCCGTAAATAGCACCCAGTTGAAAAGATCCTAACATCATCGCTACCCAAAACATTGGATTATCTGGCCAAACCAACCTTCCCAAAATATTAAACGGTAAAAGAAATAGCAATAACCAAAATAAAAACATTGGTCTCCCAAGATTAAACTTTTCTGTGAACCAGTCGGACCCAATACCACCAAAAAGATTTCCTATAATACCAAAAACCACAACTATATATCCCGTATATTGTGCAATTTCAGCCCTAGCGAAACCTCTCTCCTGAACATACCAAACTTGATCATAAACGGCTGACCCTAAAACTAAATGAAAGACCACTCCTCCATAAATACATAGCGTTAGTGCTGGAGAATCCTTTAAAGCCTTATATAGGTCTTTCCGGATTTGTTTAAATTTAGGCTTTTGTTCTATTTGAGTGCCAGGAATAATCTTTCTTGGGGTTTCTTTTATGAAAAACATAATTAAGGCGAAGAAAAGTCCAATACCGCCCAAAATGTAAAAACACATCCGCCAACCTATAATTGGCCCAAGATGGCCAGCAATTATAAAACTTAAACCTGCACCTATAGGAATTCCCAAATAATAAGCCCCCGATATAAAGCCCATATTTTTTTTGGGAAACCTATCTCCCAATAATGATAAAGAGGTTGGTGTAAGAATAGACTCCCCTACCCCTATAAACATTCTTGGGATCAATAAACCTACGAATGATTTAGCGATTCCAGATACAGAGGTTAATATGCTCCATAACGCAACACCAAAAGCAATTAATCTTGGCCTATGAAATCTGTCCGCCAGAACACCCATAAACAAACCCATAATGGAATAGAAAAAAAGGAAACCAAAACCTGTTAAAATACCATATTGAGTATTTGTTAAAGATAAATCAGGAATTATAAAATTTGCAAAACTTGCAAGAAGTTGTCTATCAACAAAATTCATTACATTTAAAAGGATTAAAAAGCTAAGGAAAATATAATCCTTTTTATTTGGACCTTGATCTTTCATTTCTTCTAATTTGCCGTAATTGATGTAATAATAATATTATAATTATAAATTTTAGTAGGCGAGAAGTATCAATGAAAAATATTTTAATAGCTATATTTTTATTATCTTTCTTAATAAATATTCCACTTATTGCCAATGAAGAAAGTGAAAAAATTTGTTTTAAGACTCGAGAAATTAAATCTATTCAATTCAAAAATAAGTTTCTTGTTTTTGAGTTAAATAATAAAGAGAAATTTAATGTTTATTGCAAAGGAAAGACTAGCCTAACATTTCAAAGCCCAATAATTTATGAACCTCAAAAAATGGGTTTTAAGATTTGTTATAATGATGTCTTAAAACTAAAACAATCGACATGCTTTATAGACAAGATAGTGCCAGTAGAAAAAGAAGAGATACTTCAAAAGGAAAAGCCATGAAGGTAGAAAATAAAGTAATCCCAAACGAAGAACAGATAAAAGGTTTTTTTGAAGGAGAAGATAATTCAGAGATTCACATGATTAATCTTTTAAAGTTTAAAGATAAGGCCGTGTATGAAGATGGAAGAAAGACTAATTTAACTGGAAAAGAAGCCTATATGATTTATTCAGAAGAAGTTAAAGAACATCTGAAAAAAGTTGGTGGAAAAGCAATTTTTTGGGGCGAAGTAACCCGACTAATGCTTGGAGATGTGGAGGAACTTTGGGATGTTGTTGGTATTGCAATGTACCCAAACAAAAGCGCGATGATGACTATGATTACTGATCCAGACTACATAGAAAGTGAAAAACATCGGAGCGCGGGACTAAAAGGACAGTTAAATATTGAAACAATTGGTCAAATTCAATGAGAACTACTTAGCAACTATATCTTTAGATATACCTAATAAGTTATATCAATAAACTCTTATGTTGCTACTTCTTCCTCCATTCGGGGCCAGAGGTAATTTTCTTCCTTTTTTTAAAAACTGGTTGTCTACCAGCGACAAAATCATCAAATACATCAGCATTAAATTCTCTTTGACTATTAACCATCCCCCAAACCTCGACTTCATAATCAAGGCCAGAACGAAAATCAGTTTCCCAAACTTTATTCATAGCAAGCTTTGTATAACCCCAAGCGACCGGGGCGCAAATTTTTAATCTATCACATAGCTTCATAACACTTTTATCAACGTCGTCTAGCGGCACTGCCTTGGTTACCAATCCAATTTCTTCAGCTTCTTTCCCATTAAACTCAATGCCGGTTAATAAAATTTCTTTTGCCTTTCTCCAACCAACCATCCTAGGAAGACGTTGGGAACCGCCCCACCCTAGATTAAGACCAAGAGTAACTTCTGGTTGACTAAATTTTGCTTCCTCAGAAGCAATAACAAAGTCACAAGCGTGTAAGTTTTCAAAACCTCCTCCAACTGCTCCCCCCTTGGCAACACCAATGATTGGCTTTTCCATAGTTTCAATCATTCTAAAAAGCTTGTGCGCGTATTGGCTAATTTCTCTAAATTCTATTGGAGTAAGATTCCAATCACTATTGCCCACTTCTCCAAACACAACAGCCCCCATATGAAATCCTTCACCGCCAACAGTAATAACTATAACAGAAATATTTTCATCGTTTGAAGCATCATCCAATGCCTCTTTCATTTCGACAAGCACCTCAAGATTCATTCCATACTGAGGAGGATTATTTTTAGTGATTGTGGCAATTTGTTTATCTTTCTCATAAAGAATTGATTTGAAGTTCATTAATTTATTTCCTTTCTTCAGTTTTTACCTACCTTCTTCTATTCGAGTTCCTATAGTTATCAGAGTATGTTTAATTATTTTCCACTCTTCGTTTACTTTCTTCATATGTGTATTATAAAAACCCCATACAATTCGAGAACGGTTAGGGAATTCCTTGTAATAATGTAACGCTTGTAAATCTGTACGAACTTTTGCAATTTCATTTTCATAACTAATTAACGGGTTGCCAAGCATGTGTTGTGTATTGCGGTATTCACTAATGGCTCTCTCTACATAATCAACCCATTTATTTGCACTTTTAATAATTACTTCATTTTCGTTGGGTAAACCTTTGTCATATAATAATTTTACTTCTACATCCTTAATAAAAATTGATTTGTACAAATCATAATTCTTACTATCTATACCTAGAGCGTATTTATTCATTACCTCAACAATAGCAATTTTATCCGTAATATTAAGTTGATCCTGCTCTGCATAAATATTAGGGAAAACGACTAACGAAATAATTATTCCAAATATTATATTTCTCATCATAATTACTCTCCTATAATAAAATTATGAATGAAATTCATACTTGACTCAAACTTTTTCGTAAAAAAATGACTAGAAACAACAATTTAGACAGACTTATGAAACGTTAAAAAATTTACAATTAGTATTTAAGAAAACTACTAAATAAAAATCTTAGTAATTGAATCTAGAAAAATAGACAATTTTCAAACTATTAGTTATTTTGAACTCAAGGGAGAAAAATTGTGACTACGCCTGAAATCTTATTAGATAGTGTTAATTTTGGAGATAATCCTTACTTAAATGGAGCACACGAACCATTAAGGAATGAATTAGATAACCCACAAATCAAAACTATAGGAGATATTCCTAAGGATTTTTCAGGAATCTACCTAAGGAATGGCCCTAATCAGAGATTTGAACCGTTAGGAATGTATCATTGGTTCGATGGAGATGGCATGATTCATGCTGCAGAATTTCGTGAAGGCCAGGTATTTTATCGTAATAGATGGATTAGAACTAAGGGATTAGAGCGCGAAATAAAAAAAAACCAATCTATTTGGCCTGGTCTTATGGATACTCCAAACAGAAACTTAAAAGATAATTGGGGTTCAGATTTATGGTTAAAAGATAATTCGAATACAGATATTACTATTCATGGTGGAAAAGCTATTTCAACATTTTATCAATGCGGCGATGCCTATATCTTAGACCCAATAAACTTGGAAACAGAGGGAACTTTAAATATTAAATCTTCAGGGGCAAGACAAATGTCAGCACATTGCATGACGGATGAAAATAACGGTGACTTGCTTTTCTTTGATTACTCTACAAAACCACCTTATATGACCTACGGAGTGTTGGATAAGGAATCCAAAGTAATTCATCACACGCAAATAGACTTACCTGGGGCAAGACTACCTCACTCCATGGCCTTTACTAGAAATTATTCGATACTAATGGACTTACCAATGTTTTGGGACCCAATGCTCCTAGAAAAAGATATTCATAAAGTTACTTTTTATCCAGAGATTCAAAGTAAATTTGGTATCCTCAAAAGAATGGCTTCCGGAGATACGGTCAAATGGTTTGAAGCAGATCCTTGTTATATTTATCATATAATTAACGCATGGGAGGAAGGAGATGAAGTAGTTCTTGATGTTTGTAGAATGTCGACGCCCGTACCTAAAAGTGATGTTAGAAATAAGTTGTCCGGACCTTATGGGTCAATGTTAGCTTGGTTGAAGCTTGATGCAGTATATCACCGATATAGATTTAATTTAGTTACTGGTAAAACTAAAGAAAAAAGTATGAATGATGTCTTGAGTGAATTTCCAACAATTAATAATAAATTTTTAGGAATTAAATCTCGTTACAGTTATCATGTATCTCTTGCAGATACAGATGTAATTCTATTCAATGGTTTTTTGAAGATAGATAGCAATACAGAAAATATACAAAAATATAAATTTCCTAAAGGGACCTTTGGTAGCGAAATGCAATTCGCTCCAAGAAATAATTCTAAATCAGAAGATGATGGATACTTAATAACGTTTGTAACAAATTTAGTTAATAAAAAAGGTGAAATACAAGTGTTCTCGGCTGAAGATTTGTCACTTGGACCAATATGTAAAATTATCGTTCCACAACAAATACCCCCTGGATTTCACAGTAGCTTTGTTTACTCTGAATATTTATAATGTAATCGTTCTTCTTCAACCTTTTCCATAACATAGCATAGGAAAAAGGCTCTTTTTAATTTCTTGAATTCTTTAATTCTTTATTAATTTCTCTTAAAATCTCTACTGTTTCTTGTTGCCTTGTTACAAAAAAGAATAACGGGTAAAGCCCTAAAGTAATTATTGAAAGAATTATAAAAATTAAAAAATATCCTAAACGCGCCGGCATATTAATTCTCCTAGTTAATGTCCTGGGCAAATCATGACTTTACATTGACTTTTATCATTTTTTAAGAGTTCAAAGGTTTTAGGTAAACTTTCTAAACCTATTTGTTGAGTAATCATTGAAGCAGGATTTATTCTTCCTTGCTCCATCATGTCTAAAGTAAACTGAAAATCATCTTTTGAATAAGCTATAGAAAATTTTAATGTTAGTTCTTTTGTTGAACCCAAAAAAGGAAAAAATGTATCAGGTTTGTCACAGACTCCTATTAATACTATCTCAGAATGTGGTGGCGCAATTTCCATACAATTTTGTATAACATTAGGTGACCCTACGCATTCATAAATAATATCAGGTGAACCTCCTGTTTCCTTCGTGTACACATTAATCAGCTCATCTGATGGAGTTTTGCCATCTATAATATTTGTTGCGCCCATTTTTTCAGCCATTATTTTTCTTTCTTTCGAGATTTCTGATACCACAATGTGACGAGCGCCAAAAAATCTTAACCATTGAATTGTCGATAAACCAATTGGTCCTGCTCCTATCACAAGGACGTTATGGCCTTGTTTAAATTTTGAAATTCTTACACCGTGTAGTCCAACCGCAAGAGGTTCAACTAAAGTGGCAAAATCCCAAGTTACTCCTTTAGGAATTTTTATACTTTCAGGAAGACCTATTCTTACATATTCGGCATATCCACCTTGAATATCTCCCATGCCAGTTGTTTGAGAGTTTGCACAAAAAAATGGGTTACCATTAATACAGTATTGGCATGTACCGCATGCAATAAACGGAAGCGAAACAGCTGGATCACCAATTTTCCAAGAGGTTTTTAGGTTTTTACCAATTTCAACAATTTCCCCACTAAATTCATGCCCAAGTATTGTTCCAGAGGGTGGCTGAAGTGGACCCCCTTCACTTGCATGAAGATCAGTGCCACAAATACCACATTGTTGAACTTTTAGAATTAGTTCATTATTACCACACTCTGGATCCTTGTAATCTTCTATTGAAAGAGGTTTTCCGGGTTCACTGAATACAGCTGCCTTCATGTCGTTATTACCTTAATCATTTAATTTTAATACAAATTTTCCATAATTTTTTCCTTTATAAAGATCTTCAAAAATTTCTGGAAATTTATCTACGTCTCCTTCTACTAGATGAGTCGGCATTTTTATCTTCTTTTCATTTAACCATTTTGATAAATTTAGTCTAGCTTCTTCATATCTATCCTCATAATCAAAAATTACAAACCCTTGCAATCGTGCACGCATAGTTCCTAACCAAATATAATTATTAGGTCCTTTAATTTCATTTTCAGAATACTGAGAGGTAGAACCACAAAGCAAAACAATGCCTTTCATTCCAATAATTTTAAGACTTTCATCCATTACCTGACCGCCAGTATTATCAAAAATTATATCTAAACGCTTATCAGAGACAGCAGATAATTCTTCAAACCAATCCTTATTTTTATAGTTTATTGCATGATCATATCCAAGTTCTTCAATTAGCCACTTGCACTTTTCGTCGCTACTAGTTGTTCCTATAACTTTTGAGCCAGCGAGTTTTGCAATCTGACCAGCAATACTGCCTACTGCTCCCGCAGCCCCGATAATAAGTACATTCTTATCTGGAGAAGGCTTACAAACATCCAATAGAGAAAAATAAGCTGTTAACCCCGGCAGTCCCATACCACTAAGCCAAAGTTCTGGATTCGCTAGATTAAGATCGCATTTTTCAATACCCTCTCCATTGCTTACACAATATTTCTGTACACCAAGAGACCCAAGAACATACTCGCCGTCAGAAAATTTAGGGTTTTTTGATTCAATTACTTCACCAACAATACTTCCGCGGATAAGATCATCTTTTTTAACTCTAAATAGAAAATCATCGCTATCACGCAAAAGAAGTCTTAGAGCAGCATCAATTCCTATATATTTTGTTTTTACAAGAATTTCATTATCATTCAGCGTATCTATTTCTTCAGTAACAACTGAAAAATCATTTTTTTTTGCTAAACCAACGGGATAACTTGATAAAATAACTTTTTTATTTATATATTTATTGTTCATTTAATT
>JAYYUG010000094.1:0-15956 GCA_036344135.1 Pseudomonadota bacterium | reverse complement strand
AAAAATACATTGATTTGAATTTGGGTGGATTGGATATATCTTTTACTAATTCCTCACTTTTTATGTTAATTGCAGTTACGGCAATTAGCTTTTTTATGATATTTTCGATACGAAAAAATTCTATAATACCTTCTCGTTTACAATCTGTTGTAGAAATTTCTTATGAATTTGTATCAAATATGGTAAGGCAGAATGTTGGTTCGCAGGGTAAAACCTACTTCCCGTTCATCTTTACTATTTTTATGTTCGTTCTTTTTCTTAATATGCTGGGCATGATACCTTATGGCTTTACAGTTACAAGCCATATAGCGGTAACATTTGGATTGGCAATGCTTATATTCATTGGAGTTACAATAATTGGCTTTTTAAAGCACGGTATGGGCTTTTTTCGATTCTTTGTTCCTAAAGGGGTTCCAATTTTTATGTTACCGCTTTTAGTGGTTATAGAGCTTATTTCATATTTTACCCGTCCGGTAAGTTTATCAGTAAGGTTATTTGCCAACATGATGGCCGGGCATACCATGCTAAAAGTTTTTTCTGGTTTTGTTATACTTATGGGTTTTTTAGGAGGCTGGCTTCCCCTTGCCGTAATGGTTGCATTTACCGGATTAGAAATTTTAATTGCTTTTTTACAAGCATATGTTTTTGCTATTTTAACATGTATCTATTTAAATGATGCATTGCATATGCATTAACTAATATTTTTTTAAAAGGAGATTTAATATGGAACCCGAAGCAGCAAAATTAATTGGAGCCGGAATAGCTTGTATAGCTTTAGCAGGCGCAGGCATAGGAATAGGAACAATATTTGGAAATTACCTGTCGGGAGCGTTAAGAAACCCTAGTGCAGCTCAATCACAGTTTCCAAATTTACTCCTTGGCTTTGCTCTCGCTGAGGCTACAGGACTTTTTGGACTAGTTGTAGCTCTGATCCTTTTGTTCGTACTTTAACAAAGCTTCTATATGCCACAACTAGACTTCTCAACATTTGTTCCACAACTATTTTGGCTTTTTCTTAGCCTTTCTATTCTTTATTTGATTCTTTCTAGGGTTGCACTTCCTAGAATTTCTGATGTGATAGAAGAGAGAAAAGATATAATTGCGCAGGATATTGATAAAGCAAAAGCCCTATCAGGTGATGCTGATATGGCAATAGAAGAACTGGAGATAAAAATTACAGAGGCGAAATCAAAATCATTGGAATTAATCAACTCCTCAAGACAAAAAATTATAGATCTGAATGATAGTGAAAAGCGGAAACTTGATGAAGAAATTTTAAAAGAAGTTAAAAATGTAGAAGATTAAATTCTTAAAAACAAAGATCTTGCTATGTCTAGAATTTCAGAAGTATCTGAGGAAATAGCCTCTGCAATGCTTTCAAATATTCTTCCGGGAGATGTCGATAAGAAGAATCTTGAAAAGTTGTCTAAAGATATAAATTAGGGAAAAGTGATGTTTAACGCAGAATTTTTTGTAGCAATTTCATTCATAATTTTTGTGGGTCTCATCTTATTCTTGCATTTACCAAGGAGGATATTAAATATTCTTGATGAAAGATCATTAAATATTCAAAAAGAACTTGAACAGGCAAGGGATTTAAGAGAAGAGGCCCAAATAATTCTCGCTAAAGAAAAAAAGAAACTCGAAGAGGCGGATACTGAAATTGTTAATTTACTGAAAAACGCTGAGGAACATACTAAAATCTTCAAAGCCAATGCAGAGAAATTGCTAGCAGAGAATATAGAAAGGAAGAAAAAACAATCGGAGCTTAAGATCAAGCAAGCAGAAAGCGATGCTATTAAAGAAGTAAAATTAAAGGCAACCGAGTTATCACTTGAAATAGCTAAAGCTTATATAAAACAGAACATTGATAGTAAGACGTCTTCAGAGATTTTTGAAGAAAGTATCAAGGATTTAAAAAAGAATTTGTAATTAATCTTTATTTTTCATCCAACCTAGGAATTATTTCTACGAAATTACAAGGTTTAAATCTACTGTCTAATTGAAACTTCAATATATTATCCCATCCATCTTTAACTGCATTTAGCGAACCGGGAAGTGCGAAAATATAAGTTGAATTTAAAATTCCCGCTGTCGTTCTTGATTGCAAGGTAGAGGTGCCGATCTTTTTATATGACATCAAGTGAAAGATAATTGAAAAACCATCTATTTTTTTCTCAAAAATCTCTTCGAGAGCTTCAGGGGTAAGGTCTCTTCCTGTTAACCCGGTTCCACCAGTTGTTATAATAGTATTTAAATGTTCATCCGAACTCCAATCTTTTATTATTTTTTTTATTTTCCCTTTATCGTCTTTAATTATATCTCGTTTGTATAATTTGTTACCTGAAGATTGAATTCTCTCACTTAACAGATCCCCTGATTTATCGTTTTCTAAGGTCCTGGTGTCAGAAATTGTAAGCACAGAAATATTGATAGGCACGAACTTTTCTTCTTTGTTAATAGTCATGAATTATTCCACCTTTTAGTGATTGGATCTTTTCTTTAAGAAGGAGTATATCCTTCCATACTAAAGATTTTTGTTCCGGTCTTCTTAATAAATAAGCTGGATGGAATATTGGGAGACACGGAATGATGGTATCTCCTTTCATATACTCATGCCATTCCCCTCTAATCTTAGTTATGCCTAATTTAGTTTTTAGGATGGATTTTGAAGAAACGGATCCAACCAATACAATTATTGAAGGATTTATAATTTCAATATGTTTTTCTACCATAGGAAAACAGATTTCTAACTCTTCTTCGGTTGGTGTTCTATTTCCAGGTGGCCTCCATGGTAGAATATTTGTTATGTAAATATTTCCTCTATCCAAATTAATAAAAGATAAGATTTTATCCAATAGTTTTCCAGATTTTCCTACAAAAGGCTTTCCTTCCAAGTCTTCTTGTTGCCCTGGAGCTTCACCAATAAACATTAATTTGGATTCTGAATTTCCATCACTGAATACTGTATTTTTAGAAGTTTTCTTCAGTTCACACAGTTGAAAATTTTCAATAAATTCTTTTAAATCCACTAAGTTTGAAACCTCTTTTAGTTTTTTATAAGAATCGTTTCTATTTATTGATAACTGTTCAAGGTTCGAAGAATTCGATGGAAAACGAAACAAGGATTCATCATTATCATCTATAGCTTCAGTTATTCCTGATTCAATCTGAAACTTGAGATTATCTATTTTATTGTCAGCATTAATTATCATTTTTGCCATGAATCTAATATAAATCAATTAACGCTAGTACTAAATGTTACAATGATAGCAGTTTCACTTGGTTAATAAAATATGTTAGGTGTAATAATTAGAGATAGAAATGAATGATTTACCTTTAAATGAACTAAATTCTCGTCAAGGTCAAGCATTAGACCCTTCAAAAAGAGAGTCTATGGAATATGACGTTTTAATTGTAGGGGCTGGACCGGCAGGACTATCTGCAGCAATTCATCTCAAACAAACTGCTATAAAAGATAACATTGATTTATCGATTTGCGTTCTTGAAAAAGGAAGTGAAATCGGAGCGCATATTCTATCGGGTGCGGTTATAGAGACTTCATCATTAGACAGTCTGCTCCCTGATTGGAGGGATAGCGAAACCCCAATTAAAACTAAAGTTAAAAAAGATAAGTTATCTTTTTTAGGTTCCAATTGGTCGATCAGAATACCAAATTTTATTTTACCTCCGAGGATGAAGAACCATGGAAATTACATTGTGAGTCTAGGTGAAGTATGTAAATGGCTCGGTGAGGTTGCAGAAGGTTTAGGTATTGAAATTTACCCAGGTTTCAGTGCGGCGGAAATCCTCTTTGATGAGAACAATCGTGTAAAGGGCGTCGCTACAGGTGATATGGGTGTTTCAAAGGCCGGTACTGCAAAAGATTCCTGGGAGCCAGGTATGGAGTTACATGCAAAATACACTTTATTTTCGGAAGGATCACGTGGATCACTTTCAAAATTCTTGATAGATAATTATCAGTTGTCTAATGGAAAGGATTTCCAAAAATATGCTATTGGTCTCAAAGAGCTATGGGAGATAAGCCCTGAAAATCACAATGAAGGTTTGGTAGAGCATTCAATGGGTTGGCCTCTTAGAGATGGCACAACAGGTGGTTCTTTTCTATATCATTTTGGAAAGAATTTAGTTTCTATCGGTTATGTAGTTCATCTTAATTATTCTAATCCATTTGTATCCCCTTTTGATGAGTTTCAACAATTCAAAATTCACCCCTCAATTAGAAAAATTTTAAAAGGCGGAAAAAGAATAAGCTATGGAGCCAGAGCAATTACTACTGGTGGATTTCAATCATTGCCAAAACTTAACTTTCCTGGGGGTGCTTTATTAGGATGTTCTGCAGGTTTTCTAAATTACCCTAAAATCAAAGGAACACATAATGCAATGGCCTCTGGAATGCTTGCTGCCGAAGCAGTTTTGGAAAATTTTATTTCTGGAGATCATTCTCACGAATTAGAAAATTATCAAGAGAAATATGAGAAAAGTAATATAGCTAAGGAATTAAAGAAAGTTAGGAACATTAAGCCCTACCAATCTCGATACGGAATAATTTTTGGAACAATTCTTGGTGGAATTGACATGTGGTTAAATACCTTTGGAATACCTATGCCCTTTACATTGTCTCACCTTAAACCTGACCATGAAACCCTAAGAAATGCCGAAAAATGTATAAGAATAAATTATCCTAAGCCGGATGGAGAATATTCTTTTGACAAATTATCTTCAGTGTTCCTTTCAAACACAAACCATGAGGAGGATCAACCCATTCACCTGACTCTGAAGGACCCAGAAGTACCAATTAATCATAATTTACCAAAATATGATGAACCTGCTCAAAGATATTGTCCTGCGGGTGTATACGAAATCATAGAAAGTGAGAGTGGAGGAGATCCAGTCTTTCAGATAAATGCTCAAAATTGTGTTCACTGTAAAACATGTGACATTAAAGACCCCAAACAAAACATTAATTGGGTAGCTCCGCAGGGAGGAGAAGGTCCTTTGTACGGTGGAATGTAGATAAACAAAACTTATGGATTTTTTAGAAAAAGCCCCGGCAAAACTAAATCTATCTTTGAACCTAACAGGAGAAACAAAAGATAATTACCACTTTATAGTGAGTCTTATAACTTTTTTGGATTTACAAGATATTCTCACGATCGAGCATTCAGATAAATTTATTTACGAGATAACAGGCGTAAAAAAAGATTTTGGGAAAGATGATCTCATAATGAAAAGCTTACATGCAATTCTTAAAAAGAAGAAAATTGATGAATTGCCAGCAGTAAAAATTGTTTTGGATAAAAAAATACCTATAGGCGCAGGTCTTGGCGGAGGTTCATCGGACGCAGCAGCCACAATTCGCCTATTGAACAGGTATATGAGATTAAATATGTCTCTTGAAGAAATGATAAATATTGCCTCTGAAATAGGCTCGGATGTTCCTTCATGCCTAGTATCTGAACCACTTATATTGTCAGGTTATGGTGAAAATATTCTGAAGATACCTTATTTTCCCGATCTTGAGATATTATTAATTTATCCTAATCTTAACATCACCACCAAAGAAGTTTTTAATCAAATTGATGTGAATAAAATTCAGAAAAAAAAGCCAAATTATTATGAGGAATTTTTGCAAGACCAATGCAACTTATTAGAAAAAGGAAGGCTTGAAGGATTGAATCTTCTTACAAATGATTTACAGCCTTATTCAGTTACCCTAAACCCAATAATCAAGGGAGTAATAAAAGTTTTAGAGGCTTCTGGTTCTTTTTTTTCTAGAATGACAGGCTCTGGATCTGCTTGTTTCGGTATTTTTCCCGAAGCAAAGATAGATTCCGCAGAAAAAAAAATAAAAAAAATCTACGGTGATTGGTTTGTAAGGAAATGTAAACTAATTGGAACGAGCAATTGAAAAGTCTACTAGTTTCATAAGTGCGTCTTTAAAGGGATCATTAGGGAAGATTTCAAGAGCATCTTTGGCTATCTTTCCATGATGATTTGCCCTTTCAAGGGTGTCTTCAATAGTTTTGTATTTTCTTATTATTTCCTTTGTTTTTTTTAAAGCATTCTTATTTCTAATTTTTTCTTCAAAAGTATTCCTTAAAAATTCTTTCTCATCTTTATTACCTCTTCTATAAGCAAGAATGATAGGAAGAGTAACTTTCCCCTCAAAAAAGTCATCTCCAGGATTCTTTCCCAATTCTTCTTTTTTTCCAAAATAATCTAAAGCGTCATCCTTCAGCTGGAATGTAATACCTAAATTTTTACCAAATGATATGAGAGCTTCTATCTCCTCCTCTTTCGAATTAGATATGAGACCACCGACGACACAAGAGGTAGAAAAAAGCGATGCAGTTTTTGCCTCAATAATTTTCATATATTGATCTTCAGTTGTTTTAATATTTTCAGAAGATATTAATTGCATAACTTCACCTTCAGCAATTTTTGCTGATGCATCAGAAAGATTTTTCAGGCTTTTTAAAGATCTCGATTCAACCATAAGTTGAAAAGATTTTCCTAACAAAAAATCTCCTACAAGAATACTCGATTTGTTATCCCAAAGAATGTGAGAGGCTGTTTTCCCTCTTCTTAAATTGCTTTCATCAACTACATCGTCGTGCAATAGGGTGGCGGTATGCATCAATTCCACTGCCGCAGCTAAATTTATATGCTTATCACCTGTATAACCACAAATTCTAGAACAAGTTAAAGTAAGAATTGGCCTCAGACGTTTTCCACCCAATTTAATAATATGATTGGCAAGGTCAGGTATCCTGTCTACTTCACTAATAATTTGTTGTTTTATTAAATTCTCTACTTCTACAAAATCTTTTCCTAGAAGTGATAAAAGGTTTTGGATTGGTTCGTCATCCTTATATTTTCGTTTTACTAATTTAATTACATTTCCCATATTTTTCTTATATTTTAGAATTTAGCTATGAGCAAAGAAATTACAAAAAATAAATTTCTCGGAGGAAGGTTAAAAGTCTTCCAACAGAAACATGGCTTCAGAGCAGGTCACGATTCTGTAATTTTAGCCTCTGCAATTCCTGCCAAAGAAGGAGAAAAATGTTTAGAATTGGGTATTGGCTGCGGAGTTGTGTCTCTTTGCTTATCACAGAGAGTAAAAAATCTAAAAATTGTTGGAATAGAAAATAATGCAGAAGTTCTTAATCTAACTAGAAGGAATATTTCTATGAATGATATGGATACAAATATAACTGTAATAAAAGGGAATTTGGACAGAGGAATTGAAGATTTTCCTGAGTTAAAAAGACAGACTTTTGATCATGTTTTTTCAAATCCTCCATATTATATAGAAAATGAAATAGTTTTTCCTCTAGATGACAGCAAAAAAAATGCTTATACCGGTAATAAGGATACCCTTAAAGTCTGGCTTAAGATCGCTTTAACTTTTGTTAAATCTCGAGGTTCTGTAACATTTATAAATCACATAAAGAATTTCCCTGAAATGTTAAATATTTTTACTACAACTATGGGAGATGTAAAGATAACCCCCATATTTTCGAATAGGGAGAAACCAGCCTCAAGAGTTATAATAAGTGGAACTAGAGACTCTAAAAAGCCAATAAAATTAAATAATGGTCTGGTACTAAATAATCAAGATGGGAAAACTCCGAAAGAGGTCGATAATATATTGAGAAATGGAACTGCTTTAAACTATTGATACTTTATCACTATTTTTTAAGAAGAAATTACTATAAAAACAGAAATTATCACCCTGGAGGAGCATGTGACAGCAAACAACATGGAAGAATTAGTGGCTCTTTGCAAAAGAAGGGGCTTTATTTTTCAAACCAATGAAATTTATGGCGGTCTTCAAGGATTGTATGATTACGGACCGCTTGGCGTAGAACTTAAGAATAATCTAAAAATATCTTGGTGGAGCTCGATGGTATATGAAAGGGATGATGTGGAGGGCTTAGATTCCTCTATCCTGACTCATCCTGACGTTCTTAAATATTCAGGGCACGAAGAAACTTTTACCGATCCACTAGTAGATTGCAAAGAATGTAAGTCAAGATCACGTGCGGATCACATTGAGGATGGAAAATGCCCCTCCTGTGGTTCGATAGACTTAACAGAACCAAGACCATTTAATCTGATGTTTAAGACTAACATTGGACCAATAGATGATGGATCGAGTTTCGCTTATTTAAGGCCAGAAACAGCTCAGCAGATTTTTACAAATCTTAAAAATGTCATTGATACGACCTCAAAAACATTACCTTTTGGTATTGCGCAAATAGGAAAGGCATTCCGAAACGAGATTACCCCAAGGAACTTTATTTTTAGGGTAAGGGAATTTGAACAGATGGAACTTGAATTTTTTGTAGAACCTGGAACTGATGAAGAGTGGCATGATCAATGGGTGAAGGACAGAGTGAATTGGTGGGAAAAGCAAGGGATCAAGAAAAAGAATTTAGAGCTAGTTACTGTTCCTAAGGAAGATCTGTCTCATTATTCAAAGAAAACTGTAGATATTATGTATAGATTTCCACATGGACTTGAAGAGTTAGAAGGAGTTGCTAATAGAACAGATTTTGATATCGGCTCGCACACCAAAAATCAAAAAGATTTTAATATAAAAGCTAAAGTAAAACAGAATTCTGATTCTGTTGTTAAGCTTGCGGTTCAGGATAAAATTAACAATACATGGACGATACCTTATGTGATTGAACCATCTGCAGGAGTGGACAGAGGTTTCTTAGCTGTTCTAAATGAGGCTTACAAGACAGAGGATTTGGGTGAAGGAAAACAAAGGACAGTGCTTGCTTTAGAGCCACATCTGTCTCCTATTAAGGCGGCGGTTATACCCCTTAAAAGAAACAATGAAGAACTTGTTTCAACTGCCTTGAAAATTAAATCATCCTTACAAGCCTTAGGGATTGGAAGAGTTTTATTTGATAACGCAGGCAATATCGGAAAGAGCTATAGGAGGCATGACGAGGTAGGAACGCCAATTTGTCTTACTGTTGATTTTGAGACTCTAGAAGACCAGAAAGTGACTGTAAGAGACAGGGATACGATGGCTCAAGAACGAGTATCCATTTTAGATCTACCTAAATGTTTCCAAAAAACAATATTATAATATGACAAAGTGGATATATTCATTCGACAAGAAGCTAGAAAATATTGTTTCTGATAGAAAATTGGTTGGAAATAAAGGTTTGAATCTTTGCTTGATGAAACAAATGGGTCTACCAGTCCCGTCTGGTTTTGTTATTACTTCTGAATCTTTTGATTATAGAGAAAAGAACAAATCTTTACCCAATGAGTTTTTCGATGAATTAAAGGACAATCTCTCCAATATAGAAAAAGTGCTTAATCAGAAATTTGGAGATCCAAGTAATCCTCTTATTTTATCGATTCGCTCCGGTTCACAATATTCCATGCCAGGTATGTTGGATACGATATTAAATATTGGTCTAAACAGAGAAATTGTTGAAAAAATTTCACAAAATAATCAATCACTTTTCGCTTTGGATACATGGAGAAGATTTTTGCAGATGTATTCCCATGTGGTTTATAATATTGAGCACTATTTTTTTGATGAAATTCTTGAAAGCTATCTTTTAGGGGCAGGTTTATCTGCTAAAAGTCAGCTTGATCCTGAAGATATTGAAGAAATCTGTACACAATATTTGTCATTAATAGAAGAAAAAAATGAAAAACCCTTTTCAGAAGATGTGGATGACCAATTAGTTAATGGCATCTATGCGGTTATGGATTCTTGGAAAAACGAAAGGGCAGTAGCCTTTAGGAAATTAAACAATATTCCTGATGAAGCAGGGATTGCAGTTAATATACAAAAGATGGTTTTTGGAAATCTCAATGAGCAAAGCGCCTCAGGAGTCTTGTTCTCAAGAAATCCTGATAATGGAGAAAAAGCGGTTAAAGGTGAATATATTTTATGTTCTCAAGGAGAAGATGTAGTTTCAGGATTTGTCACCCCACAAAGTATCAATAAAAAATACAAAAACGAATATTCGGATTCAGTTACTTTAGAAGAGAAATTCCCTTCTATTTATAAAGAGCTAATAAATATTTCTACTAAGTTAGAAAATTATTTCCGTAATATTCAGGATATAGAATTTACTATAGAATCTGGAAATCTCTGGATCCTTCAATCAAGAAATGCCGAAACCAATCTCGAAGCTTCCCTCAATATTGCAAGAGATATGGTAAAAGAAGGTCTTATAGAAAAGGAAACAGCCATTGCATCCACTGATCCTGACGCCATTAAGAAGTCTCTTACACCTATCTTGGATGATAGTTTTAATAATCTTATTTTATCCTCCGGTCTACCCGCATCACCTGGTGTAATATCTGGAAAAATAGCCTTTGATTCAGAGGGAATTGATAGAATACAAAGCCAAGGTGGCAAAAGTATTTTGGTTCTGGTTGCGGCTAACAATAAAGATATTAAAGCTATGCATAATACTGACGGTATACTTACATCACATGGTGGATTAACAAGCCATGCGGCAGTTGTAGCTCGTGGTTTAGGTAAGACCTGTATTACCGGTGCTCGGGAAATAATTGTAGATGTTGAAGAAAGGAAAGTTGTTATTAACGAAGAAATTTTCCATGAGAATGACATATTAACAATTAACGGGCATACGGGAGATATTATACAAGGTGTAGCTAGGACTAAACCACAAGATCCTCCTGGTGCTCTTAAAGATATTCTGGGTTGGTGTGAAGAAATTGTTGAAGATAAACACGATGATCCCATAATTCTTCTTGAAAAGGCTCAAGCAAAAATAAAGAATTAGGTATATTTACTCTATTGGCATTTTCATAGGGCCTGTGTTTATTAAGTCATCTCTGGTTTTTATTGGATCTTTTACAACTGACATCTCTAGATCTTCCAGATCTTCTGGAACATACCAATGTAAGCGATTTTCACGATAAGCTCGTAATGCTGTTTTAGCAATTTCTTCTGCAGGAATTAATCTCCACATTCCCTCCTTGGGTAAATTCACCCTTATCTCTTCCCCAATAAGGGGTGTATCAATAACACCCGGCAAGATATCAGAAACTCTTGTGTCAAAACGTGAAAATTCTGCCGAAAGCGATTCCGTTAGTCCTTTAACCGCGTGTTTTGAAGCCGAATATACCGATGTCATAGGCAGGCCTATTACCGCTGTCGAAGAAGAGGTATTCAGGCATAAAGAATTTGGAGTATTTTTTAAAAGTTGAATAGCTGAATAAATGCCATTAATTACACCTATGAAATTAATATTTATAACCTTTAGATGGGTTTCGTATGGTTGATCTTCAAAAAATCCTCCCTCTGCGATGCCGGCATTGTTAAACAGGATGTTCATTTTCCCGTCCGTAAATGAAGAGAAATTTTCTACACATTCTTCGAAATCACCCTTATTAGTCACATCCAGATTTTTATAAACAATTTCATTATTCCCTAGTTCATCAGAAAGTTTTTCTAAATTTTCTTCATTGATATCGTAACAACCTACAAACCAACCTTCTTTTTTAAACAACTTAACTGTTTCTTTACCCATACCACTGGCGGCACCAGTTATAAATATTGATTTTTTATCCATGTTATTTCCAGTCATTGTTTATTGCTTCAAATCTAGACCAAAATCGAGAGAAGGGGAAGAATTGCCGCATTCATTTCCTTCTTAAGTATATTTATAGCTTCTATATATGGAGCGAAGAATGGCCACTCAATTTCAGGAACGACTCTCGATACTTTCTGATAGAGATGCCGAGATGAACTCCCAAGGTCTGACGACCAACTGATATTCATTTCATCTAAGACCTGATTAGCAGTCTTACTTGTAAAATAACTGTTTAACTCTTTATCCATTTTCCACGGTAAATAAATTAATCCTCTAATTATACAAAAAATACTACCAACTTCAGTTTTTTTTCAGGATTATGCTACCTGCTGAGTAACCCGCTCCGAATGAGCATAAAATTCCAATATCATTAGATTCCAAGTCGGAATTAAATTGAGAAAATGCGATTATTGAACCTGCAGAAGAGGTATTCGCGTAATCTTTTAATATATTAGGCTGTTCTTTAATATCAGGTCGTCTTCCTAATACTTTCTTCCCTATAAGGTCATTCATGCTTTTGTTGGCTTGATGAAGCCACAATCTTCTAATTTCTTCTACTTCAATATCTTCATCTTTTATGTGCTCAAGAATTAGTTGACTGACCATTGGAACAACTTCTTTAAAAACTTTTCTTCCTTCCTGAACAAACAATAGGTCTCTGTCTATTGGTTTTGTATCTTTTGCCGAATTTAGAAAACCAAAATTGTTTCTTATGTTATTTGAGAACTGAGTAATACATTTAGTAGATATGATTTCAAAAGCATTCTTTGATAGGATATTTTCTTGTTTTTCAAGGATGACTGCCGTACAAACATCTCCGAAAATAAAATGACAATCCCTATCCTTAAAATCCAGATGCCCTGAACATATTTCTGGATCAACTACTAAAATACAATCTGCACTCCCAGATTTAATCATGTCAGCTGCGGCTTGTATCCCAAAAGTTGCAGACGAACAGGCAACATTCATATCAAATGCAAAACCATTAATTCCAAGTAAATTTTGAACCTCAATTGCTATTGCTGGGTAGGCCCTTTCAAGATTAGAACATGCAGTAATTACGGCATCGATATCTTTATGTGTTTTATTCGCTTCCTTCATTGCTATTCTTGAAGCTTTTATTGACATTTCAGCGAGTATAGAAGGTTCATCATTAGTTCTTTTTCTAATTATTGGATGCATGATGTCTGGGTCTAATATTCCTGATTTATTGACCACATATCTTTTTTCAATTCCTGATGCATTAAAAATGAACTCTTCATTAGAAGATTCAAGGAGATCTATCTCACCTGTATGAATTTTATCTTTATTTATTTTGTTAAATTTTTTTGCGTACGCATTATATGACTTAACGAGTTCGGCGTTAGTTATAGATTCTTCTGGTGTAAACACCCCTGTTCCACTTATTGCTATGTTTCCCAAGATCAATCTCCCTTAAAAAATACTAACAGAAAATTCTTTTATGTTAACCTTTTTGGCATTCAAAATAACGTGGACAGGTGGTGATGTGATCATTAACAATTCCAACCGCTTGCATAAATGCATACGTGATTGTTGGGCCGCAAAATTTAAAACCTAATCTCTTAAATTCTTTTGAAATCATAATTGAAAGTTCAGTCTGACTTTGTATATCCGATAAACTTTTAACATGATTTACGATAGGTTTTCCATCAACAAAACACCAAAGAAATCTAGAGAAACTTCCATTTTTGGAGAAAATTTTATTATATACTTTTGAATTATTAATTGTTGCATTAATCTTTGTTCTACTTCTAACGATTCCTTTATTTTTTAAAAGTTTTTCGATGTCTATTAAGCTGTAATTTGATATTTTTTTAGGGTCAAAGTTATCAAAGGCTTCTCTAAAATTCTCCCTCTTATTAAGGATTGTTATCCAGCTTAGACCCGCCTGAAATCCTTCAAGCACAAACATTTCCCACAATTTTTTATCGTTATACTCAGAAAGCCCCCATTCGTTATCATGATAGATTTGATATTTCTTACTTGAATTGGCCCAACTGCAGTAACCTTCTCTAGTGTTATCCATTTATGAGTAACCTTGCGGATAAAAAAATTCTATTTTGCAGGGGTCATTCCCAATAATTATTTTTTCTGATTGAGAAATTAAGTCTTCTATAACTTCAATTCTTACTAGAGCAATACCAATATCATCAATGGTTTTGATAACAGTTCCTACTTTTTTTTCTACAAATATTATATCATCTTGGTTGGTTAATGTATTTTCTGCTCTAAAAGGAAAAACTCTCTTCTTTACTTTTCCTTTACGTTGCATTCTTGAGGTAACCTCTTGACCAATAAAACAGCCCTTATAAAAATCTATAGAATTACAGAAGTCTAAGTTCATTTCTATAGGAAAATATTCACCTGATTTGATATCTTTTCCCTCCTCGACAATACCGAGTGACAATCTTTTCTTTTCATATTTTTTCATATTTTCTGAGGAAATGTTTTTGACTTTAGTTATTTCTCTCCATCCCAATTCTTTATTTCTAGGGTCTAGTTGAAAATCTTTATAAGGCTTTTCCAGGCTCACAAACACTGACAATTCATTTTCTTCTTCAATTTGAATTTTTGATTTTAATTTATATATGGATAATTTTTTTAGAAACTCTTCCGTAGAGCTTTTATGGACATCAATTAAGAACTTATGATCCTTTTTAAAGACTATAAAATTATTCATAAGCTTACCCTGTGGGCTTAATAGAGCACCAGAAAGAGAATTCTGATCTTGAAGATCTAGATTACAAGTTACTATCGATTGTAAAAATTCTTCAGAATCTTCTCCTTGAATAGAGATAACAGAACGGTCTTTTAAATGTATAATCTCATTTTCCATAAGGATTTTAACTTTTTTAAGGTACAATAAGATTAATATAATTAATATAGGTAAGCGTTACAATGTCATTTGATATTATCTTTAAGGATGCGGAGATTGTTACTCACTCAAAGAGATTTAATAGTGATATAGCTGTTAAAGACGAGAAAATTGTTGAAATTGGCGATTTAAAGGAATCTGAATCAAAAGAAAGTATTGATTTAAAAGGATTATGTATTATTCCGGGCGTTATAGATACTCAGGTGCATTTTCGAGAACCTGGGTTAGAGCATAAAGAAGATTTATACACGGGAACAAAAAGTGCAATCCTAGGAGGAATAACAGGTGTTTTCGAGATGCCAAATACCGATCCTTCAACCACCGATGAAGACGCTTTGATGGATAAATTTAATAGGGCTTCAAATAGAGCCTTTTGTGATTATGCTTTTTATACGGGAGGAACTGAAGATAACGCAGATAATCTTCCATCTTATGAAAAAATAAATGGTTGCTGCGGTGTTAAGGTATTTATGGGTGCAAGTACGGGTTCACTTCTTGTCGCAGAAGAAGAAGACTTAGATAAGATTGTCTCTAAGATTAATTATCGTGCATCTTTTCATTGTGAAGATCAGTCAAGACTTTTGGAAAGGGAACAATTTCAAGAAGAAGGTAAAGTGCATACACATGAAATTTGGCGTGATAAGTTATCCTCATTAATTGCAACTCAAAAACTTGTTTCAATAGCAGAAAAATATAATAAAAAAGTTCATGTTTTACATGTAACAACGGAGGAAGAGATTAATTTCTTATCTGAGCATAAGAAAACAGCATCTTTAGAAATTACTCCTCAACATTTAACATTACATTCTCCTGATTGTTATGATCGCCTTGGTAGTTACGCTCAAATGAATCCCCCTATAAGATCGAAAAAACATCAAGATAGGTTATGGGAAGCGGTAAATGAAGGTATTGCCGATATTATAGGTTCGGATCATGCTCCCCACACTAAAGAAGAAAAAAATAAAAATTATCCACTCTCACCTTCTGGTATGCCGGGCGTACAAACACTTGTTCCAGTAATGTTAAACCATGTGGCTAACGGAAAGCTTTCCCTTGAGAGGTTTATAGAACTGACAAGTTACAATCCTTCTGTTCTTTTTGGTATCAAAAATAAAGGGAGAATAGAGATAGGTTTTGATGCTGATTTTACGGTTATCGATTTATCTATGAAAAAAAAGATTACCAATGATTGGATTGCAAGTAAATGTGGCTGGACTCCTTATGATGGTATGTCTATTAAAGGGTGGCCAGTAATGACCATTATAAGAGGAAATCTTGTCATGAATGAAGGAAAAATTATTGACCCTATAGGGAAACCTATGAGTTTCGAGAGATAATCCAGGGAGGAACCTATGACAGAGCAATTTCGTGCACTGAGGATCGATAAAGAAGAAGAAGGGCAAAGTGTCACGTTGGGGGCGATTTGT
>JAYYUG010000093.1:0-6150 GCA_036344135.1 Pseudomonadota bacterium | reverse complement strand
AGGGCATATTTAATCTCATTCTTATTTTTTCCTACTACGCTAAAAAGTATTTTATTTCCTGGATTATTTTCTTTTATTGCCGTTTTTAATTCACCAAGCGAAACCACATCAGCCCCACATCCCAAATTTGAAAATGTCTTAATTATTGATTGATTGGAATTAGCTTTTATTGAATAGCAGATTAATAGATTGTTGTTCTTGTAGGATTCGTCAACCTTGCGAAAGTTTTCTTCCAGAGAATTTAAAGAATAACAGTAAAATGGTGTTCCTACGGGTTTAGATAGCTCTGTTAAATCAATATTTTCGACTGCCATTCTAGTTTTTCTATAGGGAAAATGTTTCATTTCGTTACAAACCAGATTGCTTTGTTTAAAGTAATCTTTGGACCACTTTCAGGAGGCGGCATAAGATCACCTTTTCTTCCGCAACCCGATAGTGATAAAATTATTATAAAAAAAATAATATTATAAATTTTCATGAGCTAATTTCTTCTTCCATTTTATCGCGCTCTTCTTCACGTTATTTGGAGAAGTTCCTCCCTCTGAAGTTTTGTTTTTAACAGATGACTCAGGGTCTAAAACTTTAAAAATCTCTCCAGTTATCCGCTTATCATATGATTGCAGTGTGTCTAGGTCTATTTCATGTAATTTTAGGTTGTTATCTTCACAATGTTTCACTATCTCACCGGTTATTTTATGAGAAACTCTAAAAGGTATTTTTAGTGAGGAAGTTAGCCAATCGGCTAGATCTGTTGCCGTTGAAAATTTTCCACCTGCCGCTAATGCTAGAGATTTTTTATTCGGTTTTAAAGAGTGAATAATTACGCTCATTGATTTTAAAGAAATAATAAAATTGTCTAACGCATCGAAAGTTAGTTCTTTATCCTCCTGAAGATCTTTTGAATATGCTAAGGGTAATGCCTTCATAATTACAAAAATAGACATTAGAGCACCTAAAATTCTGCCTGTTTTACTTCTTATTAATTCAGCTATATCAGGATTCTTTTTTTGTGGCATAATTGAGGATCCTGTAGATAATTTATCTGGTAATTCTATAAAGTTATAACTATCTGATGCCCATATGACTATTTCTTCTGAAAGTCGTGATAAATGAGATGCAGAAATGGCTACAAAGGATAATGTTTCCATAACAAAGTCTCTAGAGGAGACTGCATCAATAGAATTACCCATTGGTTTGGAAAAATTTAATTCCTTAGTTGTAATCTTTCGATCAATGGGAAAAGAAGTTCCCGCAAGAGCCCCAGCACCTAAAGGATTTTCGTTGAGTCTCTTTAAGCAATCCTTGAATCTCGACTTATCTCTTTCCAACATTTCAACATATGCTAGCAAATGATGACCAAGAGTAACTGGTTGGGCAATCTGCATATGCGTAAATCCAGGCATAATTGTATCAAAATGTTTTTCTGCTTGAGTCACAAGATGTGTTTGCAGAGTTTTTAGAAGTTCGAGAATAAGATAACATTGCTTTCTTAAATACATTCTAAGATCTGTTGCGACTTGATCATTTCTCGATCTAGCGGTATGGAGCTTATTTCCAGTTTTTCCAATTTTGTTTTCGAGTTTTCTCTCAATATTCATGTGAATATCTTCCAGAGACCTATCCAAGGAGAAATTTCCACTATCAAATTCTTTCTTTATCTTTCTCAGACCTGATATAATAAGATTTGCTTCTTTCGTAGATATTATTTTCTGTTTCCCTAGCATTCTTGCATGTACGATAGAAACCTCAATATCTTCTTCATAAAGTCTGTAGTCAAAATGCACGGAAGCATTCATCTCTTCTGCTAGAGATGATGGTCCTGAGGTAAAACGTCCTCCCCACATTTTATTTTTTTTGGTTTTTTTTACCATATTTTCTTCTATCTTATAAAAATACTCCAGAGATAAAAATGAATAAATCAAAAATCATATTAATTTTTCTTATTCCATCAGTATTAGTCAGCATATACATGATATTGCCTTATTTTATCAACTTATCTTTTCAAGAAAAATCTAAGGTAATTTTTTCTCCTCCGGTAGAAAACTCTAAATTAGCCGAAATTACTTTTATTAATAGGGAAAATAAAGAATTCACGTTTTCAGATTTTTCCGGAAAAATTTTGTTGGTTAATTTTTGGGCAACCTGGTGTTTGCCTTGTCGAGTAGAAATGCCTTCACTTGATAGACTTCAGAATGATATTGGCGATGAAGAATTCCAAGTTATTATTGTGGCTGTCGAGAGGACCTCATTTGATAAGATTGATAACTTTGTAAATAGTATAAATATAAAATATTTAGAAAGCTTCCATGACCCAAAAACCATGTCGGGCTCTTTATTAAAAGCAAAAGGTCTCCCGACCACTCTATTAATTGCTAGAAATGGAAAAGAGATTGGAAGAGTAGAGGGTCCCTTAGAATGGGATTCTCAATCAGTTAAAAACACTATTACTAAATTGAAGAGTGTAGAGAACTAGTCTAAGGCTTCTTCCAGCTCAGGAAGGGCTTTGAACAAATCAGCAACTAAACCGTAGTCAGCAACTTGAAATATCGGTGCCTCTTCATCCTTGTTAATAGCTACAATAACCTTAGAGTCTTTCATGCCAGCCAGATGTTGAATGGCTCCAGAAATTCCTACAGCAATATATAAATCTGGCGCAACAACCTTACCCGTTTGACCAACTTGATAATCATTAGGAACAAAACCTGCATCTACCGCTGCCCGTGAAGCCCCAACGGCAGCACCAAGCTTGTCTGCAATTGCTTCCAGCATCGAGAAATTATCACCTGATTGCATACCTCTTCCACCAGAAATAATAATCTTTGCCGATGTAAGCTCAGGTCTATCCGATTTAGTTAATTCCTCTCCAATATATTCTGAAAGGGATGGGTCTTCGGTAGAAATAGCTAATTCTGTTGGGCAAGCTTCTTGGCTCCCAACCGCCTGGAAAGTAGTTGATCTAATTGTAATTACCCTTTTTTCAGATGAAATCTTTATTGTTTCAATTGCATTTCCAGCATAAATAGGTCTCTCAAATGTGTCAGCATCTACAACGGAAATAATATCTGAAAGCATAGGCACATCCAATAAAGCAGCAACTCGTGGCATAAAGTTTTTACTAGTTGTTGAGGATGCAGCCACAATAGTCTTATAATTTTCCGCTATTGAGCTCACTAGTTCAGAATATGATTCAGCTAAGTTTCTCGCATATTTATCGTCATTACAGAGCAGAACTTTTGATACCCCTTCTATTTTTGAACTTTCTTCCGCAACATTTTCACAGTCTTTTCCTGCTACTAAGACGTGCACCTCTTCACCTATGAGTTGTGCGGCATTCATTGCTTTATATATTGCATCGCTTAGGGCATTGTTATCATGCTCAGCTATAAGTAATGTTGTCATGAAAGAACTCCCGCTTCATTTTTAAGTTTATCGACCAAATCTTCTACTGTTTCAACTATAACGCCAGCCTCTCTTTTACCTGGTTCACTTACCTTCAAAACCTCTATTTGAGTGTCAAGCGACACGTCATATTCTTTTGGTTCCTTTATATCAATAATTTTTTTCTTAGCCTTCATTATATTAGGCAAAGAAGCATATCGGGGTTCGTTAAGTCTGAGATCAGTCGTTATGACGGCCGGTAATTTGATTCTTATGGTTTGTAATCCACCATCAATTTCTCTAGTTACATTAATATTTCGTTCTTCAATTTTAATTTCGGAAGCGAAGGTTCCTTGAGACCAGCCTAGAAGTGCAGCAAGCATTTGTCCTGTCTGATTAGAATCATCATCAATTGCCTGTTTACCAAGAATAATTAAGCTTGGATTTTCTTCTTTTACGACTTTTTGAATTATTTTTGCTACATTTAACGGATTAACTAACTCTTCTGTTTTGATTAAAATTCCTCTATCTGCCCCCATTGCAAGAGCTGTACGTATCGTTTCTTGAGATTGTTGTGGGCCGATAGATAAAGTAACAATTTCATCAACTTTACCTGCTTCTTGTAGTCTAATTGCTTCTTCCACAGCAATTTCGTCAAATGGATTCATAGACATCTTAACGTTGTCTAGCTCCACTCCCGTTTGGTCTGATTTGACCCTTATCTTTACGTTGTAGTCAACAACCCTTTTGATTGGCACAAGTACCTTCATAAAATTCTCCAAAAATTGATACCAAAATTAAAGAAAACTAAAACTCCTTATGTGTTGTGTCAACAACACTCTTAAAAAGAATCTAAATATAATTATTGCATACCGCTAATAGCATACTGCTTATATATGTAGAATATTCTTGTGATATTAATCCCTTGTATTTCCTGGTTGCCACAAAACATCGCCAATACCACCTATATCAGTTTGGTTAGCATATCTTGCAGCAACAAACATCAGATCTGATAAACGGTTTACATATTTTAAAGCAGTTTCTGAAATTGAATTCTTTTTTTGTTTATTCATTCTTACCATCAATCTTTCAGCTCTTCTTGTCATTGTTCGAGCCAAATGAAGATGAGCTGAGGCTTTGGAGCCACCCGGAAGCACGAATGAGTCTAAATCCTTCAAACTAAAGTTTAACTGGTCAATTTCTTCCTCAATTCTTAGAATTTGCTCGTCCAGAATTTTTGTTTTTTCAATAATCTGAATATTGTCCTTAGTTGGAGGTATAGAAATTTCTGCACCTAGGTCAAAAAGTTCATTTTGAACAGCTGCTAAGATGTTATCTAGATTTATTAATTCGGAATCTTTTGTGTGTGTTCTTACCAAACCTATAATGGAATTCACCTCATCTATTGTTCCATAGGTTTCTACTCTTAGTTCTTCTTTAGAGACTCTTGTGCCGTCTCCTAAACTTGTTTCACCATTATCACCAGTTCGGGTATAAATCTTGGTTAGTCTAACCATCAGTCAATCTTCCACGCAAACCTAATGCCAACAGTTGTTAGACCTTGATTGGGGTCACAAAGGCTCCCATTTGACATATGTTGTGCACTAAATTGTATCTTTTGTTTGTCATTAATATCATAACCAAAAGCTATCAATTCCCTAAAATTAGCTTTACATCCATAACCCAGTTCACCATTTTTTATTTCTTCATTTCCTGTGTGAATTGCACCACCAAAAGCAAGTTCTCCGGAAAACTTTCCTTTTTGAAAAAGATTCCATGTCGATCCAAAGTAAAAAAGATGAGTGTTGTTAGCTAGGCTAATTTGTGCACCTAGATGTGGACGTCCAGCATATTCATGCCACCATGTTGGTCGATCGAATATTTTTTCAATGGATAGAGCAGCACCTCCTTCAATTCTTCTCTCGACGTCATGCATTGATAATCCAACACGATATTCTGAAGCAAGAATTGGAGAATTAAAGAGTCCTAAATTAAGTAAAATAAGAGCTGAGATTATATTTTTTACCAATGGAGATCCTTTTAGCAATATGAACGCTTTATTATTACATAGAAATAAAAATTTTGGATATATAAAAACTATCTGTTATCGGTTTCAATCAACCTTTTGGCAACTACTTGTGCCTGAATCTCTGCCGTACCTTCAAAAATGTTAAGTATTCGTGCGTCAGCTAGTATTCTGCTAATTGGAGTTTCAGTTGCAAAACCTATCCCACCGTGAATTTGCAAAGCATTGTCAGCCGCAGACCAAGCTATTCTCGAAGCTAGAAGTTTTGCCATTCCTGCTTCCATATCACACCTTTGACCGGTATCTTTTATTCTTGCAGCATACAGAGTCAATTGTCTTGCCATCATGGTTTCACAAAACATCATCGTGATTTTTTCGCTTATTCTCGAGAATTCTATAAGTTTTTTTCCAAATTGAGTTCTTTCTAAAGAATAGTTTAAAGCTAAATCACACGCACTTTGAGAGACTCCCACTGCCCTCGCTGCTGTTTGGATTCTTGCAGATTCAAAGGTTGTCATTAATTGTTTAAAGCCTAAACCTTCTTTTTCACCTAGAAGATTATCTTTGGTTACTTCAAAACCTTCAAAAGCAATGTCGTATTCTTTCATTCCTCTGTAACCAATTACATTAATCTCACTACCTGTAATATTAGAATCCGGGAAAGGGTCTCTATCGCTACCCCCAGTTTTTTCTGCTAAGAATATAGACAAACCATTGTGATCCTTTATATTTTGATTAGTTCGAAC
>JAYYUG010000092.1:0-4920 GCA_036344135.1 Pseudomonadota bacterium | reverse complement strand
TGTCCGTAAGTAAAAAAAATGGATGGGAGATAACTAAAATACTTAACACTCATGAACATTGGGATCATATTGGTGGAAATAAATCGCTCGTAGAAGCAACAGGAGCGCAAGTTCTTGCCCATTATATGGCTAAAGATAAAATAGAAGATGTGGATGTTGGCTTAAAAAAAGGTGATGTCGTTAAGGTCGGCAAAACAGTCAACTTAGAAGTTTTAGATACTCCTGGACATACTATGAGCCATGTTTGCTTATTCGTTAACAACGATTCTCCCTCAATCTTTTGTGGTGATACTCTCTTCAATGCTGGTGTCGGTCACTGTAAGGGCGGAGGAAATCCTTTAGATCTTTACGAAACCTTTCTAAATCAGTTATACAAACTTCCTGATCAAACAAAAGTGTACCCTGGTCACGATTATTGGGAAAATAATTTAAGGTTTACTTTAGATAGAGAGCCACAAAATACCACTGCTCAGAAAATGATTGATGAAGAAAAAGTTAAAAATCCTAATGACGCGGTTGTGTCTACTTTAGGCCTAGAAAAAGAGGTTAATGCTTTCTTTCGTTTAAAAAACCCCAATATTATAGAAAAACTAAGAAATGATTTTCCTGATCTCCCTGACCAGCCTAATATGAAAGAAGTCTTCCTTAAACTCAGGGAACTAAGGAATGATTGGTAAATGATTTTTGATTCATTCACTTTTTATCTAAGTGAGTAAAATTTTCGTTTTTTTTAATATGAAATTATAGAGCTTACAATAGAATAAAAATTCATCTATTAATATACCTTCAAAAAGGACTTTTTTATGAAAGACTTGTCGGCGATTTTTGTTTCTATACTCTGCACTTTACATTGTTTAGCGATTCCAATTTCATCTGTCATGGCGGCCTCCGGTACTTTTGTGTGGTTTGTCAATTATCAAATTTTTCATACCATTTTGCTAATACCTATAGTTTTCTTATTTTCAGTAACTATCCCTCAATGTTATCCAATTCATAAAAATAAAAAACCTTTAATATTTGGTTTATTAGGAATAACAATTTTAATATTGGCCCTTTTCTTAGATAAAAATACAGAATTATTTATGACAGTGCTTGGTGCTTTATTCATGATTAAAGCACATTCATTAAACTATAATCTGATTAAACCCGTAAGCGGTTAATTAATACCTCTTTAAAAATTATATTATTGTAAATCCAGCCAGTCTATTTCTGTTTTATTCAACTCAACACTAAGGGCTTTTACAGAACTCTCAATTTCAAAAAAATTTCTGGGTCCAATTAAAGGAAAAGTGGAAAATTCCTGATTCAACGCAAAGGCTAAAGCAATCTCTATTGGCTCAAAACCTTTTTCTTTCGCAATAGAAAAGCAGCGCCCCCTTCTTTGTAGATTCTCATCATTGACCCAAACCCTTTCTTGCTCAGCCTTGTTAGGATTTGTAGAGTGCTGGTGGCCTTCAAACTCTTTTTTATCTAGAAAAAACCCTCGAGATTGGCTCGACCATGGAAAGACAGGTATATTTTCGTTTATCAAATATTTTTTAAAGTGCTCATCAGAACAACTCTTGCATCCAGGCCAAACAGGTTCGACCATTCTTGCTAAACTAAAATTATTACTTAAAAGGCTAAAAGGTTGTTTCATTGCAGATATAGAATAATCATGAGACTCTCTAAATCTTTCAAGTGACCAATTTGAGGCTCCATACATTTTAATTAGCCCTTCTCTTTTTAATTCTTCCAGGGCATCAATAAACTCTCCCACAGGTACCTCAGGATTATCTCGATGCAAACAGTAAATATCCAAGCAATCAATCTTTAGTCGAGAAAGAGATTCAAGAAGCTGGGTACGAATGGAACTTGGAAAGCAATCGGGAGTGTGTGCACCTTTACCTAAAATCACAGTTTTTCCATTTAATCCTCTAGATTTTAACCATCTCCCAAGATATTCATCACCTTTTCCTCCGTTATAAATATATGCAGTATCAAAGACATTCCCTCCTAAAGAGTAGAAATGATCAAACATTGCAAATGCGTGGTTACTGTCCAGTTGATTATCACAACCAAAAACAAGTCTGGATAACTTTTTGTCTAAACCTTTTAATTCCGTTTGTGGAATTAAATTTTCTTTTTGCAGCAACAATGGATTAAAAAATGAAGAAGCTTTATTCTCGGAAACATCATAAACATATTTAACACCAGATTTTTTTCTCCAGATATCTAAGCCCATAGCATTTCCATAGCTATCCGAATGAGAGATTGCATCAGATTCGATTTTTGAATCTTTTAATGTATCGGTAAAATGATTTATTTCATTAGTATAAATGCCGTCCTTCGACTCTACTTCAATAATCTTTTTTTCTTGATTATGAATTTCCAAAATAATTTCCGATTTTCTGTTGTTGTGTTCACCACAGTGCCAAGGATGTTGAATGAAAAGCGTTTTTCTACCATCAGTAACCTTAACTGAGTTTTCCAATTCTCTGTTTATGGATGAGCTTATGGTAGCATTTGAATTTCCTTCAAAACGTAAATATGCTTTTGAAAAAAGGTCTATTCCTTGTTCATTCAGTTCGGATTCTACTTCAAATTCTATTGGGTCAAGGAAATCTTTTCTATTAGCTAAACCTGCTATCATTCTCGCCATAGACAAGGGGTAACAACCAACATCCATGATTGATCCTCCTCCTAAGATAGGGTTAAGAAGTCTATGTTTCTTATTAACATTTGCCTGAAACCCGAAGGAAGCTTCAATGGAAACAGGCCTCTTGGAAAACTCTGATTTAATGATTTCTTTTATCTTATTAGTTTGGGCATGCATTCTGTACATGAAAGCTTCCATCAATAATAAATTATTTTTTTTTGCCATATGTATCAGAATCATAGTTTCGGTTGCGTTCATGGCTAACGGTTTTTCACATAGAACCGATTTTTCTTTTTCCAAAGATTTGAAGGCTAGATCAAAATGAAAGGGATGCGGCGTGGCAATATATATAGCATCAACATTTTTGTGATTTATTAGCTCATGATATCCAGCAAACCCAGAACAATCAAACACACTACTGAACTCTTTAGCATTACAAGCTGATCGACTGGCAACACCAAATAATCTAGATTTTTTACTAGTTTTTAGAGCTCTAGCAAATATCTTTGCAATTGATCCTGTTCCTAAAATACCCCATTCAATCACCGAAAAAACCTTTAGCTAAAAATCTTAACGGCAAAGCTTATTAATGACCCAAGAACAAAAATATAAATTGGTGGCATGCTAATATATAGACCAAGGGACCTCTGTTCAGGGGATTTATAATATCCGTAAGCATAACCAAGGCGTCCTATGGGCCATAAAATTCCTATTCCTGTCGCCCATATTGGGTCTACAGCAAAAGAGAATAACCATAACCCTGGAAGAAAAAGAGCTAGATGCTCAAGAGTATTCTGATGAACACGTACTCTTCTAACATAATCATCAGGACCATCATGAGATGGTGCAAGTATTTTATATTTCATACGCGCCGTTCCCGATTTGAATAAAGTAAAATAATAAACAAGCAAAGCAACACTACTAAGAATTCCTGGATAAACAAAATCGCCCATAATCACCTCAATAAAAAATCTCTAATTCTCCAAAAAGTATCCTTAGAGAAATAAATATCAACAAAAAACCTGTTATCTTTTCTAGCCAAGGAATATATTTATAAACGATTCCATTAGCTCTATTATTTGTCAACATTACACTAAGAAAAGAAAACCATACAAAAGTGGTTATTGACATGTACGCGCCCATAAATATCTTAAACATTATTGGGGTATTTTCTGAAATTACCAAAGAAAAGACTGTAATAAAGAAAATAAAAGCTTTTGGATTAAGAGTATTTGTCATAAGGCCTGTGGCAAAAGATTTTAACTTCTTAACTTCTTGGGAGGAATCTTCACCTAATTCTCGTAATCTGCTCGTTGAGAGGATAGATACTAACCCTAAAAAGGCTATATAAAGGGAACCTAATATCTTAATTACATTAAAAATTAATGGTTGGTGTTGAATAAGAAGACTCAAGCCAGTTAATGATAAAAATACATGAAAAACGATACCCATCGCAATTCCTAGGCTTGACCATAAAGCAACAATTCTTCCGTAACGAAAACATTGTCTGGTTATCAAAGCAAAATCGGGGCCTGGGCTTACAACCGCAAAAATATGCATAACGGCAACTGTAATAAATTCTTCCATCTCAAAATTTAAGCAATATTCTCAAATTCTTTTTTAAGATAATTTGATACATAGTTGTTCTTATAAAAGTCACTATCAAGAGGTATTATGTCATTAACGATTAATTTTTTTGCGACCCTCACCATTATTACTGAAAATTTAAATAATGCGAGCAACCTATAATAAGAATAATTCTTTGTAGAAAAACCCGTGTTCTTTTCCCAAATATCTATTGCCTCTTGATTCTCGATTGAACCTTCGAGTTTAGGTATCTCCAATCCTAAGCTGCTGGAATCATCAACCGCTAGACCCCATGCAAGATCCATAACAGGATCACCTACGGTTGCCATCTCCCAATCCAAAAGAGCTTTTGCCTTAAAATCTTTATACAAAATATTACCTGGTCGACAGTCTCCCCAGCAAAGTTTGTAAGCTTGTATATTGGTAGGTTTATTACCGTTTAACCACTTTAATGCTTCTTCACATACAAGGTTTTCTTCTCCCTCCATTCCCCATTTTAAAAATTCTTCATAATAGATCAATTCTTTATCCAAGCTTCCGGGTCCTATCTGGCCCCCTAAGAATTCATCTAAATCCAACTCTTCCAATTCTTGAGAATGTAAAATACTCATATAATACAGCCACTCCAGCCATACACTTCGTCTTTGTTCTTTCGAAGCCTTACCCATCATTCCCTCAGGATCTGTATGATAAGG
>JAYYUG010000091.1:0-4919 GCA_036344135.1 Pseudomonadota bacterium | reverse complement strand
CTTGCAAGAGATTTGTTCTTCACTAGATATTGGTGTCTCAATTATAGAAAAGCAAAAAAAGGGAGATAAAATTTTATCCTCTTCTATAATAAGAAATTATCTCTCCGAAGGGGAGATTGGATTAGCAGAAGAAATGTTGGGTCATAGATGGGCGGTTAAAAGTAAAGTTGTTTCAGGGGATAAGCGAGGAAGAGAAGTAGGTTTTCCTACCGCTAATATTCCAATGAAAGATTGGATCAAACCAAAATATGGTGTTTATGCTGTTATTGTAGAGTTTAATAGAAAAATTTATAAAGGCGTTTCAAATTTAGGAATAAGACCAACTTTTGATGAGACTGTACCTATACTAGAAACTTACCTATTTGATTTTTCTGGAGATTTATATGACAAGGATATTATTGTTTCTTTCGTAGATTTTATTAGAGAAGAAAAAAAATTTGATGGGGTGGATTCTTTAAGAGATCAAATTGAGGAAGATATAATAAAAGCAAAAAAAATCTTATCAGTGATTGAACTCAAAGATTAATATTAATTTATGTCGAAAAACAAAGAAAATACTGATTATAGGGACACCTTACTCTTACCGGAGACAGATCTTCCAATGAGAGCAAAACTACCAGAGAAAGAACCTGAGATTTTAAAAGATTGGGAGAAGAAGTCCTTATTTTCAAGAATCCGAGAATCCTCCCAAGATAAAGATAAATTTGTTCTTCATGATGGCCCCCCATATGCTAATGGGAATCTTCACATGGGAACTGCTTTGAATAAAATACTTAAAGATGTGATAGTCCGTTCAAAACAGATGGAAGGTTACAATTGCGAATATAGACCGGGTTGGGATTGCCATGGTTTACCGATTGAATGGAAGGTAGAAGAAAATTTTAGGGAAAAAGGTAAAAATAAAGATCAGATACCTATCAACAGTTTTCGAAGTGAATGTAGAAAATTTGCTGAAAAATGGATTGAAATACAAAAAATACAATTCAAAAGATTGGGGGTTTTGGGAGACTGGGATGAGCCTTACACCACTATGACCTGTGATGCGGAAGCCTCTATCGTAAAAGAATTTCACAAGTTTCTAATGAGTAATGATTTGTACAAGGGGTCAAAACCCGTCATGTGGTCAGTAGTTGAGAAAACTGCTCTGGCAGAAGCCGAAGTAGAATATTTAGAATACACGTCCCCAACCATATGGGTACGTTTTCCCATTGATAATATTGAAGAATTAGAAAATGTGAGCGTTTTGATATGGACCACCACTCCTTGGACTATTCCTGCCAATAGAGCAATCGCATTTTCTTCAGAATTTGATTATGGTTTATATGAGGTAAAGTCTTCAGAGGAAGACGGTCTTACCAAAATAGGTGAAAAGATAATTGTCAATATATCCTTGTCAGAGTCGGTTGAAAAAGCTTCAAACTCTGAATTGAAGTTAATTAGAGAAATTAAGGATTTAGAGAAAATAAGTTGTTTACATCCTTTTCACTCTATTGGGTATGATTTTAAAGTACCTTTGCTTGACGCAGACTTCGTTGCGGATGATACGGGAACAGGATTTGTTCATGTTGCTCCTAGTCATGGTCAGGATGACTATGAACTTGCAATAAAAAACAATATTGACATTCCTTTTACCATCGATGATGAAGGAATTTATCTTCAAAGTATGGGAGTCTTAGCGGGAAAGAGAATATATAATGAAGACGGAACAAGCGGAGATGCTAACGGGTCGGTTATTGGAGAATTAATCAATCAAAATAATTTGTTTTCGAAGGGAAAACTTAGACATCAGTACCCGCATAGTTGGAGGTCTAAGGCGCCATTAATTTTTCGAAATACCCCTCAATGGTTTATCTCCATGGAAAATAATGATCTACGTAGAAAATCTTTAGATGCCATTGATAAAGTGAAGTGGATACCAGGGAGAGGAAAAAATAGAATAAAATCTATGGTTGAAAATAGACCAGATTGGGTAATTTCAAGACAAAGAGCCTGGGGTGTTCCACTAGCTTTATTTGTAAATAAAAAATCTGGCGAATTATTAAAGGATAATGATGTTAACTCTAGAATATTTGAACTTTTCAAATCTGAAGGATCTGATAGTTGGTTTTTCAGAGAAGATAAGGATTTTTTAGGTGAAAAATATAATTCTGACGAATGGGAGAAAGTTAACGATATCCTGGATGTTTGGTTTGATTCAGGTTCTACCCATTCTTTTGTTCTAGAAGGTGAAAAAGGATTGGGTTGGCCGGCTCAACTTTATCTTGAAGGTTCCGATCAACACAGAGGTTGGTTTCAATCTTCTCTATTAGAATCATGCGGGACAAGAGGAGAGGCACCATATGAAAGCGTTCTCACTCATGGTTTTGTTGTAGATAAGAACGGTAGGAAGATGTCTAAATCCGAAGGAAACTACGTATCTCCTGACGAGTTAGTTGATAAATATGTTGCAGATGTTGTCAGATTATGGGCAGTATCAGTCGATTTCACCGAAGATATGAAAATTGGTCAAGAAGTTATGCAGTCAAATACTGAAGCTTACCGTAAAATAAGAAATACCTTTCGATTTCTACTTGGAAATCTCAATAATTTTTCAGATGATGAAACTGTTGAATACAAAGATTTACCAGAATTGGAGAGGTACATATTGCATAGGCTTTCAGAAGTAAATGATGTCATCTTGGATGGTTATGATAAATATGATCTAAAGGTTGTTTTCCAAAATCTTTTAAATTTTTCAAACCTAGATCTATCCTCTTTTTATTTTGATATTAGAAAAGATTCTCTTTATTGCGACAGCAAGAATAGTTTATCCAGGAAATCGTGTAGAACAGTTCTTGATATTCTCTTCAAGCACCTTACTAAGTGGTTTGCTCCAATACTATGTTTTACATGCGAGGAAGTGTGGTTATCAAGATATCCTAATGACGAGCAATCCATCCATGAATTTACATTCGAGAAACCAAATAAGGACTGGATAGATGAAGAATTGTATGAAAAGTGGGAAAAAATCCGTTCGGTTAGGAAAGTTGTAACTGGAGCTATAGAATTAAAAAGAAAAGAGAAGGCAATTGGGTCTAGTTTAGAGGCTTTTCCAAAAGTTTATATTTCCGATAAAGATCACTTCAATATTCTTTCTAGTGTAAACACAGATGAAATATTCATTACTTCTCAAGCGTCAATAATTGAAGGAGATGGTCAAGAAGATTCTTTTAGACTTGATGATTTTCCTTTTGTTTCAGTTTTAATTGACTTGGCGGTTGGAAAGAAATGCCAAAGATCATGGAAAATATTACCCGAGGTAGGTTCCGACCCAGATTATCCAGATCTCAGTATAAGAGATGCAGACGTAATGAGGGAAATTAGTGAAAACAAATCTTAAGAATTATTTATTCGTATCTGTATTGTCGTTAATTGCTTTTGCTGTAGACCGTGTATCTAAAAATGAAATTTTATCTATCTTTGAAGAAAATAATTTAGAAAAAATATATGTTAATCCCTTTTTAGATTTTTTTTTAGTCTTCAATACAGGGATATCTTACGGTCTCTTGGGAGGAGAAAGTAGTTTTCAGAAATGGCTCTTGATAACTGTTTCAGTATTTATAGTTGCTTTTCTTCTACTATGGATAAAAGATTCGACTTCTAGACTTGTTAACATTTCAATTTCTTTTATAACAGGTGGAGCTTTGGGTAATATCATTGATAGGATTCTTTATGGCGGAGTTGTTGATTTTATTTCTCTTCATGCTTATGGATATTATTGGTATATTTTTAATATAGCTGACGTATTTATAGTTTTTGGAGTTATTTTGTTTCTAATTAAAATTTTGATGGAAAGATTTACCTAAGTTAAGTGAGGTTATACAAATGTTTACTAAGTTTCATACAATTCTAGTGCTATCAATTATCTCAATTTCGTTAATGGGTTGTGGAAGTGACCTAGCGAAAGTTCTTGGAACCGATAAAATGCCCCCCGATGAGTTTACAATTTTAACTAAACCTCCACTCATCATTCCTCCTGAATATAATTTACGTCCTCCAGCAGAAGGTGAAGTAAGATCGGAGCCACAACAATCTAGCAGAGAACTGCAAGCTATTTTATTTGGTAATTCTTCGGCTTCTAAAGAATTTAGTACAAGCGAGCTTAATGTCATGACTGGATCTGGGGTAGGGGAGTCAATTCCTAATATCAGAGAAGTTTTAGATTCTGAAATGAGAGATGTAGAGGATGTTGATGAATCAGTGAAAGTCCAGATATTAAATAGTGGCTCTAAACCTTTAAATTAGAGTTTCACTCAAAAAGTTTAGTTAGGCTTTCTATGCTGATTTCTATTTTTTTATTCTTTGTTGTATCTGTTATAGAGACTCCAGAATTAGTTTGTTCCAATATAAAATTCTTGTGAAAATTAACAAATGAGCCGTTTAAGATAATTTCCTTTTTTTCGTCATTTTTATTAATTTTTTTATTATCATGAAATGCTTCATCAAGAAAACTGGTTAGTTTCTCAAAAGTCTCTTTTTCATTATGAAATTGAATATTAAACTTACTTGGATCCAACCTATAATTGATTTCTGAATTCGGCAAAGAGATGAATAGAAAACAAGCTGGATATCGAGAAGTTGAAAAAGTATCACGGTAAATTTTATTTAATATCTTTTGAACCTTTTCGTTAAAGAAAGGTCTGTTGTTTATATAATAAAACTGGTTTCTTTCAGTTTTGAACAGACTGAGCTTATTTGAGTAGAACAAATTGAATGTTGCTTTCCCTTTCTTACCATTATAATAAATTATATCTTCAGATATTTTCTTACCATGGATTTTCTTTATCCTTGATAATAAAGGATTAATTGTTTCTTTTGATTCTTTTTCAAAAATAAAATCTTTTTTCTCATCTATAGAAGTTTTGAAGCCAATGAAGGGA
>JAYYUG010000090.1:0-4449 GCA_036344135.1 Pseudomonadota bacterium | reverse complement strand
GAGGAAACTATGACAGATCAATTTCGTGCACTGAGGATAGATAAAGAAGAAGAAGGGCAAAGTGTAAATTTTGTTGAGATTTCTGAAGATGAGTTGATGGATGGAAATGTTGTAGTCGATGTTACTCATTCTACTTTGAATTATAAGGATGGATTGGCTTTGACCGGCGCTCCCGGGGTAGTGAGGAGTTTTCCAATGATAGCAGGTATTGATTTTAGTGGCATAGTGAAAGATTCGGAGGATGAAAAGTTTTCTCAGGGAGATAGAGTTGTTCTAAACGGTTATGGTTTATCCGAAAATCATTTTGGAGGATATTCTGAGAGGGCAAAAGTAAAATCGGATCACTTATTAAAACTTCCTGATAACATTTCTAATAAGCAGGCTATGGCTATCGGAACAGCTGGTTATACAGCAATGTTGTGTGTTTTAGGTCTCGAGGATTGGGGGATAAAACCAGAGGATGGAGAAATTCTTGTAACCGGAGCATCTGGAGGAGTTGGTTCTGTCGCTATTTCTATCCTTTCAACCTTAGGTTTTCAGGTAGTAGCATCGACTGGTCGTCTAAATGAGACGGAATATTTGACTGGTTTAGGAGCGGCTTCTGTAATAGATAGATCTGAGCTTTCCGAACCTTCACGACCTTTGGGTAAGGAGATTTGGGCTGGTGCTGTTGATTCGGTAGGAAGCCAAACACTGGTTAATACTCTAGCTCAAATTAAATATAGTGGAGCAGTATCAGCTTGTGGTTTAGCTCAAGGAATGGATCTTCCGGGTACAGTAATGCCGTTTATTTTGCGTGGAGTTACCTTAATCGGAATAGATTCAGTTATGGCGCCAATGGACAAAAGAGAAAGAGCTTGGGAACGATTGAGCAGCGATCTTGATATGGCAAAACTTGAAGAGATGATCGTTGATGCGTCATTAGAGGATATACCAAATTTAGCTCAAGAAATACTTGCAGGAAAAGTAAGGGGAAGGGTGGTCGTTAATATTTTGGAGAATAATTAGTAAATATTAAGTTCGAATTTCTTTGAGACGTTCAGATATTAAAAAGGCCAAATCCAAGGCTTGATTAGCATTCAATCTAGGGTCACAATGAGTGTGGTATCTGTCGGAAAGGTCTTCTTCAAATATTTCTTGAGTTCCACCTAAACATTCCGTGACGTTTTGCCCTGTCATTTCAATATGTACTCCACCTGCATGTGTTCCTTCGGCTTGGTGAATATCGATAAATTCTTTAACTTCGGTAAGAATTTTATCTAGAACCCTTGTTTTATAGCCATTTGAAGCTTTTACTGTATTTCCATGCATAGGGTCGCAGGACCAAACAACATTTTTTCCTTCAGATTTTACTACTTGAATAAGTTTTGGAAGATTGTTAGCTACTTTGTTAGCTCCATATCTTGTTATTAAAGTTAATCGTCCTGCTTCGTTATCAGGATTGATTACATCGATTAGCTTTAACAATTCTTCAGCTTCCAAAGATGGCCCACATTTTAAACCTATAGGATTCTTAATACCCCTAATAAATTCAATATGTGCTCCGTCGAGTTGACGAGTTCTATCACCAATCCATAATAAATGAGCAGATGTGTCGTACCATTCGCCCGTTGTGGAATCTACCCTTGTAAGAGCTTCTTCATAACCCAATAAAAGTGATTCATGGCTAGTATAGAAATCTACGGATCTTAATTCAGGAGCAGAGTCAGAATTAATTCCTACAGCATTCATAAAATTTAAGGTCTCAGATATTCTTTCAGCTAGTGCCTCATATTTTTCACCTTGCTTACTTTCTTTCACAAATCCAAGATTCCATTGATGAACGTGATCTAGATTTGCATAACCCCCCTGAGCAAATGCTCTGAGAAGGTTCAGTGTGGATGCAGATTGACGGTAAGCCATGATTTGCCTTTCCGGATCTGGAATTCTTAGGACCTCATCGAACTCAATATCATTTATAATATCTCCCCTGTAACTTGGAAGCTCCACATCACCTTGTTTTTCATTAGGTTCTGAACGTGGTTTTGCGAATTGACCAGCAATTCTACCAATCTTAATGATCGGACAACCAGCTCCAAAAGTAAGGACTACTGACATTTGTAAAATTACCCTAAATGTATCTCGGATATTATCTGGTAAGTGCTCAGCAAAACTTTCCGCGCAATCACCTCCCTGAAGGAGGAAAGCTTCTCCCCTAGAGACTTTTGCTAGGTCTTCTTTTAGCCGGCGTGCTTCTCCCGCAAATACTAAAGTCGGGTATGAAGCAAGACGATCTTCAACCTTATCAACCAACTCCTTATCATCGTAAACAGGAACTTGTTTAATAGGTTTCTTTCGCCAACTATCTTTTTCCCAACTTTTGCCCACATTAGTCTCCGTTATCTAGGAAAATCTATATAAATCATAAATATGAACTTTAATAGTTTTTTTATTATTTAAGGTCCCCAAACAGGCATTTATGCTGATTTGTATATTATTTAAATGTTTCCTTTTTGAATAATTCACATCCTACTTGCATTCATTTCAGCGAGCTCTTCAAGTTCTTCTCTATATTTCTTAAATTCAAGCCTAGCAACGGCTCGATTATGAACTTCATCAGGACCATCAACTATTCTTAACACTCTTGCAGATGCATAAGCAGAGGCTAAACCAAAATCAGTTGTAACGCCTCCCCCTCCATGAGCTTGAATAGCATCATCAAGAATACTGCATAACATTTTCGGAGCTGCAACTTTTATCATCGCAATTTCTGCACGAGCCACCTTGTTTCCAACAGTATCCATTAAGTAAGCTGCTTTCATGGTTAAAAGTCGTGAAGATTCAATTTCAATTCGAGCCCTAGCTATTCTTTCTTCCCATACAGAGTGTTCTGAAATCTTCTTACCAAAAGCTTCTCGGCTTAAGAGTCTTTTTGCCATCTTTTCTAATGTTCTTTCCGCTACTCCTATAGCTCTCATGCAATGATGAATTCTTCCTGGCCCAAGTCTACCTTGTGCAATTTCAAAACCTCTTCCTTCCCCAAGGAAAAGGTTTTCCACGGGAACTCTTACATTATCTAACTTTATTTCACAATGTCCATGAGGAGCATGGTCATAACCAAAAACGGGTAAAAACCTTACTATTTCAATTCCTGCGGTATTCAAAGGAAGTAATATTTGACTTTGTTGTTGGTGTTTTGGGGCTTCAGGATTTGTTTTCCCCATCAATATACCTATCTTACACCTTGGATCCATTGCTCCCGATGACCACCACTTTCTACCATTGATCACATATTCTTCACCATCTCTTTCAATGCTAGTGGAGATATTTGTTGCATCTGATGATGCAACATCGGGTTCTGTCATTAGATATGCCGATCGAATTTCACCGTTCAAAAGTGGTTTTAACCACTTTTCTTTTTGTTCTTCATTCCCATACCTATCAATTAATTCCATATTTCCTGTGTCTGGAGCAGAACAATTGAAAACCTCAGATGCAAATCCAACCCTTCCCATAATTTCACACAACGGCGCATATTCAACATTTGTTAAGCCTGCTCCCAATTCAGATTCAGGAAGAAATAGGTTCCATAAACCTTCTTTTTTTGCAATTTCTTTTAAATCCTCCAGAATTTGTGGGACTTGCCATCTGTCGGCTCCAAAAGCCTGCATTTGATCTTCATATGTTTGTTCATTTGGATAAATGTGTTGATCCATGAAGGCTTGAACACGAGCCATGAGTTCTTTGGTTTTTTCGTTATGTTCAAAAATCATTATTTTCTCCCTGATTTCTAGAAAAATCTTAACTACTATAATTAGTGAATACTAGTAAATTTTTTTTATTACCTTTTATCCTTAAAAAATGTTTTAAGTATTTGCCCAGATTCTTTCTCGTAAAAGCCACTAAAGACTTCCGGTTTGTGTTGACATGAGCTACTTGAATATATTTTTAGGCCATTATCTATAGCGCCTTTTTTTGAGTCTGATGCTCCATAATAAAGATTTCTAACTCGTGATAACGATATAGCCATAGCACACATAACACAGGGTTCAAGAGTGGTGTAGATAGAGCAATTTACTAATTTATCAGAATTTAATTTTTTAGCGGCATCTCGAAGGACAAGTAATTCGGCATGAGCAGTTGGATCCCTCATTTCTCTAACTCTATTCCCATTTTTCGACAAAATCTTTCCAGACTGATCTGTAAGGACTGCCCCAACTGGAACTTCATTTCTCATTGCTGCTTTATTAGCCTCTTTTAAAGCTGCTTTCATAAATTTCAATGTTTGTGATATATTTTTATTCAATAATTTACTCTTTGGCTCCCAAAATTAAATAAGTATAGTCGTATCGTATGATAATAAAAAATAAAAAAGACAAACAAAGAATAGCCAAATTCCTAGCAAGTTCTGGAGTAGCTTCCAGAAGGGAATCGGAAAAAATAATTTTAGATAAAAGAGTTGAAGTGAAT
>JAYYUG010000089.1:0-6663 GCA_036344135.1 Pseudomonadota bacterium | reverse complement strand
TTTTCTTTTTGCCATGGCTTGACACAATGAAAGTCAGATCGGCTCGTTATCGTCCATTCTACAAGATGTTCTTCTTCATATTTGTTTTAGACTGTCTTTTGTTGGGGTATTTGGGGGCTCAGGTTCCTGAAGGTGTATATCTTCTGTTATCAAGGGTTTCTACATTTTATTATTTTGCTTTCTTTATTTTAATTATGCCAATTCTAAGTCGATTGGAAAGACCTAATCCCATGCCTATAGGAATTTCCAATCCAGCTTTAGATCGAAATGCAAGGCAGGATTAGATGGAAAATACAATTATGCAAAATATTTCTAAAATCTTATTAATTCTAATTTCTATCTTATTTCTATACGGGACATCGTCCGCATCTGACGATGTTAACCAAAAAACACATAAGATTATAAAACCTGGATTTTCTTTTGAAGGGCCTTTTGGTGTTTTTGATAGATCTGAATTAAGAAGAGGTTATCAGGTATATTCGGAGGTATGTTCCTCATGTCACAGTATAGATCAGCTTTCTTTTCGAAATTTGATTCAATTAGGAGGACCTGAATTTAGTGAAGAAGAAACAAAAAGGATTGCCTCACAATATACAATTTCGGACAGATATGATGATTATGGAGAATTAGTTGAAAGAAAACGTTTGTTGAGCGATAGATTTCCCGCGCCTTTTCCAAATAAGAAGGCTGCTATGTCAGCAAATAACGGTTCTTATCCTCCAGATTTATCATTAATAGTAAAAGCTAGAGCGGACGGTCATAATTATATATATTCTTTGCTTTCTGGATATGAGGAAACAATTCCAGAAGGCTTAGAAGTTTCAGATACATTAAGTTATAACCCATGGTATCCCGGTTCAGCAGGTATTGCTATGATGCAACCCCTTTACGATGACCTTATAGAATATTCTGATGGAACTCCCGCTACAATTGACCAAATGGCTTACGATGTTACAGTCTTTTTATCTTGGGTCTCCGAACCCGAATTAGAGGCTAGGAAAAAAATGGGTTTTGTGGTTATAGGTTTTTTAATCATTTTCGTATTTTTAATGTATCTTTCGACACGGAGGTTATGGAAGGAAGTACATTAACTAAACATTAAAACGGAAATTTAATACATCTCCATCCTTTATTTGATATTCTTGACCCTCAGCTCTAAGTTTTCCTCTTTCTTTGGCCTTTGTTAGGCTACCTTCCTTAATTAGGTCGTTATAGTTTATCGTTTCTGCTCTTATAAACCCTTTTTCAAAGTAAGAGTGTATTTTACCCCCTGCTTTAGGAGCCAAGGAACCAGATTTTATTGTCCATGCTCTGGTTTCTTTTGGTCCTGATGTAAAAAAAGTAATAAGGTTTAGAATTTGATAACCTTTTTTGATTAGTTTGTTTAATCCAGATTCACTTAATTTCAAAGAATTTAAAAATTCTTCTTGCTCCCTAACTGGAAGTGAAGATATTTGGCTTTCTATATTTGCTGAAATGTTAATTGTCTCTATATTCTTCTCCGAAGAAAATTTGTCAACCCTTTTACTATATTCATTGCCGCTTAAAAGACTATCTTCACCTATATTGCAGACGTACAAAGTTTTTTTATCAGTGAGTAAATTGAATTCATGAAAATATTTTAATGCTTTTTCATCAAGATTTTCTTTGTCATAAGGATTTCCAAGATTAAGAGAGTTTAGAACTTTTTTAATCAAAGATAATTTTTCTTTTGCTTCCTTGTCACTTCCTTTAGATTTTTTTTCTAATACAGGAATCCTTTTTTCTAGGTTTTCTATATCAGCCAAAAGTAATTCAGTGTTAATTATCTCTATATCCTTTATTGGATCAATCTCACCATTAACATGAGAAATATTTTTATCTGAAAAACACCTTACAATATGTGCAATGGCATCGACTTCTTTAATATTTGCTAAAAATTTATTACCTAATCCTTCCCCTTTTGAAGCTCCTTTTACCAATCCGGCAATATCAACAAAAGTTAATCTAGCTGGTATAATAATTTTTGAAGAATTTATTATTGACAGCTCTGCTAGTCTTTCATCAGGGACATCAACTTCACCAATGTTCGGTTCAACAGTACAGAATGGATAATTTTCAGCTTGAGCAATCGATGTTTTTGTTAAAGCATTAAATAAGGTTGATTTCCCAACGTTTGGAAGACCAATTATACCACATCGAAATCCCATATTTTTATTTTAAACTTGATTGAAATTTTTTTATTTCACCGTTAATCATTAATTCAAAATTTTTAGCAAGTTTGTTTAAGATTTTTTCGAATTCAGCACTCTCATTATTAGTAAAATCTCCTAATACATGATTATCAACTTTTTCTTTATCTCCTGGATGGTTAATACCTATCCTAATTCTAAAGTAATTGTTTCCTATATTTTCATCTAAAGATGAAAGACCGTTGTGACCCGCGCTGCTACCACCTTTTTTAACTCTTATATCACCAAATGAAAGATCCATTTCATCATGAAAAACAATAATCCTATTAGGGCTTATCTTATAAAAATTAGAAGCTTCTCTAACTGCTCTTCCAGATTCATTCATAAAGGTTTGAGGTTTAAAGGAGATTAATTTCCTTTCATTTAGTGAGCCCATAGAAGTTCTTCCAAGGAATTTAGTTCTACTTCTTCCGAATTTATAAAAGTTTGTTATATAATCGAGAGCAATAAAGCCTACGTTATGTCTGTTATTCTTGTATTTTTCTCCAGGATTTCCTAGTCCTACAAGAAGTATGATTTCTTCTAAAGTTGACAAAATCTTATCCTATTCCTTGTTGTCATCTTCTTTAGTCTTCTCAGTTTTTTCATCTAATTTGTCTTTATCATCTGCTTCACTTTCTTCTTCACCCTCTTCACCCTCTTCGCCTTCTTCTCCTTCTTCTTCGTCTTCGATGACTTCTGGTTCTTCTTCTTGAACCGGCGCTGTAACACTTGCAATAGTAATATCTCTGTCAGTAATTGTTGAAACAACTCCTTCAGGTAATTTAATATCTGACAAGTGAACACTTTCACCAATCTCAAGTCCCGCTATACTAACATCAATACTTGAAGGAATTTCATTCGCAGGGCAATCGAGTTCGATAGTATAACGAGAAACGTTTAATACCCCACCACGTTTAATGCCCGGTGAGTCATCTTCGTTTATAAAATTAACCTGAATCTCTACTGATACTCTTGCATCAACAGCTAAGCGCAACATATCAACATGGATTAGAGTGTCTTTAATAGGATCAACTTGTATTTCTTTGGGTATTACTTTTATTCTTTCTCCATTAGTTAATTCTAAGTCGAGGAGGGTGGTTAGCATTCTGCCGCTATTATATAGCCTTGATGCTTCGATAGAATTGATGTTAACCGATAAAGGGTCTTTTTTATCTCCATAAACTATACAAGGAACTAGACCTTTGTTTCTTGAAGATCTCGCAGAAGATTTACCGACATTTTCTCTTAAAGATGCTTTTAATTGGTTTGTTTCTGCCATAATGCTCTCAATGATCTTATAGTGATATTAATAAAAAATTCTCAAAGGGCTTATAACCTTACTTTCGAAGCAAAGCAAGCTAATCGAACAAACTTGATACAGATCTTTCTTCAGAAATTCTCTTTATAGCTTCCCCTAAAAGAGGAACAATACTTACTGTTTCAATCTTTTTGGAATTTTTTACTTCTTCAGATTCCTCTATAGTGTCAGTAATAATTAATTTTTTAAGTGAAGAATTATTTACTCTTTCTATAGCCTCACCAGATAATACTCCATGAGTTACATAAGCATAAACTTCTACTGCCCCTGAGCCCATCAGTGCTTGGGCAGCGTTACAAAGGGTACCGGCCGAATCAACTATATCATCCACAATAAAGCAAGATCTTTTCTTAACATCACCAATAATATTCATAACTTCAGATACCCCTGCCTTTTCACGTCTTTTATCAACTATCGCTAAATCACTTTCAATACGACTGGCAATCGTTCTTGCTCGCTCAACCCCTCCCGCGTCAGGAGAAACAACCATACTATCATTTCCTTTTATTTTTTTCTTTATGTCATGTGTCAAAATAGGTGCGGCAAAAAGATTATCTGTAGGTATGTCGAAGAAACCTTGAATCTGACCTGCATGGAAATCCATACTTAAAACTCGATTTGCGCCTGCTTTTTCAATTAAATTAGCAACCAATTTCGCAGAAATTGGTGTTCTTGGGCCCGACTTTCTGTCTTGTCTTGCATAACCATAATATGGCACAACGGCAGTTATCCTTTTTGCCGAAGCCCTTTTCATAGTATCAATAAGAATTAGAAGTTCCATTAAATTATCATTTGCTGGAAAAGAAGTTGATTGAATTATAAAAACGTCTTCGCCCCGGACATTCTCATTCATTTCAACAAAGATCTCTTTATCGGCAAACCTTTTAACATCACAATCTGCTAATGATGTGTTTAAGTATTTTCCGATATTTGACGCTAGGGACCTATTAGAGTTACCGCATACTAGTTTCATTTTATCAATCCGTTAGCTCTTATTAGCAGGGCTATTACTACTAATCAAATCCTTCTGGAATAAAATTAATTTTTGAAAATAATGCCATTACCTTAAAAAGGTCGCCCATATCTTTTTTTTTGATAAGTCTATTTAATCCACAAGTCAGGTTATTTCTTGTTTGTATATCATTATTTGATTCTAATAAATTATCGAGCCTAGTTAATGCACCTAAATTTAAAAGGAAATTTCTTTGAGTAGTTGGGCCATGATGATTTAAATAATGTTTTTTACACAGTTCTTTGACCGCTGAGAAGTTAATATGTGCTGTAAGGTCTGCTTTACCTGGATCTTTTAGTGGGTCTACATATTTATGATTTTGTACGGCTTGAAGAGTATCTCCAGATCCGTGTGAATAACCATAATCTATAACAAGAGCGATTCCTCCATTTACATTTAAGAATTTGGATAACTTTTTGATAAAACCCTCTAGACCCATGTTTACCTCATAAAAGTCTTCTGTAATAAGCTTTTCCAATCCATAATCGTAAAGAAAATTAGGATTCTCTGGGTTTAAATAACAATATTTAAAGGTATCGTTTTCAACATCAACACATACCTCTTTCCAGACCCCCTTTTGTTTCATAAATTGCTTAATTGGAAGAGCATCTAAAAATTCGTTAAGAATAAAGAAAGTTGGTTTCTCTGGAATTTCATTAATGTCCTTATAATGGTCACCTATTGGGAGACATTTTTTTTGTTCCTTTATGAGATAGGGATTAATATCAACAAAAATATATGAGAAATATCTATTGCCTATTGTTCTCTCTATATCTTTTAATAAAGTACCCTTTCCTCCACCCACATCAACGATTTGATAAGAATTCCCATAGTTGAATTTAGAGCAGCAATTCTTTATCCATAAAGCTATTATTTCTCCAAATATTTGGGAGATCTCAGGAGAAGTTATAAAATCACCCTTAGAGCCTATGGGATTCTTATTTTTATAATAACCATACTTATTATCATGAAGGGACATACCCATAAATTCTGAAACAGTGATAGGCCCAGTCTCAAATATCTTTTTTTTAATTTTTTCTTTTAGCTTGTTCATTTCTTTCTCAAAGAAAAGTAAACTATCATTATTCCTGATAACATAGGAATAGAAAGCAATGTTCCCATTGTGAAATATTCAAAGATATATCCTATGTGAGCATCTGGTTCTCTAAATCTTTCAATAATTATTCTAAACAAGGCATACATAGAAAGAAATATACCACTAATAAATCCTGGGTTATTCAAAAATCCCTTTCTTAGAAGTGTATTCAAAATTAATAATAACAATATTCCTTCAAAGAAAGCCTCGTACAGTTGACTTGGGTGGCGAGGTAGAGGACCCGCATTGGAAAAGACAACACCCCAAGGTTTCGATGTAATAGTTCCCCATAATTCCGAGTTTATGAAATTTGCTATTCTTCCAAAAAATAAACCTATAGGCACTACGGAGCAAACTATATCGCCTAAGGAAAAAATAGAAATTTTTTTAAAACGAGCATAAAAGAATATAGCAAGAATTACACCAAGAGCTCCCCCATGAAAGGACATACCGCCTTTCCAAATAGCAACAACGTTTAAAGGATTGATTAGAATCAAAGAAGGATCATAAAAAACAACATAACCAATCCTTGCACCAAAGATTATTCCTAAAACAATCCAAAAAAATATCTCATCAATATTTTGTGTAGTGATGTTTTGTGTGTTTGATTTATAATATTTTCTTACTATCCATTTAGCGTAAAATAATCCAAGCAGCATACCTGTTAAGTAGGCCAATCCATACCATCGTATTTCTATTGGCCCCAATGAAAACGCCACCGGATCTATATTAAGTATTGTATCTAGCATCTTTCTTAGAGTTTATAATATTACAGAAAAAACATAAAAAGTTCGTTTTTTTGTATATCAATATACAACTAATTGTGGTATGTTACTTACGTATAAATACTACATATTGACTCAGGAAGACAATGTCTCTAGCTAAACAGAATAATTATGATGATCCTTTGGATAGCATAGAGATGATAGCAAGTCTTAATGATTGGACCTTCGAAAGGTCTGGACAAGAAATTTCAATTATTGCTAAAGGAAAGTGGTCAGATTACCAAATTTCTATTTCCTGG
>JAYYUG010000088.1:0-4578 GCA_036344135.1 Pseudomonadota bacterium | reverse complement strand
GAATTCCACCGCTTGCAGGATTTTTTGCCAAATACCTAATTTTTATTTCTATTATAGAAGAAGGGATGATTTTCTTGGCTGTTTTTGGTCTAGTGGCAAGTGTAATTGGAGCTTTTTATTATTTAAGGATAGTCAAGATCATGTTTTTTGATGATTCTAAGCACGTCATCTCTCATTCATTTTCACGAGGACTAAATATCTTAGGTATTTTATGTTGTTTTTTTGTCATGGCCTTTATATTTATTCTTTCATTTTCTCCTCTTATGGAGTTAGCGGAACAAGCTATCTTGGCCCTGAACTAATACCCCATGAAAAAACTTTATAAAGATATTAATGTTATTCATTATCATGAAATTGATAGTACAAATAATGAAGCAAAAAGATTAACTTTAAATCAGAATGATTATCCTTATTGGGTGATTGCAGACAAACAAACTTCGGGAAGAGGAAGAAAAAGTAGATATTGGGTTTCTCCCAAGGGAAATTTTATGGGCACATATGTTATTAGAAAGGATTTGGAAAAGAAAATTATTCCTCAACTATCATTTGTTATTTCACTCGCGCTTTGTATAACTGTAAAACATTTTTGTGAAGAGGCCAATAATACCGAGGTTCAATTGAAATGGCCAAATGATCTCATAGTTAACGGATATAAATGCGGAGGAATATTAATTGAGAGTATGGATAAAGAAATTCACAGAGAGAAAACCATTGGCATTGGTATTGGTGTAAATTTAGTAGAATCACCTGAAAACGTCAATTTCAAAGCAAGCAGTTTGAAACAAGAGTTGAAAAAACATATTGGGAGGGATCAGTTTCTTTTAATATTGGATAAGAATATTAATTTTATGTTTGGTGAATGGAAATTAGGTAATAATTATCAAAAGATTCTTAAGGAATGGCTTATCTTTGCTTACAGGCTTAATAAAAAAGTTTCCTTGAGCTTACCTAACGGTGAGAAGATAGAAGGTACATTTGATGGTTTAGATACTGATGGTGGACTCATTCTTGTTAATGGAGATATCAAAAATATCTTTCATGCTGCAGAAATATATGAAGGTTTGAGTTAATGAGTAAAACTTATTTTTTACCTTTGGGAGGAACAGGAGAAATTGGCATGAATCTTAACCTTTATGGTTACCAATCAAACAATGTAGAGGAATGGATAATGGTAGATTGTGGCGTTACCTTTTCTCAATCTGGTTTACCTGGAATTGATCTTCAAATGGCTGACCCTAATTATATTGTAGAAAAAAAGAAAGATTTAAAAGGTATAATATTAACCCATGCCCACGAAGACCATATAGGTGCAATGCCATTTATATGGCCTTTCCTTAACTGTCCTATTTATACTACAAAGTTTACCGCATCTTTATTAGAGGAAAAATTTATAGAGAGAGAGATTTCTTATAAAGATAAATTGAACATCATTAAAACCGAGGGTAATTTTCAATTGGGATCTTTCGAAATTAAGCCTTTTGGGTTATCTCACTCCATTCCTGAGATGAATGCTTTAGTGATAAAAACTCCAGATTCTAGTATTTTTCATTCTGGTGACTGGAAGATTGATAACGATCCTGTTGTAGGTGAAAAATTTGATAAAGAAAAAAAAGGACAATTAAATAATTTAGACATCGATCTTCTAGTTTGTGACTCGACAAATGCAATCGTTCCTGGTAGCTCCGGATCAGAGTCCCAAGTAAGAGACTCACTTTCTGAAATAATAAAGGATCTTTCAGGACGAATCTTCTTAACCACTTTCGCCTCCAATGTCGCTAGGCTTACTACGGTAGCTCAGGTTGCAGCATCACATGACAGACAAGTCGTTTTATCGGGAAGAGGTATGCACAGAATAGTTAATGCAGCAAAATCATCAGGTTATTTTCAAGATATTCCGAATTTTATCGATGAAGAAGATGCAGGTTATTTACCTGCTGACAAATCATTAATTCTTTGCACAGGAAGTCAAGGAGAATTCCGTGCGGCTCTTTCAAAAATTGCAAGAGATGAACACAGATATTTATATGCTGAAGAAGGAGATACCGTCATCTTTTCATCAAAGATGATTCCTGGTAATGAGTTTGGGATTCTCAAGCTTCAAAACCTGTTTGCTAAAAGAGGTGTCAATATAATCACGGAAAAAGACAGTTTTGTTCATGTATCAGGACATCCTTGTAAGGATGAATTATTAGAGATGTTTAGGTTAATCTCTCCAAAATTTATGATACCTGTTCATGGAGAATTTCGGCATATGATGGCTAATGCCGAATTAGCTTCGTCTTGTAATATTGAATCAAAAGTTATTGAGAATGGTGACCTAGTTACTCTAAGGAAAAATGGAATAGAAATTGATTCACAGGTAGAGAATGGCAGACTTCATATGGATGGAAATATACTGGTTCATGATTATGAATCCCCTGTCTCAGAACGAAACAAGTTAGCTTACAATGGATTAATAATAGTAAGCTTATGTTTTCGTAGTCAAAAAAAGTTGAAAGGTAGACCACATATAAAAACAATAGGTATACCAAAGTATAATAATATGGGAATAAAATTTGAAGATATTTTAGAGAATAATATTCTACAAAATCTAAAAAATAAAGGTAAGGTTGAAAATTTAGAATCAAAATTAAGGAAATCTATAACTAAGGAAATTAAACTTTTGTGGGGAAAAAAACCTTTTGTTGAGATATTTCTACACTACAATGAAAATTAATTTTATAAGACTATGATAGGATAACTAAATTATGTATTGGACAGAATTTTTTATTCCAACAAACAAAGAAATTCCAGCTGACGCTAAAATTCCTTCACATCAATTAATGCTCCGCTCAGGAATGATAAAGCAGGAAAGTTCTGGAATTTATACCTGGCTCCCGCTCGGTTTTAAAGTTCTTAAAAAGATTGAAAATATAGTCAGAGAAGAACAAGAAAAAGCTGGCGCGATAGAGATACTCATGCCAACCCTACAGTCCGCAGAACTTTGGAAAGAATCGGGACGTTTTGATGGTTATGGGGAAGAAATGTTAAAAATTATTGATAGACATAATAGAATTCTAATTTATGGACCAACAAACGAAGAGCAAGTAACAGAAATATTTAGAGTTTTTGTTAAATCATACAAGAATCTTCCATTAAATTTATTCCATATCCAATGGAAATTTCGTGATGAAATAAGACCTAGATTTGGAGTTATGAGAGGAAGAGAGTTTTTGATGAAAGATGCTTATTCTTTTGATCTTAATGAGGAGGAGTCTAAGAAATCTTATTATAAAATGTTTATTTCCTATATTAAGATTTTTAAAAGACTGAAAATCAATACGATTCCGGTTGTAGCTGATAGTGGTGAAATAGGAGGAAGTTTAAGCCACGAATTTTCTATTATTACTAATACTGGAGAAGGAGAGGTTTATTGTGATAAAAGGTTATTTGATTTAGAGTTTGATAATGATGATCTTAATGTTTTTTCAAATTTAGAGAGAGCGGTAGGAAGTTATACCCAGTTTTATTCGGCTACGGAAGATAAACACAACGAAAAAATTTTTAAAGATAAGGTTCCTGAAGAATTTCGTCTTAAGGGAAAAGCTATTGAAGTAGGCCATATATTTTCTTTCGGAGAAAAATATTCTTCTCCTATGAAAGCTTATATAACCAATAAGGAAGGAAAAAATGTTTCCGTCTATATGGGGTCATACGGAATAGGGGTTTCTAGATTAGTTGCAGCAATAATTGAATATTCTCATGATAAAAAAGGTATAATATGGCCCAATTCCGTAACACCATTCCATGTAGGAATTATAAATATACAAGTTGATAATAAAGAATGCTTAAAAGTAATTCAGGAAATCAAATCGAAATTTGAGGAAAATAATTTAGAAGTTCTTGTCGATGATAGAGATGAAAGTGTTGGAAAGAAATATGCTGATATGGACTTAATTGGCCTCCCATACATCTTAACTATAGGTCCAAGGGATATTAAAGAAAAAAAAGTGGAGGTTAAATTCCGTCATACAGAGATTAAAGAGAATTTATCAATTGAAGGGGCAATAAATAAAATAACCAGTTTAGTGAAAGAAGAAACTAGGAGTTGAGACTGAAGAATTTTTTTTTAGAGTGGTGGATATCTAAAAGGTATCTTAAACCAAAAGGTAAGGAGGGGTTTTTTTCAGTCATAACTCTTGTTTCTTTTTTAGGTATAGCGTCTGGTGTTGCCGTTTTAGTTGTTGTTATGTCTGTAATGAATGGATTTCGTACAGAATTAATAAATAAAATTGTAGGATTAAATGGCCATATTTTAATCCATCCTTTAGATAACGAAGGAATTAAGGATGTAGAGTCAATTAATGAAATTCTTAATAGTATTGATGGTGTAGAAAAAACTGTTCCCATGATCGAATCCCAACTTTTAGCTATGGGTGAAAGCCAATCATTGGGCGTTCTGATACGCGGAATATCGAGTAAAGATATAGATAAAATCGATATAATTTCATCAAATATAATTTTAGGAGATAAGAATAATTTAGCTAATGGACAAGTTATAATAGGCTCTCGCTTAGCTTCTTCTTTGTCGTTGTCATT
>JAYYUG010000087.1:0-4268 GCA_036344135.1 Pseudomonadota bacterium | reverse complement strand
GTCCCTATACTTGAAGAATTTTTGTTAAGTAGCTGCCACAATTGATGAAGAAAGTGAGTAGTTGAGGTTTTACCATTCGTTCCTGTAACTGCACAAATAATTTCAGGATGCTTTGGGTATATTAAGGCAGAAATTTCGGACAGACGTTTTCTAGGATTATTATCTTTTATGAGGACAATCTTATCATCAAATTGCCCCTTAAAGCTTGATGATGATACTATTGCCTTCGCACCTCTTTCTATAGCCTCAGGAATGTAGTCTTCCCCTCGATCTGCCTCCCCGTTTATTGCAACAAAAATAAAACCATCTTTGACCTCTCTACTATCACAAGTAACGCCAGCAATCTCAAAGTCCATTTTTATTTTTTTGTCTATTTTTTGAATATTAATCATTGGGCGCTTCCGCTAGTCGAGTAAGGCTCTCCATTTGTCTTTCTTCATATCTATCATCCTTCACTACATTCAATAAGGGCGCTGACAATTTTATAATATTTCCTGCCGTTGGAACTGCATTCCAATAAGAGGTAGAACCGCGAACATTTTTCTTTGATTCGGGATTATCATAACTTATTAGGATTATATATTCTGGATCCCAACCAGGAAAAGCTCCTACAAAACTTGTTAGAATTCCGCAATATCCTCCTGTTTTACAGGGTTGATCAGCCGTTCCCGTTTTTCCTATTACATAGTATCCTTCTATATTAGCTTTTTTACCAGAACCATTTTTCACTACTTGACGCATAGAAAATTTCATACTTTCACTAACCTCACTTGAAATTAACTTTGCTTGAGTTTTATAAGATTTTTCTCGTTGGTATAAAGTTGGCTCTATAACATACCCCCCATTAACTATTGCAGCCGTTGCAGTAACAAATGATAGAGGAATAACACCTATGCCTTGACCAAATGAGATAGTAATTAGAGAAGATTCGTTCCATGGATTTGGTAGGTCTGGACTTCCCGTCTCTAAAAGTTCAAAAAAGAGCTCATCCAAAAGCCCCGCCTCTTTTAAGAATCTCTTTTGTTCGTCTAGACCCACTAATAAAGCTATCTGAGCCATACATATATTAGAAGATTTTTCTAAGCATTGTGCAGCATTAAGATATTGAGTTTTGCTTTTTCTATAATCCCGTAAGCACGTTTTTCTGTATTTTTTTATACACTTCCATGTGTCAAATTCATCGGAAAGAGTAATTCTTTCGTTTTCCAAGGCCATAGCTAAAGTAAAAATCTTCATGACAGAGCCCAATTCATAACTGCCTTGAGTTATTTGGTTGAATGAATGTGGTTTAATATCCATCTTATTCATCTCTAATTTTATATTGTTAGGATCAAAATCAGGAAGTGATGCAAGAGCAATAATTTCTCCGTTCTTAGCATTCATAATAATCCCGAAAGCCGCCTTAGCATTATATTCCTTCATTCCTTTGGAAAGCTCTGTCTCAAGGTGATTTTGGATTCTTAAATCTATACTGAGGTTTATAGAGCTAGAAGCAATACCCGAATAAGAAATAGTTCTTTCAAAACCAGCTCCTCCTTTTAAATCTCTTTGGGAATAACCTATTATATGAGATGCGAGTGTTTTATTTGGGTAAATTCTTCTCCATACATTATTAAATTCAATTTCAGCTACTCCCGCATTAAGAAGCTTGTATCGTTCTTTATCACTTATATCATTTGCCAATTCAAAATAACTTCCAGATTTCATAAGTTGATCTTCTAATATTTTCGGATCCTTATTCAAAATTGGCGCCAGTTTTATTGCCGACTCTGAAGCGTATTTTGGATTTCTAAGAGATGCTCTAATAGTTTTTACGGTCGTCGCAATTATTTTTCCTTCTCTATCTAGGACATCCGGTCTGGGTTTTCTAATTTGGTGAATCTCTACTTTTATTGGTGTGTTCCCAATTACATCTCCTGGAAATATCGACAAGAAGGTATTTCTAACCGAAAAAATAAGAAATAAAGCCAAGAATATATTTATCGCAAATCTAACCCTTTCTCTGCCTATTTTTATAGATTCCTGGAAAACAGGATTATTGTATTTTTGCTGGTGCGTTCTTCTAAATAGATAAGAAATGTCATTGCCAACCACAATTCTTCTAAAATTTCCTCTTTTCTCATTCATAATTATTCACCTTCATAAAACTCTGAATCTGAAACGGTTATTTGATCCCCCCTAATAGGTCTGAGTTTTAATTCATTTGAGTTTTTTTCTGCTAATTTTTTCAAGTTTTCTGGGCTAGTTAAAATCGCCCACTCGGCTTCTAAGAGATTTTGTTTTTCAATTTCTTCAACTATTAGAGGACCTAATTCCGAAAAATCTTTTTCAAGGTTTATAACCTCGTAAATTACGGTGTAGTGGTAAACTTTAATTCCTAAGAAAATCATAACTGATATGAAGATGAATGATCTAAACACCTAAACACCTCCATATTTTTGAAAATCGTGATTCATATGATGATTTCTAGTTAAAGATAAGCTTGATCTAAATGCACAACGCAATCTTGCTGATCGCGCTCTTTTATTTAATTCAATCTCTTCCCGGCTAGGTCTAATCACCTTCCTATTCTCATAAACAAAAGATGACTTAGGATTAAGAATGTCGTATTTTTTATTTGAAACAGAATTGTCTCTTATAAAATTCTTAACTATTCTATCTTCAAGAGAGTGGAAGGCTATCACAACCAACCTTCCTCCTTGTGTTAATAATTCCTCAGAAGCAACCAATACCTTGTAAAGCTCTTTAAGTTCGTCATTCAAATATATTCTGAGTGCTTGAAAAGTTTTTGTTGCAGGATGAATTTTGGAATGCTTAAACCTCACAACATCAGTTATTATCTTTGAAAGTTCAGAAGTGGTTGATATCTTCTTAACTTTTCTTTTTTTAACTATTTCCTTCGCTATTTTTCTAGATTTCCTTTCTTCGCCATATCTAAAAATAATGTCTGCAAGAGAACTTTCGTCGACTGAATTTATAAGATCGTAAGCCTTTTCTCCTCTTTTGTTCATTCGCATATCTAAAGGAGAATTATATTGGAAAGAAAAACCTCTTTCGGGAGAAGTCAATTGCATTGATGACACACCCAAATCTAACAATATTCCGTTAACAAAATTAATCCCAACTGAGTTTACTATATCTTTAATATTTCCAAACGAGTCCTCAGTTAATGAGAATCTATCTGCATACACAGTTTGTAACTCTTTGCAAATAGAGATGGCCTCAGGATCTTTATCTATGCCTATAACCCTGCATTTTGCGGTATCGAGAATATTTTTGGAGTGACCTCCGGCTCCGACAGTACAATCCACATAAACTTCATTATCAAAGGGTTTTAATGATGCTATCACCTCATCTATCATTACCGATTTATGATAGATGCTCTCATTCATAATTATTCGCTTTCCTTAGAAATTTTTGAGTCTGTATTTAGAGCTGGTCCAATTAGGTCTCTATTTTCGAGAGCTTTTAGGCGTGCCTGTGATTTAAAATCTTTAAAAGCTTCAGGCTCCCACATTTGAAACTTTTGACCCAAACCTGCAAAAGTGACTTTATCTTTAAGGTTTGCATGGACAATAAGTGGTTCGGGCAAAGAAATTCTTCCATCTTGATCATAAGATATTTGAAAGGTATCAGAAAATAAGGCAGTTGTGAGAGCATCAGTTTCCTCTGCAAATAATTGCATTTTTTCTACACTCTCTGCAATTTGATCGATTAAAATTTGCCCTCCACCGTCAATCGCTTGAGAGGTAAATGAGGGATATATATATACCCCTGGAAATCCTTGATATTCGAGCACCGATCTAAACATTGATGGTATGGAAACCCTGCCCTTAGAATCTATTTTGTTTATGGTGCTGGACATGAATATTTTCATGTCTTTCCTCCTCAATATAAAACAAGCCGCACGCGTTGCGGAATAATATGGACTAACATGGGATTATATGGGAGTCAATGGGTTAATATGGAAAAAATCTTATAAAATTATCTTTTTTATTAAATAAATTGGATATTTCGTAATTTTTTGGGAAAAATCAGATGGTCTGTAAGCCGGGTTCTGTATCCACTTAGTGGTGACGATCATTCATCTTGGATATATGTTTCCATACATCTCTAGCAACCTACCCGAATAACTAAAACCGAGACAATTTTTGGTTTTCACCTTCGCTATCCCTATTTGGTCTTGCTCCCAGCGGGGTTTACCCTGCCATATCATGTTACCATATATGCGGTGCGCTCTTACCGCACCTTTTCACCCTTACCTTCTC
>JAYYUG010000086.1:0-20379 GCA_036344135.1 Pseudomonadota bacterium | reverse complement strand
TCTGAAGAACAAATTAAAGATTTAGGTATTAAAATTATAAAGAAAAAAGAATAGTATAATCAAAATGAAATCATTTTTTCTTGAAATATTTACTTGGTGGAATAGCCAGACTTTTGGAACGAGAGTTTTTACTTTATTGAACGGAAAAAAAGTAGGTAGTGATTCCGAGGGGAATATATTTTACGTGCACAAAAGAAATACTAATAAACGTTGGGTGATATATAATGGACTAATGGATGCTTCACGAATTCAAGCAATTTGGCATGATTGGATACATCACCGAACTGATGAAATTCCTAATCAACAGGACTTAGAGATTCTTGATTGGTATAAACAACATAAAAGCAATATTACTGGAACAATAGACTCTTACTTTCCTAATCAATTAAATTCCAACATCTCTCAAAATTTACAGAAACACTATAAAGCCTGGCAACCGGAGATAGAAGAATGAGATCAAATGTATTTGAAGCTTTTATAGGAGGTTTAGTGGTCATTCTAGCCGCAGCTTTCCTTTTTTATGGCTTCTCCATAACAAAATCTAATAATGGAGATAATTATACAATTTATGCTACATTTAATCGTGTAGACGGTATTCAAATTGGCTCAGATGTTAGGATTTCAGGGATTAAAATTGGAACTGTTTCTGAACAATCCCTCGATCAAACAAATTATGAGGCTAAACTTTCTCTCATAATAAACAAAACTATCAAGATTCCTGACGATAGTTCAGCAAAGATAACAATGGATGGGCTATTGGGGGGAAGTTATATTTCTATAGAGCCTGGAGGTAGTTTAAATTATATTTTGGAAAGTCAAGAAATTTTATTCACGCAAGGTTCTGTTGATTTGATTGGTTTAGTTGGTCAGACGTTATTCTCTGTCGAAGAAAAGAATTAAGGTCTCTCTTTATTGTTTTGGTAATCTTCTAACCAGTTTATGTCATAATCTCCATTCAGAAATTTTTCTTGTTCCAATAACTCTAAGAAGAAAGGAATTGTTGTCTCAATTCCTTCTATTACAAATTCTTCCAATGCTCTTTTTAATCTTTTTATGCATGAAATCCTGTCCTTATCGTAAACAATTAATTTAGCAATTAAACTATCGTAATGAGGGGGAACCTCTAGTCCAGAATAACATCCTGAATCCACCCTCACCCCTGGTCCTCCAGGATCATAAAAATTAGTGATTATCCCTGGACTTGGAATAAAAGTCTCAGGATTCTCTGCGTTAATTCTACATTCTATAGAATGGCCAGAAGGATTAAGTGAGTTCTGATCTACCGACAACTTATATTTTGAAGCAGATAATATTTGTTCCTTAACAATATCAAAATTATATACCTCCTCAGTGACAGGGTGTTCAACTTGAAGCCGAGTATTCATTTCCATAAAATAAAAATTACCGTCCTCATATAAATATTCAACCGTACCAACGCTAGAGTAATTTATTGATTTTAGACTATCGACAGTTAATTGACAGATATCTTTTCTAATTTTTCTATCTAATATTGAAGGAGTTTCTTCCAAAAGCTTCTGGTTTCTTCTTTGAATAGAGCAGTCTCGTTCACCTAAATGAATTAAATTATTGTATTCATCTCCAAGAATTTGTACTTCTATATGCTTAGGATTTTGAAGATATTTTTCAATATAAACCCTTTCATCATTAAATATTTTCTTTGCCTCAAGTGCAGATTTTTTTAGAGATGAGTCCAGGTCTTTCTCCTCTAGGACCTTAATCATTCCTCTTCCTCCGCCTCCTGATGAGGCTTTAATTATTATAGGATAACCTATCTTATCAGCTATTTTTTTGGCTTCTTTGAGATCCTTTACTTCACCATTAGATCCTGGAATAATGGGCATGCCAATATTTACTGCAGATTTTTTCGCTAAAATCTTATCACCCATCATTTTAATATGCTCAAATTTTGGTCCAATAAATTTTATGGAATGAGCTTCCAGTTTTTCAGCAAAACCAAAATTTTCGGATAAAAATCCATATCCAGGATGAACTGAATCAGCTCCAGATATTTCACATGCAGAAATTATAGCTGGTATATTTAGATAAGATTTTAGTGGAGGAGGAGGTCCAATGCAGATACTTTCATCAGCCATTTTGACATGCATTGCATCTTTGTCAGCTGTAGAGTAGACAGCTACGGTTTGGATACCAAGCTCTTTGCAAGCCCTTAATACTCTTATAGCAATTTCACCTCTATTTGCGATTAAGACTTTATTAAACATTTTTATTCAATTATGACTAAAGGATCTCCAAATTGAACAGGTTGTTCGTCTTCAACTAAGATTTCCAAAATTTTTCCATCTTTATCAGCTACTATTTCATTCATAGTTTTCATAGCTTCAATTATTAAGAGAGTTTGTCCTTTTTTTATTATTTCCCCTTTTTCAATAAATTTCTTTGATCCAGGCTCAGGTTGGAGATAGACAGTGCCAATCATAGGAGCATTGACAGTGTTATTGTTCTTTGTAGGATCTTCTATTTCGTTTTTTGATACTTGATTATCTTTGCGATCAATATTGCTTAATGAATTAGTTAATCCAAGGTTAGTATTTAATATATTTTTAGAAACCTTGATCCTTCCAATCTTTTCGTTGTCTATCTCAATTTCTGAGATTCCTAACTCATCAAGTAAATCCACCATTTCCTTGATAGCTTTTCTTTCAATATCGGTTATGACTTTCTTATCATTTTCTGGCAAAAAGATTCTCCAGTTACTATAGTTTATTAATCAATGCTTTGAGTGCAAAAATATATCCCTCAACCCCTAGACCACTTATAATACCGTCCGCAGCCTTTGATACATAGGAAATATGTCTAAAGTTTTCACGTTTGTAAATATTAGACAAATGTACTTCTATAATTGGAAGTTTAGAACTTAATAAAGCATCATAAATTGCTATCGAAGTGTGTGTGTACCCTGCTGGATTTATAATTATTCCTTTACTTTCTTTAGACGCAGTCTGAATTAACTCTATTAACTCACCCTCATGATTGCTCTGTTCAAACACTATTTCTATGTTATTTGTTTTTGCAATTTTATTAAGGGATTTTTCAACATCTTTAAGAGAAGATCTTCCATAGATTTCAGGTTCTCTTTCTCCTAAAAGATTTAGATTAGGTCCATTTAGTATATAAATCTTTTTTTTCATAAAATTTATTAAAGTTCAAAATCAATAGAATTTTTCTTTCACTCTAGTTTAATGCAATAATTTTTCATAGATTATAATAATAATTTCTTACTATAAATTGGCTAAGGAATCGATAAAATCTTCTTTACCTATTGAGCCCGGTATTACTTCTTGACCAATTATAAATGTTGGAGTCCCATTAACACCGATCTTTTCAGCAAGTATTTGATTTTCTTTGATTATTTTTAAATTACTTTCTTTTTCCATATCTTGTATGAGCATTCCTACGTTGATACCAATTTCGTTCGCCACTTCTTTAATTTTCACTAAATCGATGCGACTTTTTTGAGATAGTAATTTCTGATGCATTTCGAAGTATTTACCCTGTTTTTTTGATGCTATTGCAGCTTTAGAGGCAAGTAGAGAACTTTCCCCCAAGATTGGGAATTCTTTTAATATTATTTTGACTTCCTTATCTTCTAAAATTAATTCCATTAACTCAGCAAAACTCCTTTTACAATAACCGCAATTATAATCAAAGAATTCTACGATAACTTTCTCACCTTTTGGATTTCCCAGAAAAAAATTGTTATCCTTCATCAACGATTCCTTCAGATCTAGAATTATTTTACTAGTTGTGAAGGTTTCATTATTCTTTTTTACTTCTTGCATTTTTAAAAATACATCAGAGAAGAGAACTGGATCTTCGTAGAAGATCTTTGTTAATTTCTCTTTACTAAATTTCTCGTTTTTAAACACACCATATGAATAACCTAGGGAAAAAAACAAAACTATTGAGATAAGGTAAATTATTAATTTATAATTTCTTATATTGGACACGCTCTTCTCCTTTGTTTTGTATTTTCTGAATCCAGAACTATATCATCAGCCCTTAAAGATAAAGGAGACGATGGTGTTAAATATTTTTTTGAACGACCCGCATGAAAGGAAGCTTTTTCTAGATTCCCTAAGATAAAATATCTTTCGGCCGTCGATAATTCAGCCTTACCTATATCTCCCAATCTAGACTCCGCAATAGCCATTTGGAAATAAATTTGAGGATTTTTAGGATCCAAATCTATAGCTTTTTTTAGGAGCATTAGGGCCCTTTGAGTTTTATCTTTTTTATTAATAGCTAAGAGAGCAGTTGCTAATGCTGTATAAATAAGTGGTTCTTTGTGAGAATATTTCAAAGCTTTTTCGTAGGGTTCTATAGATAGGTCAGTTTTTCCAGATTCATAATATATTTGTCCCTTTAACTCATAAAACCAAGGGTTTTTAGGGTATTTCATTATCAATATATCTAAAGTTTCTATAGCTTCCTCTATTAAAGCTTTCCTGTATAAGGCTATAGATAATGCATAGAGATTGTCTTCTTCACTCTTGTCTTTGAACAACTTTATTATTTGATCTGGTTTGTTTAGGAATCCTTTTAATTTTGCTCTTATCATTTTATATCTATGTAAAATATCTTCAGATTCTTCTTTCTTGAAAAAAGGAGAATTTAATGCTTTCTCTTCCAAGCTTCTTATTCTTTGTCTAGAAACAGGATGGGAGCGCACTCTAATACTCTGACTTCTTGAACTTAATGCCTCTTGATCTGCAAAACCATAAAGTACGTCAATCATACCTTTAGAAGATAAACCAAGATTTTCGAGATATGTAAAAGAGGCTTGATCAGCAGCCGATTCTTGTCCTCTAGAATATTTTGCAACCATACCTTTAGCTATTTGTTGGCTACCAAGTAAAAAACCTTGAGCTGCATCACTGTCACCAGCCACAGCGGCTCCAATTCCTAGAAGTAAACCAATAATCATAGGAGTTTGGGCCTTTTTTAGAGCCATATCTGATCTTGCTAAATGACCTCCAGCAATATGACCAGTTTCATGAGCTAAGACTCCTCTTAACATCGAAGGAGAGTTAAATTCCATTATTAGGCCAGTATTTACAAATATTTTCTGACCACAGGCAACGAAAGCATTAACAGAATCATCATTAAACAAGTACAAATCAACAGAAGAATAATTGAGATTTGCTACATTAAACAAGGGTCTAGAGATTTCATATAAAAATCTTTCTGTTTCAGCATCTCTGACCATCCCCCCACTGTGTAATTTATTATTAGTGGAAAATAATAATATAATGAAAAATATTATTTTTAATTTATAAAATTTTTTATTTAGTAAATTAACTGGCATTAGAAAATTATTTATTCCACCAACCGTCTTTCTTTTCATTAGCTTTTGTATCTTTATTAGATTTAACCGGTGCCCCAATATAATTATCGTTATTTTTCTCTGCTTTGGTACTTTTAGTCTTTTTTAATTCTTTTTTATTTGTATCTTCTTTTGTTTTCTTTCTGATATCTTTGTTTTTATTATTTTTTGTATTGGATGAATCTTTTTCTTTTATGTTCGCTTTTTTTTGTTCAGTTTTAGTTTTTTCTTTAATTTGAGATTTCTCATGTTTTTTTCTGTTTTTATTATTTTTTCTAATTTCATCATTCTTTTTTAAAGCCAACTTGTTAAGATTGTTATCATAGAGGGTTATGTTTTTCTCTTCACCTCTAAGTGTATTATTAGCTGTCAGGCTTATTGATATTTCGTTTTCCTTTTCCAGACCAGAAAGCTGTTCTCTTCTTCCGTTTATAATAAAATTTAATAGATCCAAGGGCATTTCTACATTTGCTTTTGTCGCTCTTTTATCTTTAACAGCTATATTTAAATTTCTAAAAAACTCTATAGAAATTGATTCCATTGATCTTAAAGAACCAGAACCATTACAAGTAGGGCAAACATCATAATTTTCTTCTTGAACACTTGACCTTATTCTTTGACGAGACATCTCCAATAAGCCAAACGAACTTATCCTTCCAACTTGGATTTTTGACCTATCAAACCTAAGCGATTCTTTTAATTTTTTTTCAATTAAACCTCTGTTTTTAAACTTTTCCATATCGATAAAGTCGATAACAACAAGTCCAGCCATATCCCTAAGACGTAATTGCCTTGCTATTTCCTGAGCTGCTTCCTGATTTGTCCTTACAGCTGTGTCCTCAATGTTGTAGTCCTTCTTAGAAGTACCTGAGTTAACGTCTATTGCTACTAATGCCTCTGTCTGGTTAATAACTAAAGAACCTCCAGACTTCAAACTGACTTTTTCAGAAAATATAGAATTCAACTGCTCTTCGATTTTATCTTTTTGGAATATAGGGGCGTCTTCTTTCCATTTCTGTACTTTTACTGCATGACTCGGCATTATCATTTTCATAAAGTTTTTTGCTACTTTGTACTTTTCATCACCGTCTATGTATATTCTGTCGATTTCCTTAGTGTAAGAGTCTCTTATAGTTTTTTTTATTATATTCCCATCCTCGTAAATTATATTAGGAGCTTTAGCCGAGAGTGTTTCTTCTCTAATTTTATTCCATACTTTTATTAAGTAATTATAATCCTTTCTTATTTCTGATTGTGTAGTATCGCCCCCAGCTGTTCTTATTATTAACCCCATGTCATTAGGTATAGTTAATTTTTCAAGGATCTTTTTAATTTTTTTTCTTTCTTGAGAATTATTTATTCTTCTACTTATTCCACCGCCTCTGTTGCTGTTAGGCATAAGAACACAATATCTTCCTGGAATAGATATATACGTGGTAGCAGCGGCTCCCTTATTTCCTCTTTCTTCTTTTACAATTTGTATAAGTATTATTTGATGTTTTTTTATTACTTCTTGAATCTTATATTTAACTTTATAGGGTTTTTCTTTCTTTACCTCGTTTTCTTCTAACTTTTCTCCAGCTATATTATCAATTGATGTGTGATTTTCAGATATTTCGTCTTCTTCAAGATTTCCTAAAGAATTACTCTTCTCTAAATCTTTCAATTTTTGCTTATCCGCAACAGGTATCTGATAATAATCTGGGCTGATTTCGGAAAAAGGAAGAAAGGCATTACGATTTCCTCCAAATTCTAAAAATGCAGCTTGAAGAGAAGGTTCAACTCTTATTACCTTGGCGAGGTAAATATTTCCTCGTATCGGTCTTCTTGAGCTAAATTCGTAATCATAATCCTCTAATCTTTTGTTTTTGACTATAGCAACTCTTGTTTCTTCTTGATGGGTTGCATCTATAAGTATTTCGTTTGACATCTAATTGTTCTCCCAAAATTGGAATACAACTAGACAATTTAATACTCATATCTGTATACAAAAATTTATTTCTTACATAATATTCCAATTTGTTCTCTGTTTCTTAAAAGGATAAAATTGTTGCTACAACTTCATCCCAAAGTTAAATTTATTTGCAAAAATTAATTTATTTAATTAATGCTTCGACTCCTTATATATTTATTCACTAGAATTTGACAAGCTTCTATTGTAATAGTTAGAGAAAATGCGGGTTTCCAATAAATCTTTTTTAACTTTATTTGTATTATTCTTCATCTTTATTGCTTTTGAGGCATATTCAAAAGAACCTGTAGTTGTATCTAAAATTAGATTTTCTGACATCGACGGCGGAGTAAGAGTCGTTGTAGATTTAAATGATCGTATAAAATATGAATACCTGACTCTTGGTAATCCTAACAGATTTGTAATAGATCTTGATAATGTTGTTTATGATGAGAAATTTTCATTTCCTAGGCCCAAGGGAGTAATAAATGACGTTAGGTTTGGATCGCCTTATGATGAGGTATCGAGGATTGTTTTCGATTTAAATTATCCCGTTAATGTAAAAAGGGTGAAAATTCTCAAACCTAGCTCAGGATCAAAAAGAAGACTGAGTTTTGACCTAAATGTTGATGAGTCTCGAATTATATCAAAAAAGAACAAAAAAAGGATTACAGAAAAAAAAGACTCAGTTGTTGACTCTAAGAAATCAAAAAGGAAAGTTACAATAGTTATTGATCCTGGGCATGGAGGAAAAGATCCCGGCACATCATACCCTGGGCAATTTAATGAAAAAGATATAGTTTTGAGATTCTCTTCCTTACTAAAGGAAAATTTACAAAAAAATCCAAAATATAGAGTTTTCTTGACCAGAGAAGATGACTCATTTGTTCCTTTGAGCCAAAGAGTAGAGTTTGCTAATATGAAAAGTGCAGATTTATTTATTTCTATTCATGCTGATGCATCAAGAAATAATGATGTTAAAGGTTTCTCCGTTTATACATTATCCGAAAAAGGAATAGATAGGGAATCAGAAAAATTAGCCAAACGAGAAGATAGTTTATATTTAATTTCTAGGGAATATAAAAGAAGGGGAATAAATCTAAAAAATGCAAAAGGCTTAAAAGAAAATTATATTATAACTACCGCCTTGAAAGAAAGCCAACTTCGTTCTACTAAGTTTGCTGGTATACTGGTCGATAAAGTTTCAGAAAGAACTAGATTACTAAAAAGACCACAAAGATATGCAGGTTTCGCTGTTCTAAAATCAGCATATTTTCCAAGTATTTTAGTAGAGCTTGGGTTTGTTACAAATGAAAATGATAGAAAAAATTTATTAAGTAGAAATTGGTTAACAAGGATTTCATATACATTTATTGATGCTATAAATGAGTATTTTAACTAATAACACAAGGTCTTTGAAGATGAAGAAAGAAGTTTTGAAAATAATTGAAGAAATTAACGAATCTATAGGTTTGTTTAGGAGGTATCTTTGACTGGGGTAAATCTCTAAAAAGATTGGAAGAATTAGATTCAATTATTAAAGAAGGTAATATCTGGGATAATCAAGAAAAAGCTAGAAAGTTAATGCAGGAGAAGTCTCACCTCCAAGATTCAATCGACAAATGTAATGATATTGAAAAGAAGCTACGTGATTTACTCGAATTAATTAAGTTAGGAGAAGAAGAAAAAGAAGAAGAGATCATTAATGAATCAATTGAATCCCTCAAAGACCTTTCTTTTAAGGCCAATATTCTTAGCATTGAAACACTTCTATCTGGAGAGGCAGATGAAAATTCTGCTTTTGTAGAATTTCATCCAGGAGCTGGGGGTACTGAAAGCCAGGATTGGGCAGAGATGTTAATGAGAATGTATGTACGTTGGTCTGAAATGAAGAATTATAGTATTGAAATTGTTGAAAGAGTGGATGGAGAGGAGGCAGGGATTAAAAGAGGCACTGTCAAAGTTACCGGAAAAAATGCTTATGGTTGGTTAAAGACTGAATCCGGCATACATAGATTAGTAAGAATATCTCCATTTGATTCCCAAAAAAGAAGACATACGAGTTTTGCGAGTGTATGGGTTTACCCCGAAGTTGATGATGATATATCAATTGATATAAAAGAGAATGATTGTAGGATAGATACATATAGATCCTCTGGAGCAGGGGGGCAGCACGTCAATACCACGGATAGTGCTGTCAGAATTACTCATCTTCCTAGCAATATAGTGGTTCAGTGCCAATCTCAAAGATCCCAACATAAGAACCGAAGTACCGCTTGGTCTATGCTAAGAGCTAGGATTTATGAACTTGAATTGCAAAAAAAAGAGGAGGAATCTCAAGAAATAATAGATAAAAAGTTAGAGATAGGTTGGGGGCATCAGATCAGATCTTATGTTTTACAACCATACCAACTAGTAAAGGATTTAAGAACAGAATTGGAGAGCACTAATCCTCAAGAAGTGCTCGATGGCAATATAGATAGTTTTTTGAGTGTAGCCTTATCACAGAAGGTTCAAAGAAAGGAATAAAATTAACAACTTATTTTCTCATAAACTTCCTTTGCGTGACCCTTAACTCTAACCTTACGCCATATATTCTCAATTCTACCATTGTCACTTATTAGAAAGGACGATCTTTCTATTCCCATATAAATTCTTCCATACATTTTCTTTTCGACCCAAACGCCAAATTTCTCAATAACTTTTCCTTCCAAATCCGAGCCCAATTTGATTTTGAGTTTATGTTTTTCAATAAAATTTTGGTGAGTTTTAATGCTATCCTTAGATACTCCAATTATTTCAACATTCAATTTCTTAAAATCTTTCAATAAGCAACTAAAATCCTTAGCTTCATTTGTACATCCTGGAGTATTATCTTTCGGATAAAAATATAAGACATACGTTTTACCAATTAGGTCTTTAGAGTTGATAACTGTGTCATTAGATAGATTAAGGGAAAATTTTGGAATTTTGTCGCCAATCTTCAGCGTTTTAGACATTTTTCTCTCCGTCGAATAATTATTTACGTTAATTTAACTAATATGTGTTTCTTTTTTCCAAGTGAAATCTTTATGACGTTTAGACTTTCAAAATCCTTTAAGGTTACAACATATTTTTCGTCGGATATCAATTTGTCATTAATTTTAACTGCATTAGATTTGACAAATCTTCTTGATTCGCTATTTGAAGAGGTTAATTCTGTATAATCATTAGATAAAAGAGATAATAAACCAATGCCCTTATCTAATTCATCTTTCTTAAGAATAAATTCGGCAATACTATCCCAGTCCGAATCCTTCCCGTGAACCATTTCAGTAATGTTTGTAGCAAGCGCTTCTTTTGAAATTTCAATTTCCTCATTTTGTAATTTTTCATATTCCTCAATTTCCTTTAAAGGTAAATTTGTGAATAATCTCATCAGTTTTCCTACTGATTCATTTTCTGTCTTGTCACGCCAGTAATTCCAAAAATCTCTTGGATGTGTTGAGAAATCACTATTATCTTTGTCATAACTCAACCATACAGCTCCCTTTTCAGTTTTACCCATCTTTTCACCTGATGACGTTGTAAGTAGTGGGGTGGTTAGCCCATACAGATTAACTCCAGATAACCTTCTAGCAAGATCAATACCACATACAATATTTCCCCATTGATCAGATCCACCCATTTGTAAAATGCAATTATGTTTTTTATTCAATTCGAAGAAATCATAACCTTGCATAACCATATAATTAAATTCTAAGAAAGACAGAGGTTGTTCTCTCTCTAACCTTAGCTTTACTGAGTCAAAAGATAACATTCTGTTAACCGAAAAATTACTTCCGACTTTTCTCAGAAAATCAATATAATTTAGACTACTTAACCAATCATCGTTATTCAGAATCTTTATTTTTCCCTTTTTCGTATCCAAAAATTTATCAAAGACTTTTTTTATTCCTTTAATATTTGTATCTACCTCTTTTTTTGAAAGAATCTTTCTGGATTTATCTTTTAGGGAAGGGTCGCCAACCTTACTGGTTGCCCCTCCTATTAAAGCTATGGGTTCATGTCCATAATCTTGAAGGTGTTTCAGAAGTAATATTTGCATTAAAGATCCGATGTGGAGATTTGGCGCAGTGCAATCAAATCCTATATATGCTGTGACTTTTCCTTTAAAAAAGACTTCATCCAAAGATTCTTCGTCACTAATCTGATATATATAGCCTCTATCATTAATAAATTTTAAGAAGTCTGATTTAAATTTGTACATATCTAAAGATTATCTCAATATATATTACTATATATCAGGTCCAATTAATCTTGAATCAAGATATTTGTTTACTTGGTTAAGAAGTTTATCTGTCTTATTCTCAAAAAAATGATTTGCTCCACTGATACTTTTATAATCAACTTCTATATTTCTTTGCAATTGAAGTTTTTCTACTAATCTAACTATATCTTCTTTGGGAACAACTTTATCCTCTTCCCCATGGAGAATAATCCCCGACGATGGGCAAGGAGCCAGAAAATTAAAATCGTACATATTTGCGGGCGGAGAAATTGATATAAACCCTTCTATTTCAGGTCTTCTCATTAATAACTGCATTGCTATCCAAGCTCCAAATGAATATCCAGCTACCCAACAACCCTTTGAATCTGAAACCTGTGATTGGACCCAGTCTAGCGAGGCAGCAGCATCAGATAATTCTCCTATACCGTGATCAAAATCACCCTGACTTTTCCCCACTCCTCTAAAATTAAATCGTAGAACAGAGAATCCTTTTTTTATAAAAGTTTGATAAAGGTTGTAGACGATAGGGTTATTCATATTCCCGCCAAATTGCGGAAGGGGATGAAGGATCATTGCTACTGGAGAACGTTTTCCTTCAACGACATTAACTCTTCCTTCTAATCTTCCTTCAGGACCACTATATATAATTTCTGGCATATCTAATTTCTTATTAATTTAAAAAGGTATAAAACACTGATATAGCGTACATAAAATCTATTTCTTGACAAATTTGATCAAGAATAATAAATCCTATAGATAAATCATAAATGTTTTTAGCACAGACTCGACAATTTTTATAAAAAATTAATAAAAAATTAGGTGAAAAATGAAACTTACAGCAAAAGGACGGTACGCGGTTCTCGCTATGACAGAATTGGCTTTAGCCAAAAAAGGGAACTTAGTGAAAATCTCTCATATTTCGGAAACCCAAAAAATTTCGTCTAAATATTTAGAGCAAATACTTATGGTCCTTAACCACGCAGGATTTGTTGTGGGAGTTAGGGGCCCTAATGGTGGTTATAAATTATCTCAAGCTCCTAGCGAGATTAGAATCGTAGATGTTATTGAGACTATTGAAGGCAAGATAGAGGCAAAAGCATGTACTCTTGCGAAAGGTTCTTGTACCGGTGTATCAGGAAGATGCTTAACACACGATCTTTGGGACGAATTAGGGAGGCAGATTGAATTATTCTTAGGACAAATATCTCTTGAGGATATTATTGAAGGTAAGGTTCTTGGAAGATCATCGTTACCTAGGCCTTATTCAGGTTATATTGATGTTAAATGATCCTCGAATTTATCTTGATTATAATGCTACTTCATTAATAAGAAATGAGGTAATTATTTCATTTGAAGAAATACTAAAGAATTATGGAAACCCTTCTTCAGTTCATAGCGAAGGTAGAAGCGCCAACATGCTAATAAATAATTCAAGAAAAAGTCTTGCGGAACTTGTTAATAGTAAAACTGGAAACATTGTATTTACCAGCGGTGGTACTGAGGCAATAGATATAGCTCTTAATCAGAGTTCAGATCGAATACTGATTAATCCTACTGAACATATTGCAGTTCATGATACCGCTGAAAAATCTTATTCTGATATTGAAGAAATAAAAATTAACTCTGATGGTGTAATTGATCTCAATAGCTTAGAAAAATTAATGAAAAAAAGACCTTGTACAGTTGCGGTTATGATGGCGAATAATGAAACTGGTGTGGTACAGCCCATAAAGAAAATTTCGAAAATTGTTCATGATTATGGTGGAATTATTTTTTGTGATGCTGTACAAGCCCTAGGAAAATTAGAAGTAGATTTTGATGATTTGGATGTAGATATTATGTCAATCTCTTCACACAAGATTGGTGGAATTTCTGGAACAGGGGCCATAATATTTAAATCAGAACTAGAAATAAAGCCAAGAATATTTGGAGGAGGCCAAGAATTCAATATTAGAGGTGGCACTCAGAATGTTTTAGGTATATCGGCATTTGGAGAAGCAGCTAAATTCAGCCGTTTCAATGAAGAAGAGGATAAAAGAATAAGGCTATTAAGGGATGAATTTGAAAGAAGGGTTACTCAGATAGGAGCAGAAATATTTTCTAAGAATGAGAAAAGACTTTCAAATACTTCTTATTTCGCATTTAAGGAAAATAAGGCCGAAACGATGATTATGAAACTTGACCTCGGCGGTTTTTCAGTGAGCTCTGGTTCGGCATGTAGTTCAGGAAAGGTCACAGAAAGTCATGTGTTAAAGGCGATGGGTGTAAAACCTGATTTACTGCAGAATGCAATACGAGTCAGTCTTGGTTGGGGAAGTAAACTAAATCATATAGATAGAGTTTGTGATTTTTTAGAATCGCAAATTCGTAATTAATAATTTTTGATGTCATGGATAAAGAGAATAAAAAATTAAAAAAAGAAGATCTTAGTAATTCTTATGAATTTGGTTTTCAAACCGAGATTGAAACCGAGTTTGCTCCAAAAGGACTGAATGAGGAGACTATTCATTTTATATCTAATAAAAAAAATGAACCAGAATGGCTCCTTGAGTGGAGATTAGGCGCATATGAAAGATGGCTGGCTATGGAAGAACCAGAATGGTCAAGTGTTAGATACCCAAAGATAAATTATCAGGATTCTTATTACTTTTCTTCACCGAAAGAAATGGATAAACCCAAAAGTTTAGATGAGGTTGATCCAAAATTAATTGAAACTTATAATAAGTTAGGAATACCTCTGAAGGAACAAGAATGGTTGGCTGGTGTCGCCGTTGATGCGGTTTTTGATAGTGTTTCGGTAGGAACAACTTTTAAAGAAAGGCTTATGGAAGAAGGGATAATTTTTTGTTCGTTTTCCGAGGCCGTTGCTAATCATCCAGAATTGGTAAGGCAATATCTTGGAACTGTTGTTCCTTCCTCAGATAATTATTTTGCTACTCTCAACTCCGCCGTATTTTCTGATGGAAGCTTTGTTTATATACCTTCAGGAGTTCGTTGTCCTATGGAATTATCTACTTATTTTAGAATAAATGCATCCGGTACAGGGCAGTTTGAAAGAACTTTAGTAATTGCAGATAAAGGCTCATACGTTAGCTACTTGGAGGGTTGCACAGCTCCTATGAGGGACGAACACCAACTTCATGCAGCAGTAGTTGAGCTTGTAGCTCTTGAAAGCGCAGAAATAAAATATTCTACAGTTCAAAATTGGTATCCCGGAGATGAAAACGGAAGAGGTGGGGTCTATAATTTTGTTACTAAAAGAGGGGATTGTAGAGAAGATAATTCTAAAATTTCTTGGACACAAGTTGAAACAGGTTCAGCAATTACTTGGAAGTATCCAAGTTGTATATTGAGAGGAAATAACTCTTCAGGTGAATTCTATTCTATCGCTATTTCGAATAATTTTCAGCAAGTTGATAGTGGAACAAAAATGTTGCATCTTGGTAAAAATACTTCAAGTCGGATAATATCCAAGGGTGTTTCTGCTGGAAATTCATCTAACACTTACCGTGGATTAGTAAACATTCATCCCAAATCAAATCACTCTAGGAATTTTACACAATGCGATTCCCTTTTATTGACCGATACTTGTTCGGCGTCAACTATCCCGTACATAGAATCGAGGAATAATACCTCAGTAATTGAGCACGAGGCTACATCATCTAAGATTTCTGAAGACCAACTTTTTTATTGTCTGCAAAGAGGCTTAGACGAAGAAGAGGCGATTTCTCTAATTGTAAACGGTTTTTGTAGGGAGGTTCTTCAAAAATTGCCTATGGAATTTGCTGTAGAGGCTCAAAAATTATTGAGTATAAGTCTAGAAGGAAGCGTAGGGTGAATAATACTTTATTAAAAATAAAAAATTTAAACGTTGAGATTGAAGGAATTAAAATTCTTAGAAATCTAAACTTAGAAATTAATAGGGGCGAAGTTCACGCTATAATGGGCCCTAACGGTTCAGGAAAATCCACGCTTTCAAATATTTTGGCAGGTAATGATGGCTACAATATAACTTCAGGTTCAATTGAATTTTGTGATAAGAATTTGATTAACTTACCGCCCAACGAAAGATCAAATTTAGGACTTTTTTTAGCTTTTCAATATCCGGTTGAAATTCCTGGTGTTTCCATAATGAATTTTTTGAAAACTATTAGTGAATGCAGTAGAAAAACCAAAGGTCTAGAGCCTCTTAAACCTTCAGATTTTCTTAAACTTGTTAAGGAAAAAGCTAAGATTCTGGGTATAGAAGATGATGATCTAAAAAGACAATTCAATGTCGGCTTTTCTGGGGGGGAGAAAAAAAGAAATGAAGCTTTGCAATTGCTAATTTTAGATCCAGTGTTATCAGTTCTTGATGAAACTGATTCCGGTTTGGATGTTGATGCGCTAAATGTGGTATCTGAAGGAATTAACGGTATCAAAAGTCCTGAAAACTCATTATTGGTTATTACACATTACAAAAAAATGTTGGAAAAAATTCAGCCCAACAAGATTCATATTCTAATAAATGGAAAAATTGTTTTTACTGGCGGAAAAGAAGTTGCAGATTTAATTGAAAAAAATGGTTTTGAAGGATTTCAAAATGATGTCTGAAAATATAAATAACAATATAAAAAATGTTTTTTCTGAAAAAGACTTTCTTTTTTCTGAAAGGGAAAGTTCTTACGAAAGATTTCTTGATTTGGGATTGCCAAACAAGCGGATAGAGGATTGGAAGTACACGGGCTTTTCAAAACTAAATAGATTTCTTTCTCAAGATATTTTGGATATAACTTTCAGATTAGATAAAGAACATGGCCAGGATGTTGAGATTCTGGATTTAGATTTTTCTAAAATAGATTCTGATGATTATGTTAAACCTCAAAATTACGTAAAGAATGAAGCAATAATTGACCTTAATCTTGCGCTTTCCTCGCAATTTAAAGTTATAGACATTAAAAGCTCACAGAAAAGACCAATTGTTATTTTTTTAGATGCCATGGAAGAAGGGATGTTCCTCCCGAGAATATATATAAATGTGTATGAAGGAGTTTCAGCTGAGATTTTGATAGTAAATGCGGGTTTAAAGGGATTTATTAATCAATTAGTCGAATTTAACTTGGGTAAAAATTCGAATCTTATTTTAAATAGGGTTAATTTTTCCCAAGCAGCTTTTATTGAAACTAACATTTCTTATCTTAAAAAAGGCTCATGTCTCAATATTACCAATCTATCTATGCCTAAGAATGCATCAAGGTATCAGGGTTATAATTTTTTCGAAGAAGAGGAATCAATTTATGATTTTAAGACCATATCTATTCCTACACATAACTCAAATGATGATATTTTAACGAAAAATTTTCATGCAAGCTCTGGTTGTTCTAGCTCTTCAGGTATTAGAGCTGTGCTAGGAAAAAAAACTGTTAGCACATTCCAATCATTTATTGATGTTAAAAATGGGGTAAAAAATACGATCGCCGAACAAGATTGCAGAGCTATTTTATTATCCAAGGATGCATACATGAATGCAAAACCGCAGATGAAAATATTTAACAATGATGTTGTTTGCAAACACGGGGCTACAATAGGGTCTTTAGACAGCAATCAGATATTTTATATGTTAACGAGAGGCTTAAATGAAGAAGAAGTTAAGAATTTTTTGGTAAAGTCATTTATTGATAGTTATATATCGAATGATTCTCTTTTAAAGAAGTATCTACCGGGAAATTTTCAATGACCTTTAATGTTGATAAAATTAGAGAAGATTTTCCTATTCTACAAAGAACTATAAATGGTAATCGTTTAACCTATCTTGATAGCGCTGCAAGTTCTCAGAAACCAATACAAGTTGTTGATCATATAAGGAATTTTCAGATAAGAGACTATGCGAATGTTCATAGGGGTTTGCATTTTTTGTCGAATGCTTCAACAGAAGCCTTTGAGGGAACGAGACAGAAAGTAAAAAATTTCTTAAATGCCAGTAGGGTAGAAGAAATAGTTTTTACAATGGGTGCTACTGATGCAATTAATCTGGTGGCTTACTCTTATGCCGAGCCCAATCTTATTAAGGGTGACGAGATTATTTTGTCAACTTTAGAGCACCATTCAAATATTGTACCGTGGAACTTTCTTAGAGAACGAAAAGGTATAAATATTAAGTGGGTAGATAGTGACAATAAAGGGAACATTTCAGTTGAGAGCATTAGAAATTTAGTCACCAAAAAAACTAAGATTATAGCTATTACTCAAATGTCTAACGTTTTGGGTTCAATTATACCTCTCAAAGAGATAATTCAATTTGCACATAACAAAGGGATATTGGTTTTAGTAGACGGATGCCAGGGTATTGCCCATCAAGAAACAGATATTAGGGATTTGGATTGTGATTTTTATGTGTTTTCAGGTCACAAACTTTATGGTCCAACTGGAGTAGGTGTCTTATATGCCAAATATGAATTACTTGAGAAAATGAGACCGTGGAGAGGCGGAGGAGAAATGATTAAAGAGGTAAGTAAAGACTCAATTTCATATGGGAATCCTCCTTATAAATTTGAAGCCGGGACTCCAAATATCGTTCAAGTGGTTGGTCTTGGAGAGGCAATCGATTATTTTACTGAAAGAAATAAAGAGGATATTTTTCAACATGAACATGATGTATCCGAATATGCTTATGAGTCTTTATCTAACATGAAGGCCATAAAGTTATATGGTGATAAGAGTATATCTAGTCCAATTATTTCTTTTTCAGTTGAAGGATCCCATCCTCATGATATTGCGACTGTTATAGATAATTACGGTGTTGCTATAAGGGCGGGCCACCATTGTGCTCAACCTTTAATGAATTTTTTAGGAGTGACATCGACAGCAAGGGCATCTATAGCAATGTATACGAGTAAAGAGGATATAGATAATTTGATTATTTCTTTAGAAAAAGCTATCAAAATATTTAATTAGAGTTAAATAGTTATAATAATGGATAAGAAAGTAGAAAATAAGTCATTAATTAGACAAGAAGACTTAGTCTCGGCGTTAAAAACGGTTTATGATCCGGAGATACCTGTTGATATTTATGAATTGGGCTTGATATATGACATTAGTTCTGATGGAAATAAGGTCAACATTAGGATGACTTTAACTGCTCCAGGTTGCCCTGTTGCTGAAGAAATGCCAAAATGGGTAGAGGTTGCAGTTCTTGATGTTGAGGGTGTGAATGATGTTATTGTAGAAATGGTTTTTGATCCACCTTGGGATATTAGTCTGATGTCAGATGAAGCAAGATTAGCCCTGAATATGTATTAGAGAAATGAACTATGGATAAAGAAATATATAAAACTAATCTCATTAGCCTCACATCTAAGGCTTTGGAAAGATTTAGATTTTTACTAAAAAGCTCTAAAGAAAAAGACAACACTTTTAGATTGGGCGTAAAAAATGGCGGATGTGCGGGAATGGCCTATACTCTTGATTATGTTAAAGATTTAGGGAGCAATGATGAGATTATTAAAATAGAAGATGTTATTATTTCTATAGATAACTCTGCCATACTTTTTTTACTAGGAACGGAAATGGATTATGAAGAAACTAAATTAAATTCAGGTTTTGTTTTTAATAATCCTAACCAAGTTGACGCTTGTGGTTGTGGTGAGTCAGTCACTTTGGAACAAGCAGAAATTCCAGTTGAATTTTCTAAAAAGTTTCAGAACTGATTATCATATAATTTATAAAGGACATTTATTTAGAATTTCCATTTGAACTCTATTCATTTTCTAAGGAAATTTTATTCCTACTTTCCTGAAAAATTAGTGTCCCTTTTTTCTAAAAATGCCTTAACACCCTCTTTAAAATCTTCTGATTGGCCGGCTTCGAACTGCAATTGTCTTTCCAAATTTAATTGTTCTTCGTAAGTGTTATCTGAGCTTTCCCAAAATGCTTTACGAATTAAACTAAGTGACATAGGACCTTTAGAAAGTTTCTTCGCAATATTAATAGTTTCTTCTTCGAGATCGTTATCTTCATAAACTCTATTAATTAATCCCCACTCAAGCGCCTTTTCAGAGCTTAGCCTTTCACCCAAAATTGCTAACTCTTTTGCTCTAGCATTTCCAACTAGTCTAGGTAGCAGCCAAGTTGAACCTCCATCTGGGACCAGACCTATCCTTCTAAAGGCCTGCAGAAAAAAAGCCGATTTAGAAGCTATTACTAAATCTCCCATTAACGCAAAAGACATCCCAACTCCTGCTGCTGCACCATTTACAGAAGTAACTATTGGTGTATTGAGGTTTCTTAATCTTCGTAATATTGGATGGTATTTGGTTTCAAGAGCTTGACCCGCATCTTGCCTCCCCGAATTAGATCTATCAGATCCACCTGAAAGATTTGCACCAGCACAAAAACCCTTACCTTCGCCAGTAATTATAAGGCACCTTATTTGTGATTCAGGATTTTCAATCTCATTAAGACATTCCCAAATCCCATCAAGCATGTCTGCTGAAACCGCATTCATGACATCTGGGTCATTAAATTTCATGGTTCCTATATTCTCACTTACTTGCAAAGTAACTTTATTAAATTCAGTCATTAAGGCCTCCAAAAAAAATTATATGTCTAGATTATCATATAGATTAGCTTTTTCTCTTATGAATTCAAATCTTAATTCAGGTTTATTCCCCATGAGCTTCATTACCGTTTCTTTTGTTTTCCTCTCTCCCTTTCATGGTATTACAACTCTTAATAACGTTCTTTTACAAGGAAGCATTGTTGTTTCTTTAAGTTGAGCTGTCATCATTTCCCCTAACCCCTTAAAACCAATGATTT